>JAFTKI010000030.1 GCA_017453335.1 Clostridia bacterium
ACAACATCGGTGCACTGCTCCGTGGTATTGCTAAGGACGAGATCGAAAGTGGACAGGTTCTGGCTAAGCCCGGCTCCGTTCATCCTCACACCAAGTTCGTAGGACACGTTTACGTTCTGACCGAGAAGGAAGGCGGCCGTAAGAAGCCCTTCTTCGCTGGTTACAGACCTCAGTTCTACTTCAGAACTACCGACGTTACCGGTGTTATCGAGCTTCCCGAGGGCGTTGAGATGTGCCGCCCCGGCGATAACGTTGATATGACCGTTGAGTTGATCACCCCCATCGCTTGCGAAGAGGGTCTGCGTTTCGCTATCCGTGAGGGTGGTAGAACCGTTGGTTCCGGTGTCGTATCCAACATCCTTGCTTAATTTGCATTGATGCGTAAATAACGATAAGATTTGGGGAGAAAACCGAATAGGTTTTCTCCCCCGATTTTTTGAACCGACCAAGCGAAAATATCATATCATAAAAGTAAATACGAAATTTTCTTTGGGGATTGGTGAAATTCCATACCGGCAGTGTTGAAACGGCTGATCACGGCTCGTTTTGAAGTCTGCGAACGCATAAAAATGCGCCGATCGGGTGAGACTCCCGAACCGACGGTTGATAGATCAAGCGGTTCTTGATCTATGAAAGTCCGGATGGGAAAAGGAGATTTGCGCGCTGCTTGCCGCCTGTCTCCCGTATCTGAGAAGGGAGATTTTTTATGTCTTATACCAAGAAACCGATCAATAAGATCAAAAAAATGACCGCCGTTGCAATGTTTTGCGCTCTGGCGTATGCTTGTACCTGCCTGATCAAGGTGCCTGTGATGTTTCTTACCTTGGATATCAAGGATTCCTTGATCATTTTATGCTCGCTTTTGTTTGGCCCGTTTGCGGGGCTGTTTATCGCAATTGCCGTGCCGCTCTTGGAGTTCATCACGGTCAGCGATACGGGTATTTACGGGTTGATCATGAATCTGTTGTCCTCGATCACGTTTTCGATGGTCACGGGAATGATCTACCGCTACAAAAAATCGCTCATGGGAGCCATTGTCGGTCTTTTGTCGGGTGTGTTTGCCGTAACCGCGGTGATGATGCTTGCCAATCTTGTGGTGACACCGCACTTCATGGGAACCACGATGGATGCCGTAGCCTCCATGATCCCAACCATCCTGCTGCCGTTCAATCTGACTAAAGCACTTTTGAACGCGGCGATCGTACTGCTTTTGTATAAGCCGCTTTCCACGGTACTCAAGCGGATCGGATTTTTGGAATCCGCTCCCAAAGCAGACTCCGATACGGCAAAAAAGAAAAAGAGTGTTCTGCGGTCTGTGCTGATTTCCGTGATTGCCGTTGCGATCATTGCAGGCTCGCTTGCGATCATTCTGTTTGTGTTGCAATAAATTTTTTACATCATAAAGCCCCTGTTGTCCTCCGCAGAGCTGCGGAACAGACGACAGGGGCTATTTTTTATGGAAACGTTAGTTGGTATAGGCTGAAAGATCAAATCTTGCCAAACGAATGTGGCGCCTTTCGACGGTGTACGACATGGCAAACGAATCGCCCAGCCGCTCGATGAAGGGATAGAAGCAGGATCCGTGCATATCTGCCAGCAGGATCGGCGTGCTGCCCGCGATATTGGTCTGATTGATGCGGATCACGCCGATATGCTCGCGGTCGATCGGCGCGTGGAACAGATACAGCTCGCCCTCGTGAAGAATGAAATCCGAACGCGATTGGCAATCGTCTACCAAAGCAGGAGTTTCCCACTCGTCGGTGTCGATGTGATACACGGTGAGGAACCCGTAGGGCGTCGTGTCCTGCTGACGCACGAAATAGTAGATCTTATCCCCAAGGACATAGGTGGCGTTTTCCCACTTGGAAAGATTGGGGAAGGCGGGCTGGGAAACGTATTCCCAAGTGATAAAGTCGCGGCTTTTGATGATCATGTTGAGGTCGCCGCTGTATGCGCCCGTGTAGTAGTAGGTCACGCCGTTTTCTTCACGCGTAGTGAACTTTTGCATCATGCCGATGTCGCTGTACATCTTTTTGCAGCCTATGCCGTTCTCGGCAAGCGCCGCTTGGATGCCCGTGGTGCTGAAATCATTGACCGTATTGCCGATCTGCAGGCGGTTGACGCCGATCTCACCAAGCGTTTTGGTGACAAGATCAAATCGGCGAAAGAGGCGATAGTAATTGTCGCCCACCTGCGCTGTCCAAAGGATCATAAGCGTATGATCGTCGGCTTTTGCGAAGATGGTGTCGTAAACGCGGTTAACGGGAAGCCCCGAGCAGGTGTCGCCCACCGATTGAATGTCCAAAAAGACCTTTTGATCGGGACATTCGATCGGGCAATAGGAAAGACGCGCGGTTTGGTGCTTGGAGTCCTCCTCGCCTGTGTGCGTGTTTGCGTAGTAGGTCATGTACACAAAACCATCGATCAGGGCAAATGTGGAAACGTGTACCATGCGGTCGCCTTCCTTCTCAAAATCCGAGAAATGACGCTCTGCAATCTCACGGGAGAATTGCTCTCCCTTATGCAGGACCGCTTCCGTACATGAGGAATAGGAGATGATTCCCGCAGGCTGTGTAATTTCAACGCCGTCGATTACGGTCAAGGCTTTTTCGAAGGGGCAATCCTTGGAAAAAATCGAATTAGTCATGGTTCTTTTTCCTTTCTTTGAGAAACGAGATGATGATAGAAACAATGGCGATGCTTTCGTTCACGATCCCAATGTGAGAACCAACGAAAATGTCGTAGATCAAAAAGGTCAGTGACACGGGGATCAAGATCAGCTTGGTCAGGCGGGGCTTTCTCAGCCAGAGCGAGATCGTTACAAAGGTGGATGCCGCAATGGGCAGGATATTGATGGGAGAGCGAAAGGTGAGTGCGCCGATTCCCCAGTTGATGAGGATGAACAGAACGGGAGCAATAGGGTGGCTTGCCCATTTTTTTCGGTCCCTTTGCACGAAGGTCAGCTCACGGAAGATGCCCACGAAATTAGGAACGATCCCGCCGTATGCGCCAAGGCAGAAGTAGTGAACGCTCCATGCCACGTCGGCGCAGAGCTTGCAAAGGATCAGCTTTTTGCGATCCTTTTGCTGATAGATGCAAAAAAGAGCGATCATGGCGCAAATTCCAAAGATCTGTGCGATGATAAACATAAATATATCCTTGACTTTCTGAGTGTTTTTCTATATACTATTATATAGACATTTTATTGCTTTTCAAGGTCGTATCTTGATATAAAATAACACAATATTGACTTTTGGGTGGGGTATGATTACAAACAGATATGAGGAATACGTGCGCTTTTCGGACGGGGTGCCGTTTTTGCTTCACGATCGGCTTTTTCGTGATGCGCAAACGGTGCGGCATGAGGCGAATTGGCATGAGAATCTGGAGCTGCAGCTTTGCGAGGACGGCAAGGGATCGGTGCTTTTGGACGGTCGGCGTATTGCGTTTGAAAAAGGCGATCTTGCGGCAGTCAATTCGGGGGTGATCCATCTGACCGAACCCAACGCTTCCTTGGTTTATTCCTGCATCATTTTTGAAAGCGAATTTTGCCGACGTGCGGGGATCGATATCGGGAGTTTGTGCTTTGAATCGCATTTTCGAAGCGATCGGATCACAGCGCTTTTTGCAAGGATCCGCGAGGTGTACGGGGATCCAAGCGCAGTCTGCCGTACGGCACGCTTGCAGGCGTTGGCGCTGGAGATGTTGATTGAACTGAGAGAAACACACGTCAAGGCGGTTGATGTGCCGCCTGTTGACGGAGCATACCGAACCGTGAAAAACGCGATTTCGTATATACGGTCGCATTTTTCCGAGAAGATCTCGTTGGATTCGGTGGCGCGTGGGATCTACGTCAATAAATACGTGCTGTCGCGGCAGTTTAAGGCGGCAACCAAGCAGACCGTGGTGGAATATATCAATGCGTACCGCTGTACCCGCGCGGCACAGCTTTTGGAGAGCGGGGCTACGGTTGGTGAGGCGGCAGCCGCTTGCGGGTATTCCAATCTGTCCTTTTTTGCCAAGACCTTTCGGGAATACATGGGACGGTTGCCAAAAGATTGGAAAAGATAACAATTTTTCACCTTTTTTCTTCTTTATTGACAAAATCAAGCGTTTTTGCAAAAAAGTGTAGACAAAAATGAAAAAGTATGGTATGATAAACGTATCGGGAATACCCAAAATTTATTTTTTGAGAGGAACGAATCGCTATGATGACTGATATTGAAATTGCCCAGTCGGTGGAAATGAAGCCGATCACCGAAATTGCAAAGGTGGCAGGCGTTGATGATAGGTATCTGGAGCAATACGGCAAGTATAAGGCAAAGATTGACTATAACCTGCTCAAGGAAAGCCCCCGTAAGGATGGCAAGCTGATTCTGGTGACTGCGATCACGCCCACTCCCGCAGGTGAGGGTAAGACCACTACAACCATCGGTCTTGCAGACGGCATGAAGCTCATTGGCAAAAACGTGGTAGTTGCACTGCGTGAGCCTTCTCTCGGTCCCGTATTTGGTATCAAGGGCGGTGCCGCAGGCGGCGGCTGGGCGCAGGTGGTTCCGATGGAGGATATCAACCTGCATTTCACAGGTGACTTCCATGCAATCGGCGCGGCAAACAACCTTCTGGCGGCAATGCTGGACAACCATATCTATCAGGGCAATGCTCTGAATATCGATCCCCGACGCATCACTTGGAAGCGTTGCGTGGATATGAACGACCGTCAGCTTCGTTTTGTAACCGATGGCTTGGGCGGACGCGTGAACGGTGTTCCGCGTGAGGACGGCTACGATATCACGGTGGCTTCCGAGATCATGGCGGTATTCTGCCTTGCAAGCTCGATCACCGATCTCAAGGAAAGACTTTCCCGCATCGTTGTGGCTTACACCTACGATGAAAAGCCCGTTACGGCAGGTCAGCTTGGTGCGGTTGGCGCAATGGCGGCTCTGCTCAAGGACGCATTGAAGCCCAATCTGGTACAGACCTTGGAGGGAACCCCCGCATTTGTACATGGCGGTCCCTTTGCAAATATCGCGCACGGCTGTAACTCTGTGATCGCAACGCGCATGGCAATGAAGCTGGGCGACTATGCGGTTACCGAGGCGGGATTCGGTGCTGATCTGGGTGCGGAGAAGTTCCTGGATATCAAGTGCCGTATGGCAGGCGTGACTCCCTCGGCTGTTGTAATCGTTGCAACGGTTCGCGCGCTGAAGATGCACGGCGGCGTACCCAAGACCGAGCTTGGAACCGAAAATCTTGAGGCGCTGGGTAAAGGACTTCCCAACCTGTTGCGTCACGTTTCCAATATCAAGAACGTATACAAGCTGCCCGCAGTGGTAGCGGTCAACCGTTTCCCCACCGATACCGATGCCGAGATCGATGAGATCATTCGCCGTTGCCGTGAGCTGGGCGTAAACGTGGTTCTGTCCACCGTTTGGGCAGAAGGCGGCAAGGGCGGCGAGGCTCTGGCACGCGAGGTGGTACGTCTTTGCGAGGAAGAGAAGGGTGACTTCACCTATTCCTACGAGCTGGACGGAAGCATTGAGGATAAGATCGAGGCAATTGTGAAAAAGATCTACGGCGGTGCGGGTGTGACCTTTGCACCGATCGCCAAGAAGCAGATCGCACAGTTGACCGAGAACGGCTTTGCAAATTGCCCTGTATGTATGGCAAAAACGCAGTACAGCTTTTCGGATGACGCCACCAAGCTGGGTGCTCCCGAGGGCTTTACGGTAACGGTACGCAACGTGAAGATCAGCGCGGATGCAGGCTTTGTGGTTGCTCTCACGGGCGATATCATGACCATGCCGGGACTTCCCAAGGTTCCCGCGGCAGAGAAGATCGACGTGGACGAGAACGGTAAGATCACGGGATTGTTCTGATCCCATAAACGAAAAGAGACCAAGTCAAGCGACTTGGTCTCTTTGTTTGTCAAGAAGTTTTGATCAAACTTTTTGATATTTTATGCATCTGTTTTATCGTTTGCCTGTTTGTGCCGGGCGGCATTCTTGGCTTTCTGCTTTTTCACGATGGTCACAGGAATTATCCAGGCGGCGTTTGCAATCAACAGGAAAATGATCACGCCGGGAAAGTTTTCGGCAAGGAAAACGGCAAAGCTTTGTGTGCCTTCCACAAAACTCGTCCAGCCCTCCGAAAACGCCGCCGACATACGAGAACCAAAGCTGTTGTCCTCGGCGGTGCTTGTGTAGTTCAACACCTCGGTGATCGAAAGATTGACGGTGGAGTAGGCGATCTTGCTATCGTAGCGGTTGAGCTGTCCTTGATAAACAGCAATCTGCTGTGTGACCTCGGAAAGCCGTTGCTTTACGGTCAGCCACAGGTTGTAATCCTTGGTGGTTTCGGGAGAATCGAGAATTTCCAAGAGGGAATCGCGCTCTACCTGCAATTCCTCCAGACGCGCTTCGATTGAATAGTAGTTCTCGCTAACATCCTCAACGGTCGAGCTGTTCGAGGTCACATGCAGGCTGTTTCCAAGCGAGGACACGAACGCATCTGCCGCCTCGGCAGGGATGCGCAGGGTATAGTTTGCTCGGCGGATATAGGCTTGATTTTTTCCCGAAAGACTTTGGTTGGTGGTGTTGGAGCTTTCCACATAACCCTCGTGTTCCGTGACCAAAGTAGTCAGCGATGCGATCGCGGTATCGAAATCGGTGGTCTCGGCAGAGAGCGTAAAGGTTTTGATCACCTTTGTTCCCGCCTTACCCGTCATATCGGGGAGGGAGAGTGAGGAATCGGTCAGGCCGGGATCGGAAGGTGCTGTGGAGCTGTTCATGCTTTCTCCCGTATCGCCTCCGTAGCCGCCTACACTGCCGTCGGCAGCGGTTTCCTTGCCGCCTCCGCAGGAGGTCAGCAGGGAAAGAGTGAGCAAAAGGATCAGAACAAGGGAAATGATCGAGAGTTGTTTACGGTTTTTCATGGGATACTCCTTTCATTAAACAAGCTTTTTCAGAAGACTCAAAAATTCGGCGCGGTCGGGATAGCGGGAAAGATCCATTGCCTCCAGCGTTTCCACAATGCCTGCGATGCTTGCATTGCCAACGTATTTGCTGTCGTGCAGGATCATGACGGTCTGAATCACGCAGACCATAAATTTCAGGTCATCGTTCGGCACCGATACGAGATTCTTGGTACCGATACTGTATTCGTTGAGCAGACTGGTCTCCTCGCCGGGCTCCTTGTAGCGAACGGCAAGCTTCATCCAGGACTTGGTAGACGTGCGCGCTCCCTCGGCAAGCGTCAGCTCATAAAATACCGTTACGGCGTGACCTGAGCCAACCTCGCCCGCATCCTTGGTGTCATCCTCAAAGTCTTCTTTGTCCAAGAGTCTGTTTTCATAACCGATCAAGCGGTAAGAGGTGACCATCTCGGGATCAAACGTGATCTGCAGCTTCACATCCTCGGCAACCGTGTAAAGCGTTCCGAGCAGATCGGTTCCCATCACCTTTTCCACTTCGCTCTCACCGTCGATATAATAGTATACCCCGTTTCCGTTGTCGGCAAGCGTTTCCATCTTGGCATCACGGTAATTTCCCGTTCCAAAGCCCAGAACCGACAGATAAATGCCGCTCTCGCGCTTTTCGGAAACAAAGCTTTTCAAGGCATCTTCCGAGGTGATCCCCACGTTCAGGTCTCCGTCGGATGCCATGATGATGCGGTTGTTGCCGCCTTCGATCAGGTTCTTTTGCGCGATCTCATAAGCGCGGGTCAGTCCCGCCTCTCCGTTGGTGGAGCCATAAGCGGTCAGCGAATCGATCGCAGAGAGGATGCGCGCGGTATCGTTTCCGCGGCAGCCGTCCAGAACCACCTGTTCTTTGCCCGAATAGGTGACGATCGAAACCGTGTCATTTGCGGTCAGGCTTTGCGTTAATTGACGGAATCCGTGTTGGAGCAGGGGAAGCTTATCGGAGGAGTTCATCGAGCCCGATACGTCGATCAGAAAGACGAGGTTGTTGCCCTCGGTATTGACGGTGGTCTCGGCCTGCAGGGAAAGGCGCATCAGGACGGAGGAGGTACTCCACGGACTGTTGAACACGTCTGCCTGTACGCCAAATAAAGCGTTCCCCGAGGGTGTGGGCAGATCGTATTTAAAATAATTGATGAATTCCTCGGTTCTGAAGGCTTCGCTGTTGGCTTTGAGCTGTGAGAGCGTATAGCCGCGGTTTACCAGCTTGCGGAAATAAGAGTAAGAGGCGGTATCCACGTCGGCGGAAAAAGTGGAAACGTTATTTTCCGCAGTTGCGATAAAGGGATTTTCAACAAAGCCGCCTACGTTGCCCATTTCGTCTTGCTCGGGACTGCCGCTTTCGGGAGCCGCATTTCCGCTATAGTTATTGTCAGCATTGTTACTGTTGCCGTCTTCCATATCGCCGCTGTCCTCGGGCGCGGGAGCCGAGCAGGCAACCAAGGAGAAGGTCATTACCATCGCCAATAGAAGGGCAAAAAGGTTCTTTGTGTGTTTCATAGTAAGCGTCCTTTCTCAATACAGAATTTCCGAAAGGCAGGAGGAGAAATCGGCATCGGGAATGATCTCGATGTTGTAGTCAAACAGCTCGCTCTCTCCCGTGTTTCCAATGGAGGGGTGGAGATAAGGAGATATCACGCGTCCGTCACCGTAAAGGATCCAGATCTTGCAGGCGGGCTGTTCGGCAGAGGTTGCGTTGGTGCTGTTCTTGATGCTGTTTTCAAGCCGCTGTGTTTCGGTTTCCGTCAACGAACGGCTCACATAAACGGCTGAGCTGTCGGCGTATTGCCACGCCACGCGCACATCGGAGGAAAAATAATCCAACTGTGCGGGTGAGGACAGTACCGTGTAGTTCGCTCTTTGATCGGTTTTGCACTCCAGGAGCAGATCGTCCAAGGAAATCGCATCGTTCGATTGGTCTCCGCCAATTGTGTTTGTATGATCTCCCAAGGGCAGAAGCTGCTTCATTCCCACAAGGAGCGTTGCAACCAGGAGCGATGCGGACAGTGCCACGCTGGCGGCGATCATCAACACGCGAGGTACAGGCGAGCGCTTGCGTTGATAGGTCAGCGCTTCTACCACCCATCGGTCGTGAATGTTGCCGATCTCGCGGAACAGGTATTCACTTTTTTGCATACGGTCATTCATAATAGATCCTGTTCCTCCAATTCTTGGCGTAATGCTTCCCGCAAGCGATAGAGCGTTACCTTGACCTTGGATTCGGATAATCCAAGTGACGAGGCGATTTCGCCTACCGACTGCGAATAGAAGTATCTGCGCACGAAGATGACGCGCCGCTCGGGGGCTTGTGCCGACAGAAAGGCTTCCAGAGTACGCGTGAGACGTCGGTTTTCATACTCTCTTTCCACATTGTCGGGTGACGGAATACAATCGCTCAGCTCCTCCAATATCATACCCATACCGCCGCGCTTCTGTCGGTGGTCGGCGCGAAAACGGTCGATCGAGATACGCCGCGTGATCTTGGAAAGAAAGGCACCCAGATAGGTAGGACGTGCGGTTGGCATAGCGTTCCACGCATCCAGATAGGTGTCGTTCACACATTCCTCGGCATCCTCGTGCGAGGAGAGCAGAGAAAAGGAGAGCGAGCGCAGGATTTTTCCGTATTTCCGATCGGATTCTGCAATTCCCTGCTCGTTGCGCGCCCAGTAAAGGTCAACGATTTTGTGGTCCTCCATAAAAATCTCCTGTCTTTTTCGGGCTTCACTTGATAAGTCGCCCTTTTTGCGGTTTGGTTACACATTTTAGCAAAATTTTTCAAAAAAATTTTTAAGGTCAGATTTCTACCTCTATTATAGAGGATTTTCCATGGAAAGTCAAGATGGGGAAGACTTGACTTCGAACCCAAAGGGTGATATAATAAAGGAAAACGTTGGGAAAAGGAGTCGGACATGACAAGAATGAACGGACGCCCCGAGGATGTTTCGGGCAGAGAGGCGCGCGAGGTGCGCACCTACGATCTTTTGGATCGGTTGAATATTGCATACGAGCGCGTGGATCACGAGGCGGCTGAAACGATGGAGGCTTGCATTGCGGTGGACAGCGCATTGGAGACCAAAATGTGCAAGAATCTGTTTTTGTGCAATCGCCAGGGAACCGCTTTTTATCTGCTCCTGATGCCGGGCGACAAGCCTTTCCGTACCAAGGAGCTGTCGGCGCAGATCGGCTCGGCGCGTTTGTCGTTTGCATCTGCCGAGAACATGGAAAAATATCTGGATATCCACCCGGGGGCTGTCAGCGTGATGGGACTGATGAACGACACCGAGAGGGAAGTGACGCTTTTGATCGACGAGGACCTGTTGCGTGATGACTACATCGGCTGTCACCCTTGCGTAAACACGACCAGCTTGAAGATCAAAACGAGCGACATTCTGAATATCTTTCTGCCTGCGGTCAAGCATACCTATCAAACGGTACATTTGACGGGCGAGGCATGATCAGGTCAAAGCCGAAGATTTTTGAAAGCACAAAAATCTTCGGTTTTTTGAACGAATTGCTTGACAACGGGAGCGGAATATGGTAAAATAAGAAAGTCGAGCTTTCAAGAGCAAGATTGCCGAAACAATCTTTAAAAACTCGCAAACAAAAATATGCATAGTATGCATCACGGAGGGGTAGTTCACCTTGCGGTGAAGATACCCACACCCTGCGCCTGACAAGCAAGCTTGTCGATCTTCGGGTGGGTATGCGAAGTGGTCATAACGGGTGAGCAAGCCAAAACGATTGAGAATCGTTTTGACGCAGCGATACCGTCCAAAGCAAGGAGAATCGAAGCAGAGAAGATCTCTGCGTATGATTCGACTATGCGACGACGGAGGGCACGAGTCTTGAAATCTTGCGACCGAAACGGACGCAGAAATCGCATAAAGCCTTGCGACGCCTGCCTTTTCGGGCACTCCGAAATCAACAAAAAATCTCACATCTAACCAAATATCTAAAAAATTAAATATCCGATGATTCCTGCTGAAAAGCAGTTTCATATACGGAGGGTTATCGAAGCGGTCATAACGAGGCGGTCTTGAAAACCGTTTGAGAGCAATCTCACGTGAGTTCGAATCTCACACCCTCCGCCACATTCGAAGGCCTTGAAAACCCAGTGTTTTCAAGGCTTTTCGCGTTTTTTGGAGTTTTTCTGATTGAAGGCTGAAACGAAAAAAATCACGCTTTTTTGCCCAATTTCTCGCATTTTTCTCGCAATTTTCCGTTTAAGTAAAAATGCCGAAAACCCTTATGTAGTAAGGCTTTTCGGCATCTCGCGTTAGATATTTGGTTAGATATAACCCTTCGTTAGAGTGGTTTGCTCTTAATTTTAACGCTTTTCTCCTTGAATTTCAATATAGTATTCACGTGCCACGTGGATTTGTTGACGATAGCGAAGGCTTGGTCGGATGCGATAAAATCGACGAGGCAGGGTTTTGCTATTATGTATTTGCCACTGATCCTGACGGCTTCGAGGTGCTTCTTTTCGATGTGATAGATCACCATATGTGCAGAGTAACCGATGGCAGTGGCAACTTGGTTGACGGTCAGCGCGTCATTTATGTATCTGAGACGGGTTGCTACAAAGGCTTTGAATGCCTCTTTGGCTTCACCCTCGAGTGAAATATAGCAACCCGTCAGGGCGACGGTATCGATGGGGATTCTGTTCACCGATACCGTCTGTTTTGTGGGCTTGGCGTTGAATTTGCCCACGGGAATCTCGTTTCTCAGTTCTTGTCTGCTCTTGCGTAGGTATTCCTCCACATCCTCGAGCCTTACAGCGTAGCGATGCGTCTTGGTGTTCCACATC
>JAFTKI010000031.1 GCA_017453335.1 Clostridia bacterium
AACTATGAGCCTCTTGAAGGTAGAGCCCTTGCAAGGAGGCATGGTAGGCTTACCGTCGCGGCGGAGGTAGCCGTACCATTCACCGTATGCGGGATCGGAGAACACTTCTTGGCAATACTCAAGCGTTTTGTAGAACCAGTCGAGGTATTCTTCCTTGCCGGTATCGCGGTAGAGCATCATCGAGCTGATGAGGATCTCGTTATGAGGCCACCACAGCTTCATATCGTGCTCGTAGGATTCGGGCGGCAGACCCTTTGCGTCGATGAAGTAGAGCAGACCGCCGTATTCGTGGTCCCAACCTGCGTTGATCGCCCAGTTGAAGATCTGCTCGGCTTTTGCAACCAGCTCTTTATCATTCGTTTCTTTTGCGCGCTCCAAGAGGAACCAAACGGCTTCGATGTCGTGACCGGGGTTTACAAAGCGGCCTTCGGTGTAGTTGAGAACAGCGGATCCGTCGGGAGCCACGTTTTCAAGAACGCACTTGAGCTCGGGGTGAACGTGGTATGCAAAGATATCGTGAACGCACTCGTCGGCTCTTTGGTTGTAGAGATCCTTATGGGTATCGTCAACACGAGAGAGAACGGCGGTGACGTTGAGGTAGATCATGGGGAAACCGAACGCGCGGCCGCTACGGGTTTCGGGAATGGTCTTGGGGCCAAGTCCGGTGGGGTCGGGAGCGCCGTGCCACAGATCCCAGTAGGTGTTGTAGGCACGCAGAGCGCGATCGAGGTATACCTTCTCGCCGGTCAGTCCATAGTATTCGGCGTTAGCCATTGCGTAGAAGGACTCGGAGTAGAAGTAACGGCGCTGACGCAGGGGCTTACCGTCTTCGGTAACGGTGAAGTACATACGGTCGCCTGCTTCGCGGTTGATGCAGTAATTTTCCATAAAGTCAAGGCAGGATTTTGCGGCTTCCATCCATTCGGGCTTTTTGCCGTAGAGGTGGCAGAGCCAAGAGAAGATCCAAGCGCAACGGCCTTGCATCCAAACGCTCTTATCGGTGGAGAAGACCTTACCCTCGCGGTCGAGGCAGGTGTAAACGCCGCCGTGAACGCGGTCGATACCGCCCTTGAGCCAGAAATTCACACAGCGATCCAGCTCCTCGCGGATCCAGACCTGTGTTTGCAACAGTTTTTCTTTATTCATCTGTGATTCCTCCCGATGATTATAGTTTACAAGTCTATTATAACATAAACTTGAAAAAATGCAAGAGCGAAAACGCAGAAAATGGAAAAACGTATTTTATCGGGTTTACGTGTCGCAAAGGGGAGACACAGGATGATTCCTTGGTCACGGGTGAACATAACTGTTTTCAGTTTTTGCCTTTACAATCGATCTATAGATAGGCGCACTAATTTAAAATTACGCACGATCAAAAAGCCTTCCCCGCTGGGGAAGGCTAATGAGAGCCGCCTGAAATTGCAAGATTCCCTTATGGCGGATGATCGCCATGCTTGGTGGTGTTTGGTCGCTTGTGAGAAAACGTAAGCTCTTATAGGTACGGAACAAAAAAATGTATGGGTAGCAAGTAAAAGGGGAGGTCTTGACAAGCGCGGCTCTTTATTGTATAATAACTTTGTATATCATTTTATAATTATTACGGAGTGTAATTATCATGAAAAAGAAGATCTATGGAGTAGTTGTGATCGGTTGCGGTCACATCGGTCAGGAGCATCTGCACGATATCTGCTTCAGAGAGAACATTCGCGTGGTCGCTGTGGTGGATTTCAACATTGAGCTTGCCCGTGAATGTGCCAGAAAGTACAGCGGCGGAAATCACGTGGAGTGCGGTACCGATTATCACGAATTCATCAAGCGCGACGACGTGGATATCGTGATCGTTGCTACTTATGCAAACACGCACTTTGATATTCTTAAGGCATGTATCGCGGCAGGCAAGCACGTGGTTTGCGAAAAGCCGATCGCGCCTACCTACGAGGAGGCGGAGGAGTTCTGTCGCGCCGTAAAGGAATCCAAAATCTGCGTTCTGATTGCGCATATTTTGCGTCACAACACGCTGTATCAAAAGGCGGGAGAGCTGATCCGAGAGGGCTTGATCGGAGATATCCGACTGGTTCGCATGGCTCAGAATCACCACATTCTCGACCGTCCGCGTTATATGAACCTGCTCAGCTCTTGCTCGCCCATTGTGGATTGCGGCGTACATTATGTTGACGTGATCCGTTGGATGACGGGGCTGGAGGTGACCGAATGGAGCGGAAAGGGTGCTGTGATCGATCCCACCATTCCCGAGGGTACTTATGACTACGGTATGATCCAGATGCGTCTGTCCAACGGCGGTATGGCACATTATGAGGCTTGCTGGGCATCTACCATCGAAACCGAGAACCTCAAGGAATTCGTGGGTACGAAGGGAAGAATGCGCCTGATCCTTGCCGAGAACCGCGGACTTTTCCGCGAGGAGGGCAACCTGCTTGAGCTGTACACCAACGACGGCGGCAGACAGGAGATCAACGTTGAAGGTGAATACAAGGATATGTACGCACAGCTTTGCTGTCTGATCGATATGATTGAAAACGGAAGCGAGGGAACGCCCACGCTGGAGGAGGCAATGTTTGCCTTCCGCGTTGTTACCGAGTGTGACAAGATGGCACGCGAGCAGCTTCAGCTTCCGTAAAACCGATTGATTTTTTGGGAAGGAAGGGTTTTTCATTGTTTGGCTTTATCAAGCGACAATCCCCTGTACGGCTGATCGCGGTCGGCTTTCTTCTCGTGATCCTGTTGGGCTCGCTGCTCTTAAAGCTGCCCTTCAGCGTGCGTGAGGGCGTTGAATTGAGCTATATCGATTCGCTGTATACCTCCACCAGCGCGGTTTGTGTCACGGGCCTTGTCGTAGTGGATGCTTACGATACCTTTACTCCCGTGGGACAAACGATCTTAGCGTTTCTGATACAGATCGGCGGTCTGGGCGTGACGGCAGTGAGCGCGGGTGTGATCCTGCTGATCGGTCGGAAAATGGACCTCAAAAGCCGTAATCTCGTGCGAGAGGCGATGAGTCTTGACTCGGGACGCGGAGTGGTTCGCTTTTTGCGTGACGTATTTGTTACCACGCTGACCATCGAGCTGATCGGCGCGATCCTCAGCTTTATTGTTTTCGTACAGGAGTTTCCCGTACCGCGCGCCATCGGGCTGAGCCTGTTCCACGCGGTTGCAGCATTCAATAACTCGGGCTTTGACATTCTTGGCGGCGGGCAGAACCTGATCCCGTATCATGACCATGTGATGCTCAATCTGATCACCTGTGCGCTGATCTTCTTTGGCGGTATCGGATTTCTGGTGATCAAGGAGATGTGGACCGAGCGGATGCGTTGGAAGCGGTTTTCCATGCACTCCAAGGTCGTGCTTTCGGTAAGCCTTGTGCTGACGGTGTTGGGGACGGGTCTTTTGTATCTGACCGAGGATATCACTTGGCTGGAAGCCTTTTTTGCAAGCGTGACCACCCGTACCGCAGGCTTTTCTACCTGCAATTACGGAACCTTCTCCAACGCGGGAATCCTTGTGATGATCGTTTTGATGTTTATCGGTGCTTCTCCCGGATCGACCGGCGGCGGTATCAAAACCAGTGCTTTGTTTGCGCTGTTTCAGGGCTTGAAATCGGCGGCGACCAACAAAAGCGAGAAGGCATTCCATTATGCGCTTCCCAAGGACGCATTTCGCCGTGCGGCAACCATCGTTCTGATGGCGCTGACCGTGATCCTGACGGCGTCTTTTGCGCTGATGGCGCTGGAGCCGCACCTTCCGATGCGCGATATCCTGTTTGAAATGACCAGCGCGTTCGGAACGGTAGGACTTACCACGGGAATCACCACACAGCTCTCGGTTGCATCCAAGGTGGTTTCGATGCTGGTGATGTTTATCGGACGTCTCGGACCCCTGACCATTGCATCGGTGTGGTATTTCTCACGCGGTGAGCGTGTTCGTTACCCCGAGGGGAATCTGACGGTTGGATAAGGAGGAGTTTTTGCAATGTTTGGAAAAAAGAAAAAATCGGAAAAAACGATCTACGGCATTATTGGATTGGGACGCTTTGGACTGGCACTTGCCGAGGAGCTTCACGCAGCAGGTGCCGATATGATCATCATTGACCGCGACGAGGAAAAGATCTCGATGGCGAGAGATCTGACCGAAAATGCGTTTATTGTGCGCGGTCTGGATAAAAAGACACTTTTGGAAACGGGGATGCAGAACTGTGACGTAGCGGTGGTTTGCATCGGCAGCCAGATCGACACCTCGATTCTGACCTCGCTCAATCTCGTTTCGATCGGTGTGCCGAAGGTGATCGCAAAGGCGACCAGCATCGAGCACGGTGAGATTCTCAAAAAGCTGGGGGCTGAGGTGGTTTATCCCGAGAGAGATATGGGAATCCGCTTGGCGCACCGCTTGGAGACCTCGCAAACGCTGGATTACGTACAGCTGAGCGAAAAGGTCAACATTTCCAAGGTCATGGTTCCCGAGGCGGCGATCGGAAAAACGGTTTTGGAAGTGAATCTTCGCCATGAATTCGGACTCAACATCATTGCCGTGGAAAATAACGGCGAGGTCGTGGAGACGATCGGCCCCAAGTATGAATTCCGTAAAAATGATATCCTGTATCTGGCAGGCAGCAGGGAGAGCTTTTTGAAGCTTTCCGAGTGGACGTGATAAAAAATTCACAATAGGCAACAGTCTGTTGCTGATATAAACTCTTAGCCACTTTTTTACACCTCATCCACCGCTATTCGAGAATCCCCAAAACTCGTAAACTCGTTTCGGGGAACCTCGCTGCGGTCCCCCTTCTCCTCAAGGAGAAGGCTTCCAAGAAGCAATCGCTCGGAAATGAACTCTACGTTGGTTATTGCAAAATAATTTTACAAACTAAAAATGGTTGCAAAATATTTCACGGGCAGGAACTGTTGAGAGCCTTCTCCTTGAGGAGAAGGTGTCGCCGTAGGCGACGGATGAGGTGTCCACAAAAGAGAAATGTGACTAAGAAATTTTTGCCAATTAACAACTTATAACCATTGGTTTACACACAGCCTTGCAAAGGAGTCTCTCTTTTGCGAGGTTTTTTTCTGCTTGGAAACCGATTTTCCTCTTGTATTTCGGGAAAATGTTTGATATAATGGTGATGTAGCCAAACGGCACAGAAATCCGTAAAGGAGAATACCATGAGCAACTTAACCTATGATCAATCGCAATTTTATCTGAACGGCAAGCCCTTTTTGATTCTGTCGGGAACCGTTCATTATTTCCGTGTTCCGCGTGAATATTGGTATGACCGCTTGCTCAAGCTCAAGGAGTGCGGCTTCAACACGGTGGAGACCTATACCTGCTGGAATCTGCATGAGCCGCGTGAGGGCGAGTTTGACTTTTCGGGAATGCTGGATATCGAAGCCTTTTTGCAGACCGCACAGGAGCTTGGACTGTACGTGATCCTGCGCCCGGGCCCCTATATCTGCGCCGAATGGGAGTTTGGCGGCTTCCCCGCTTGGATCCTTTCCTACGAGGATCTGCCCCTGCGCTGTTATGACGAAACCTTTTTGTCCAAGGTGCGCCGCTACTACAAGGAGCTGTTGGGACGCGTTCGCCCCTACCTTGCCTCCAACGGCGGAAACATCATCATGCTGCAGGTTGAGAACGAGTACGGCAGCTACGGTGACGACAAGCAATATCTGCAAGCCATTGCCGATATCTACCGCGAAAACCACATGGATTGTCTGTATTTTACCTCCGACGGTACCTGCTACAGCATGATGAACGGCGGAATGATGGACGGTATCCTTGCCGTTGCCAACTTCGGAGCCGATCCCAAGCTGCGTTTCCCCGCGCTTAAGGAATACCGCCCCAATCAACCCCTGATGTGCGGCGAATTCTGGTGCGGATGGTTTGACCATTGGTTTGAAAAGCACCACGAAAAGGATCCTGCCGATGTGATTTCCGCGATCCGCAGCTTTTTGGATATGGGTGCATCGCTGAATATGTATATGTTCCACGGCGGCACCAACTTCGGCTTTACCAACGGCTCCAATCACACCAAAACGCTGGAGCCAACCATCACCAGCTACGATTATTGCGCGCCGCTGAGCGAGGCGGGCGACCGCACTCCCTTGTATTACGGTTTGCGTGAGCTGTTCGAGGAGTATTTCGGAAAGCTGCCGCCCATGACGGCAACCGACACGCCCAAGGCGGCTTACGGCAGAGTGTATCTGACCGAGCAAGCCGATCTGTTTGAAAATCTTGACCGTCTTTCCAAGCCCGTGCATACGGCGGCACCCAAGTCGATGGAGCAGATCGGTCAGAACTTCGGATATATTCTGTACCGCACCGAGGTGAAGGGCCCACGCGAGGAGCGTCCCATTCTCTTCAACGAGGTACACGATCGCGCGCAGATCTTTGTCAACGGCAATTTCCGCAAGACCTACGAGCGCTGGGCGCCGCTTCCCGATGAGGAGCTTGCAACGCTCTCTCTCGGCTACGGTGAGACGGCACAGCTTGACATTCTCGTGGAAAACATGGGACGTGTCAATTACGGACCTATGATGAGAGACCGCAAGGGTGTTTCGGGCATTCGCTTTGGTCCTTTCTATCACTTCGGCTGGGATCAGTACGCGCTTCCGATGGAGGATCTTTCGGGCTTGAAGTTTTTGCCGGGCGACGAGCCTCCGACAAAAAGACCGACCTTCTTCCGTGGCAGACTCCGTGTGGAAGGGAAGCCCTGCGACAGCTTTGTGCGCTTGGATGGCTTTACCAAGGGCTTTGTGATGGTGAACGGACACAATCTGGGACGCTATTTCAATCCTGCAGGACCGCAGAAGTCCTTGTATGTTCCCGCGCCGTTCTTGCACGAGGGTGACAACGAGGTAATCGTATTCGAGTCGGATGCGACCAATCGCCTGTACGTTGAGTTTTTCGACAAACCCGATCTTGGAGAAACGAGATAAAAAGCAAACGACAGCCGTGGGCGATCGCCCACGGCTGTTTCAAACTAACAGCTATCATCATTTTTTCTAAAAGTTTTGATCAAACTTTTTCAAAAGTTTGCGCGGTGGAGGCTGCGTAAGCCTCCTCGCCCTCCGCAGAGGGCGAAATAAACCTCGGCGTTTCTTTTTTGTAAGCTTATTTCTTTGCGCCTGTATGGTCAAAGAAAAAAGCGGCTAAGGAGTCAGATCTTTTAAAAAGTGAAACAGACGTGGGCAACAGCCCACGGCTGTTTCAAACTAATGGCTGTCATCGGTTCGTTAATAAGTACCAGATCGGAAGATGTGGAATCATTAAGAATGGATGTCAGTTTCTGAATCTCCACACCCATACGGGACACGGACATGGAAGAATCCTCACCGGCGGAGAACAGCGTGTATACGTTATGGTAAGGCTGATAACTGTAGGATTCCGCAGGAATGAAGAATCCCAACTGTGCCATCATAAGAGCCTGTCCGACAGTTTTCAGATAGGAAGTCTTACCGGAATGGTTGGCACCGGTGATCAAAGTGGAGGAACCGGAAAGGATATCAATGGCCTTGCCGGCGAGATCATGGATATTGAGTGCCAGATCAGGATACATCAGACTGGAAGCCTTCATGCCGGAGCCGGTAGGATCCGGACAGCATAAAGCGTATCCACGGGATGTAAAAAGAGAATGCATCTGCATAGCAATCTTGTAGAACCGTAAGGACTCGATTAACTCCAAAAGCTCATCGGTACGGATCAGTTTCAGATTCTGCACACGCTTGTAAAGCTTCTGAATGTCGCCGTGATAATGCTTTTCCAGATGGGTAACCAGATATTCTTCAAAATGAGAACCATACTGCTCACGTGT
>JAFTKI010000008.1 GCA_017453335.1 Clostridia bacterium
AACGAGGGACTTCTGTCCCATACCCCAAGCAATGCGCAATGCATAGCGCAATTCCGTGCGCTGTGCGCGGATCACTAACGGAGGAACGTGTATGACAAACGGATATATCAACGGCAACAGCCGCGGCCGCGGCACGGTTGTGATCACAAAGGAACGCTTTCAGGCGATTTGTCTGGTGCTTCTGATTGCGGCAACAACCGTATTGCTCGTGATGCGCGACGTGAACGGAACCGCCATCAACAAATATATTTTTGTTGCAATCGCGCTCGCGGGTGCGGTCGTGCTGCCCCTCGAAAAATTCACGTATCTGATGTGCTTCTTTTTCCCGCTGTACGTAGGACTTCCCGGTAACTATATCACCCTGATCTATCTTGCCAAATTCATCCCCAAGCTTCCGCAGTTGAAGCTGCGCGGCGGCAATCTCCTTGCCGCGCTTGCAGTCTCTATGTTTACGCTCCTGCAAAACATGTTTTTCGGGCAGATGGGGCTCGTGCAAATGATGGTCATTCCCGGTGTCTTTTTAATCCTGCTCCTGTTCTCGGATCTGGTGGAGTTTAATTCTTCAAAATTAGCACTGTTTTTTGCACTCGGAACCGCAGCCGTTGGCTTGATCATGCTGTTTGCAACGCTGAACGAGTATGACATGACCGACCTTTTGAACCTCAGCACGCGTCTGGGTGCCACAAACACCGAGTACACGGATGAAGAAATCATGAACGTCAGCATTGACCCCAACTACTTCGGTATGTTTGCTTTGACGGTCATTTCAACCGCAATTCCGCTCCTGTTCCGCAAAAAGACCTCCAAAGCAACAAAGCTGCTGCTGTTGGCTTCTACGGTCGCCTGCATTGCGGTGGCGCTGATCGGTCTGTCACGTACCTTCCTTTTGGTTCTTTTTGTATGGATCGTGCTGTATCTGCTCTCACAGCGCAACTTCAAATCGCTCATCCTGACCGTTGTGTTGATCGTGATCGGTGCGTTTTTGGTCACCACCTTTTTGCCGGACGTTTGGGATACGCTGTTGGCAAGATTTAAGGACGCCGATATGGCAACCGCAAACAACCGAACCGAAATCATCCGCAAGTTTCTTCCCATGTGGCTTGAAAACCTTGGTTCCGCCATGTTTGGTGTCGGCATGTTTAACTGTAACGTACACTGCATGCCGTTGCAGTACCTCTTTGGCGGTGGACTTGTGCTCTCGGGCTTCATGTTAGCGTTTGCATTTACTCTGTTTAACGGAAGCAATCGCCGTCACACGTTCGCGGAATATCTGCCCATGCTGACCGTGGTTGCCCTCAGCTTTACCCTTCCCATGGCAAATCTCTTGAATTTTATGTTTCCTATTGTATACGCAGGGTTGTATATCAAGCATTTAAAATCAACCGATTAATTTAATCACAAAGAGGATTTATCATGAAAGTTGGAATTCTAACATTCCCCGGCTCCCCCAGCCACGGGGCGGCATTACAAATGTTTGCGCTCTATCAAACGCTCCGAGAAAAGGGCATTGATGTCGATGTCATCAATTATATCCCTCCCCAAGTCAATCATCGTCGTGTCTCCCCCAAAAGCTTAAAAAGCAGGCTGGTTTTTCTTGTCGCGAAGCTCTTCGTGAAAAGCTCAAAGCCTTCGTTTAAGGAATTTGAAGCGCAGCTGAACAAATTCCCGTCCGTTCCGATCGAAACCACCGAGCAGATGCAAGAACTTGCCGCTCGGTACGACCGCATCATCGTGGGCAGCGATCAGGTATGGAACCCCGTTGTAACGGGAAACGATATGAACTACTACCTCGCGTTTTCTCAAAATGCTGCGCAAAAGGCATCCTATGCCCCCTCTTTTGGCGTGGCAAACGTAGCAGATGCCGACAAGGAACAGATCGCCTCTCTGCTCTCGGATTTCACCTATCTTTGTGCGCGCGAGGAGCGCGGCGCCGAGATCATCAAGGAGCTGACGGGCAGAAGCGTTCCCGTAGTCATCGACCCCACCATGCTTGTATCCCGTGACGAGTGGCTCAAGCAGCCCAAAAAGGTCAAGCTCCCCAAAGGAAAATACGTGTTGCTCTACACGATCAAGCCCTCGCCCGCTCTCAAGCGCTTTGCCAAGGCTTTTGCTGACCGACACGGACTGCGTCTTGTCACGATCGGCGGTCGCTTGCGTGAATTCATCACCAAAAAAGACGTATATCCCGTTTCGGGAATCGGTCCTGCCGAATTTTTATACTTGGCAAACGGAGCCGAATACGTCATCACAAACTCCTTCCACGGCAGTGCATTTTCCATTATTCTGGAGAAAAACTTCTACGTCGAATACTCCTCCGATACCAATTCGAGACTGACAAACATTGTCAAGACCTTTGGTCTTGAGAGCTGTGTTGTAACAGACGAAACACTGAATCTCCCGCCCGTGACGGTCGATTATGAAAAGGTAAAACCCATTTTACAGGAAAAGCAACGCGAGGCGTTGACTTATTTGAATGGAGTAATTTCTGAATCGTTATGAACAGAACACAAAAATTTGCATTGAATACCTTGAGTGCGGCGCTGTCGCACATCATTGTATTGATCGCGGGACTGATCACGCCAAGACTTATGATCACCACGTACGGCTCGGAGATCAACGGTCTTGTCAGCTCGCTGAATCAGTTTATCACGTATATCATGCTTGTGGAAGCAGGTATTGGCGGCGCGGCGATCTTTTCGCTTTATAAGCCCCTTGCCAACAAGGATGAACACGGTGTCAGCTGCATTGTAACCGCAGCACGCAAAAGCTATCATCAAGCAGGCTATATCTTCTCCGCCGGCATTTTCGCGCTTGCCGTGGTCTATGGCTTGGTCGCTTCCACCCCCAAATTGTCCTTTGGCACCATTTTCCCGCTCGCGCTGATCCTTGGAGTGAACGGATGTCTTGA
>JAFTKI010000032.1 GCA_017453335.1 Clostridia bacterium
CGGCCATTGCGTTGGTGGGAACAACAATGGTGTTGACGAACTTCTCCAGATCAGCTCTGTCGGAAGTGAATGCAGCTGCAGGAGCATCGGGAGCAGCATTTGCCCACTCTGCGGGAACCTGGATCTCAACGTAAGCGTCGGAGCCTGCGTCGATAGCAGCATAGTTCAGGTCAACGATTGCCTGACCCTTCTTGATGTAGGACTTATATGCAGCCTTCTTCATGTACTCGATCGCCTCATCCTTGGGCAGGATGTTAGCCAGAGAGAAGAATGCGGACTGCAGAACGGTGTTCTTAACCTTGGCGTTACCGATCTGCTTAGTAGCGATGGTGGTAGAGTCGATGGTGAAGAAGCGGATGTTGTTATTTGCGATGGTAGACTTGACCTTAGCGGGGAGGTTCTCCTCCAGGCCTGCCATATCCCAAGAGCAGTCAAGCAGGAAGGTACCGCCGGGCTTAACGTCGGAGATCATGTCGTACTTCTTGAGGTATGCGGAGTTGTGGCAAGCAACGAAGTTTGCCTTGTTGATATAGTAAGAGGACTTGATCGGGCTGTCACCAAAGCGCAGGTGCGAAATGGTGATACCGGAGGTCTTCTTGGAGTCATACTGGAAGTATGCCTGAATGTACTTATCGGTATGGTCACCGATGATCTTGATGGAGTTCTTGTTAGCACCTACGGTACCGTCGCCGCCCAGACCCCAGAACTTGCAGGAGATGGTATCAGCGGAAGCGGTGTCGGGAACTGCAGTCTCCTCAAGGGAGTGACCGGTAACGTCGTCTACGATACCAATGGTAAAGCCGTTCTTGGGCTCTGCCTTGTCAAGGTTTGCGTAAACAGCGAAAATGGAAGCGGGAGTGGTATCCTTGGAACCAAGACCGTAACGACCGCCAACAACCTGTGCCTTAACGCCGGTTTCAGCCAGAGCTGCAACAACGTCGAGGTAGAGAGGATCACCGAGAGCGCCGGGCTCCTTGGTTCTGTCGAGAACTGCGATCTTCTTTGCGGTTGCGGGAATTGCCTCTGCGAGCTTTGCAGCAACGAAGGGACGGTACAGACGAACCTTGATCAAACCAACCTTCTCACCTGCAGCGAGCTTGTAGTCGATGACTTCCTCAATCACGTCGCAAACGGAGCCCATAGCGATGATAACCTTTTCAGCATCGGGAGCGCCGTAGTAGTTGAAGAGCTTGTAATCGGTGCCGAGCTTTGCATTGACCTTGTCCATGTACTCCTCAACGATTGCGGGGAGTGCATCGTAGTAGGGGTTGCAAGCCTCTCTGTGCTGGAAGAAGATGTCGCCGTTTTCTGCGGAGCCGCGGAGAACGGGGTGCTCAGGGTTGAGTGCGCGAGCGCGGAAGCCTGCGATGGCGTCCTTATCAACCATTTCCTCGAGATCCTTGTAGTCCCAAGCCTCGATCTTCTGAACCTCGTGAGAGGTACGGAAGCCGTCGAAGAAGTTGAGGAAAGGAACGCGGCCCTTGATGGTTGCCAGGTGAGCAACTGCACCCAGGTCCATGATCTCCTGCTGGTTGGACTCAGCCATCATAGCAAAACCGGTCTGACGGCATGCATAAACGTCGGAGTGGTCACCAAAGATGTTGAGCGCGTGGGAAGCTACGCAACGAGCGGATACGTGGATCACGCAAGGAAGCAGCTCGCCGGCGATCTTATACATGTTGGGGATCATCAGGAGCAAGCCCTGAGAAGCGGTGTAGGTGGTGGTCAAAGCACCTGCAGCCAGGGAGCCGTGAACGGCACCTGCAGCACCGGCCTCGGATTGCATCTCCATCATCTTAACGGTATCACCGAAGATGTTTCTTGCGGGCTCACCGAAAATGTTTTTGTCGGTAGCAGCCCAGGTGTCGGTTACTTCTGCCATGGGAGAGGAAGGAGTAATCGGGTAGATTGCGGCAACCTCGGTGAACGCATACGATACGTGTGCGGCAGCGGTGTTACCGTCCATTGAAATTTTTCTTCTTTCAATAGCCATTGGAATTTTATCCTCCTGTGAAATAGTATAAAGATGATAATTTCTATCTCACCCTATATGATAACATATTTTATAAAAAAAGTAAAGAGGTTTTTAAAAAAATGTCTGAAAAATATCAAGCTTCCCACTCAGAAATATCTGCCAAGAAAAAAATCGCGCTGCGACAAAGGAGGCAGCTGCCGTTTGATGGCGCCGCCTCCTGCTTTTGGTATTTCTTTTTATAGCCGGTATCGAATTTTAACCGTTCGTTTGACTTTGTTGCGCACATTGCCCTTTGCTTGACGTAAAAACAGAGATCAGCGAGGTCGTTACCGTCATTGCAACGCCCACGTACACAGAGATCGAATGCGCTACCGCGATATTATAGCACAGCGAGCAGCACGAGGCGACAACGGCAAGCATTTTGGTGTGCCTCGGCTCCTTCATCCAAAACGCGACCGTGGATACCGATGAGCTGAGCGCAGGCAGCAGGCTGAACGCATTTTTCCACGTCAAGCAAGCGGAGGCAGCATACAGCACAAGATACAGGACGAGCAACCATTGGTTTTTTTTATTTTTGCTCGGCGTGTGATAGAACGCGATCGATCGGCTGACGCAAAGCGCGCTGGTTGCCGCCGCCGAAAATGCAGAAAGGATCAAATAATGCGTAAACCAGCAACCGTCCTGAATGCATTTAAAGATCAACAGCTTGCTCCGTTCTTTTCGGGAATAGATGATCAGCGAGCAGCAGATCGCGCAAGCGCCGAAAATTTGTGCTACCCAAGTCATACCGTTACCCAACCCTCTGTTCCGTGTGCGCTTTCGTACATTTTTTCCAAAATATAGCGAGAACGGATCCCGTTCTCTGCGGTAACGATCAAAGGGTCTCCCGTCCGCAAGGCGTTTGCAAAATTATCGGCGGCCTGATTCCATTCCTTGCGAGCGGGATACGGTGCATTCTCGCTCCATTTGCCGTCCTGCCACCAATACGTGTGATCGCCCTCGGGGCCTCCCGAGCAAAGCAGGTACGCACCTCGATCACCGTACACCTCAAAGCGCGTATACCAGGAGGATGCAGGATAGGAGGTCGTGGAAGAAATGCGCGCAACCATACCGTCGCTAAAGCGCATTTGTGCAATGCCGTAGTCCTCAACCTCGATTGCGTGTGTCTGTGTGGTTGCCGTGCATCTGACCGCTTGCGGCATACCGAATACCGTCAGAATACGGTCGATCTCGTGAATACCCTGATTGCTCAACGCACCGCCGCCGTCCATGCTCCACGTACCTCTCCAATGTCCGTTTTCCTTAAAATACTCTGCCGTTCGACGGATATTCAGAATCATATTGGCAGATTTCAGCTTACCGAAAAAGCCGTTTTCCACAGCTGATTTCAATTCGGTGAGCGCACCGCGAAAATGCAGATCAAAGTCGCACGCGAGCAGTAAGCCCATCTCCTTTGCGAGCTCTGCAACGCGAACACATTTTTCATACGAGACGTCCATCGGCTTTGTGACGAGCACGTGCTTACCCGCGCGCAGGCATTGCTCGGCGATATCGCAATGCGTGCCCGTAGGGGTCACCACGTACATGACCTCCACCGTTGGATCGGAAAGAAAATCGTTGATATCGGTGCTGTAGGGCACGTGATACGTCTCACCCACGGTGCGTGCCTTTTCCCCGTTGATATCACAAACGCCGCAGAGCCTGATGCCGTTTGTTTCGGAAAGTTGCTTGCAACGGTTCTTGCCCATACCAAGGCCAACCACCACCATGCGAACGGGATCGTCTGTATACGGCCTTTCAAAGCGGAGCTTGGGGGTCAACGCCGATTTCATGTCGCCGGGCGCGGATGCGGGAATGCTCTGTCGGATATAATCGTAGACGCGCTTGCAGGTCTCGATCCTATCCAGACCGGAGTCCTTCGGCACGTGCGTTTCCACCGAGATCGGCATATCCTTTCCGGTAACGGCAACGCCTGCCAAAACCCGATCCCACGGAACCTTTTTATACGGAAGCTCGGGAATGGTGGAAACGCCGCGGGCTTTGACGTGAATCATGTTGGTATATTTGAGTGCCTTGGTAAAATAGTCCACGCAATCCCCTTGCGCCTCGGGAAGCAGCTCAAACATATTGGAAACGTCCCACGCCATACCCCACTCGGGCACGTTCAACGCCTGCAAAACGCAAATGATCTCATCGGGGGTCACGCCGCAGTTTTCAAACGCGAGGATCAGCCCCGTCTCTCTCGCGCGCTTGGCAATGGGAGAAAACAGATCCAACACCTCAGACAAGGCATCGGGGCGCATGGCAAGCTCGCCGCAGGCGGGATCGGTTTGCGCGTGCTGCCAATAAAAGAAGCTGCGTACGTAAGGCGTCCCCAAAATTTTGGAGGCGCGGATGATGCCCTCAAGCTTTTCCAGCTCCTGTGCCTGCCGCGCGCTGTCGGGAAGATGCACCTTGCAAAGAGAGGACTGAATGACACCGGGCTTGAGCCCGTATTGATCCAGCGCCGCCTTGAGCGCATACAGCTCCTCGTCAGTCTGCTTTTCAATGGGCTTGCCGTTGATCATGCCGCGAAAATCCACGTGCGTCATGCCCCACTCCTTGATGACGGGCAGGACCTCGTAAATATCCTGATAAAATTCATCCGAGAAAATGGAAACGTACATGCTGTTGCTCCTTTGATAAAGATAAAAATCTCATGCATGAAAAAAATCTTGACAAATTCCCATGCTTGTGGTATCATTATAACATAAAATTACTTGTATTGATAGGAATTGTTTCGCAAATAATAGTACTTTTTTAATATTGGAGAATTAGCCATGGATCATCCCATTGGACTGGATGCCGAGATCTGCACCATGCGATCCGCTCCGCCGATCCGTTTTTCGCACCGCAAAAGCATGGACGCACCCGATCGGCACGTCCTTCACTTGAACAATCACATCGAGATCTATGTTTACGTATCCGGAAATCATCAGTACATGGTAGAAAACGCCTTGTACGAACTAAAACGCGGCGATATTGTGATCATTCATCCGCGCGAGGTGCACAAGGCACTCCCTCGGGAGGCATGCTTATACGAGCGCTTTTATTTTTTGGTAGACGAACACACCTTGGACGCGATGTGTCATAATCCTCTTACGCATATTCTGAATCAGACATCGCACTTTGGAAATCGGATCTCACTTGACGAGGAGCGGCGCGAGGAGGTTTTGCGCCGCTTGTATCAGATCGATGAGTGCTTTCGCGACGGTAAAAACGAGCAATTGATCGCATTTTGCCATTTTTTGCGCATACTGGACGAGATCGATCACCACCTCGAACAAACGTCGCCCGCAGGAAAGCCCTTGACGCAAGCACCCGCGCTGTTAAAAAGCATTTTGACCTATGTGGCAGAGCACTGTGCGCAAATTCAATCCGTTACCGAGATCTCATCGGCGTTGGGGGTATCCCCGCAGTATCTTTCAAGCTATTTCAGCAAACACGTCGGAACACCGCTGAAAACCTACGTTCAGGCAAAAAAGATCGCCCTTGCCAAAGCGCTGCTGGATCAGGGCGCGGACGTCACACGCGCGTGCTACGAATGCGGCTTTAACGATTGCTCTTATTTTATCCGTGTTTTCAAAGCTTACGTCGGCGTCACTCCAATGGCATATAAAAAAAGGCGGTAACAATCCATGAAAAGGAGAAAGTAGTATGAAACGTTTTTTATATGAGCACGCCAATCTTGCCGCTGCTCTTTTATGCATCGTTTTGTTCCTGCCCTTAACGGCGGGGATCATTATCACCGTGGCAGGAGGAGAAGAAGATGCATACCAGTTTGCTTTTGTCATCGGACTTGTCCTATCGGGCGTTGGTGCTCTCCTTGCTCTGCACCCGTTCAAGCCGGTGCTCGACACACTGGACAAGCTCAGTGCTCTGCGCCACGGCCGCGAATTTTTTGAGATCGGCGAATGCATTTCCTGCGAGGAAGCCGCAGCCCGCATTGCGGCAAACGCGCAAAAAAAACATTTTCAAACGATAGACGTCATCGACGAAGATCCGTATGCACCGATTGCAACGTATCAAAAAAAGAAGGTCTGCTGGATGAAGGACCCCGATACGCTGGAGGAATACTCGCACACGAGCCACAATTATCTGCTTTATCGCGTTGAGGTCTTGGATCAAAAAGCGTGGGAAAAGATCGCCGAGGATGCCTCCCGTCGGATGCGAAACGTACGCGCCGAAAATCAAAAGGGAAAGAAACCGATCCTCACCGTGGCGTCGCTGTGCGTTCTGGCAGAGCAGATCGAGCCGCAAATACTGACGCACGCTTGCGAATTACAAAAATTCACGGTCTCCGAGGTGCACGTATGCCTTGCCGTTCCCGCAAAGGATCGTTGGTATGCGTTCGCACAACCGAGAACGGGTGACGCTTCCCTGTTCTCGGGCTCAACCTGCTCACGCCGTACTCTTGCCAAACTGACCTTTGGCGGCAGATTCCCCTATCGCGGCAACGAGCGCTTTACCAAGGCTTATTGGGATGCCCTGGACGAAGCCATTGACACTGATCTGGTTTTCAAGAAGAACTTGGCACAGCGCAAAAAAGCAGAGGAGGAAGGTGACGAGGAGGCGCTCCGCTTTGCAGAAATGCGCGAGGGAGAGATCCGTCGATACACCGACGAATACAACGACGAGCTCTATCTCGTCTATCACAAATATCACGTAACAGCTTCCCTCTTTATGCCACAGGAGGTAGAGGAGTTACGCGAAAAAATGGAAGAGGTGGAGGAAATACCAAACGAATCGATCCGGGATATGATCGACGACGCGGAAAGCGGGGAAAGCGAATATCAACGCATACCGATTCCTGCCGATTATCGCGGTACGATCGTGATAGACACGCCCACGGCGGCATTGGAGCCTCGTTTGAAATTCTTTGGAAAGAAGGACGTTTACGCGATCTGCGTCCTCTTGCGTGACTACCTGCAAGCCCAAGGCTTCGCGCGTGTCCTGTTTTGGGACAGCGCAGGGGATGAAGAACCAAAGGAGCTTTAAAATTTAAGACCTCAAAAAATCATGGGGTGAGTCAAATGCGTTTTTGCATTGGACTCACCCCTGTTGCTTAAGGGACTTGCGAAAGAACCTCTTATTTTTTCATTCTCGCTCTGCGAACGAGGATCACGATAACAACTGCTACTGCTGCGGGGATAAGCAGGAAGGGGAATACGGCAACCAGCGCAATGGCAATTCCTTGCAGGCATTCCGCAAACGCGGTCCAACCACCCACAAAGGCATCGCCAAGGCGAGCGAGAAAATCAGGGCGCGCGTCGGGGGTGTATTCTACCACCTCATTGATCGAAAGGTCGATGGTGGAATAGGCAACCTTGCTGTCATAGTTCTTCAACTGCGCCTGATAAACGGCAATCTCTTGCTTGATCTCGGAGAGGCGTTGTTGCAGCGTCAGCCAGAAGTTGTAATCCTCCTTGCTGTTGAGAGACTCCATCATTGCAAGCAGGGAATCGCGCTCTGCCTCCAGTTCTTCCAATACGGCTTCAATCGAGTAGTAGGTCTCACTGACGTCCTCTACGGTAGAGCTGTTGCGCGTAACGTTAAGCAGATTTCCAATCGAACCGACAAAATCTTCTGCTTTTTCTGCAGGAATGCGGATCGTGTAGTTGGCGTATCGCTCACCGCGCGTGTTGTAAGTGTGGTTGGAGATGGAATTTTGCTCCACGTAGCCGCCATGCTCGTTGATCAACGCGAGCAGTTCGGTAAGAACGGTGTCAAATTCCTTGGTTTCGGCGTTCAGATTGTAGGTCTTGATGATCTTTCGGTTGGGGGCGGTGATGCTGTCAAGGGTAAGATCTCCGTTCTGTACGCCCATTTCGGGTTTTTCGCCGGGGAGCATTTCAATGTAGCCGTTATCAACGTCTCCCTTGTTGGCGGCTGCACTGCAAGAGGCCATGCAAAGCATCAATGCGCATAATACAAGAAATGTGAGTGAGTGAAAAAGCTTGGTTTTCATAGCGGTTCTCCCTTCTTATTGGTGTTTTGTTTCTTCTTTTTGGTTCAGCGCTTGAAGAAGCTGTAAAAATTCTGCACGCTCGGGGTGCGCGGAGAGATCAAGGAGTGCGAGCTTATTTGCAATTGAGGTACCTGTGATGTCTTCTGTCAGATATTGACTGTTGCGCAAGAGCATGCAGGTTTCAATTAATGCGCTCATAAAGACGGCGTCCTCGTTGGGGGATGCGTTGTAGCAGTCGGAGCCGATAAAGTGCACGTTGGGGAGCACGGAGGTGCTTTGGTCGGGATGCTTATAGTTGACTGCAAGCTCCAACCAGTTTGCCGCTTCGGCAAACGCGCCTTCCGCAAGGGTCAGCTCATAGCAAAAGGTGACCTGATGCCCGGCGCCCACCTCGCCTGCGTCCTTTGTATCGTCGGTGAAGTCCTCCTCGTTCAAAATGCGGTTTTCGTAACCGATGAGGCGGTAGGAGGTGACTGTTTGCGGGTTGAAGGAGACCTGCATTTTGACGTCCTTTGCTATGGTGTAAAGGTTGGAAAACAGATCGGTAGAGAAGATCTTTTCCGCCTCGCTCTCCCCATCTACGTAAAGGTAAACGCCGTTTCCGCAGTCGGCAATGGTCTCCATTTTACTGTCGCGGTAGTTGCCCGTGCCAAATCCGAGAACCGAGAGGAAAATACCCGTATCGCGCTTTTGCGCAATGTAGGTCTCTAACTCCGATACCGAGGAGATACCCACGTTCAAATCTCCGTCCGACGCCAGAATGATGCGGTTGTTGCCGCCCTCAATGCGGTACTTTTCGGCAAGCTGATATGCCTTTTGCAAGCCCGCCTCACCGTTGGTAGAGCCGCTTGCACTCAGGGAACGGATGGCATTCAGGATCGTTTCCTTCTTATTTCCCTTGCAACCGTCCAGCACCACGCGCTCACTCCCCGAGTAGGTAACAATGGAAATGACGTCGTTTGCACTCAGATGATCCACCAGGTGGGAAAAGGTGTTTTGCAAAAGCGGAAGCTTATCACTGCTGCTCATCGATCCCGAAACGTCAATCAGAAAGACGAGGTTTTGACCCATGGCAGGCGTTGCGGTTTTGGCTTGCAGAGTCATGGAAAGCAGTACGTTTTGCGAATTCCATGGGCAGGGGAATGCCATGGAGCGCAGGGCAAACAGCTTGCTTGCTTCGGGGGTGGGGGCATCGTACCGAAAGTAGTTGAGAAATTCCTCGGTGCGAAAGGCTTTGGGCGTTTGCTTCAGCTCCGACCAGGCGTAGCCTGCGTTCACCAGCTTGCGAAAATAGGTGTAGGAAGCGGTGTCAACGTCGGCAGAGAGGGTAGAGACGTTTTGCTCGTCGGTGTTGATGAAGGGATTTTCCGCAAATTCGTGCTCTCCGTCCGGTTCACCGGGGGACATGCCGTCAACGGCGTTTTCAAATTCTTCATTCGGATAATAATTGCCGCCAGGATCGCCTCCCAAGTAGTCCTCAGTGCCGGATGCAGCGCAGGCGACAAGAGGGAGGACGAGGAGCGCGAGAAGCATCCACGTCAACAATTGTTTCATTGTGCGTTTCATGTGTGTACCTTCCTTTCTGTTCCTTTAAGAATTCAGAATATCCGAAAGATAGGAGATCAGCTCCTCGGAGGGAAGGAGCTCGGCATCGTAGTCGAACAGCATGGCGTTTCCTACGTTGCCGGGGGAGGGCTTGAGATAGGGAGAGATAACGGTTCCGTCACCCATGGTCATCCAAACGCGGCAGGCAAGCTTTGGCGAGGTGTCGCCTACGCTCGTTCCTTTTGCAATCAGGTGTTGAATGTGCGTGACCTCATAAGGAGTCAGGGCGCGGCTTTGAAGGATGGCACCGTCCTCGTATTGCAAAATCAAGCGCGGTTCTTCGAAGTAGGTCGACGAGGGAACTCCGTGAGAAAGCGGCTCGCATTTCAGGGTGTCGCGCTCGCCGCAAAGGTAGGCATCCAGGGAGGCGTAAGCGTCCGAGGGTGTATTTTGCGGAAACTGGGGAGTTTCGTTCGAGCCTGCCAGGTGACCGAGCGTTCCAATGCCGATCACGGCAATCAGCAGGGAGCAGGCAATTGCCGTCAGTATGCGCCACACGTTGGGAGCGCTCCTGCGGTACTGCATCGTCTCCTGCAAAAATGCATCGCTGACGTTCCCGATCTCGTCCAGAAGGAAAGCGACCTTTTGCTCCTGCGTACGTCTCATAGCAGATCACTCGCCTCCAGTCTTTTTTTCAATTGTTCGCGTATGCGATGCAAAACCACCTTGACCTTTGCCTCGCTGATGCCAAGTTCCGAGGCGATGACCGATAATGGTTGGGAGTAAAAATACCTGCGTAAGAAGATGACGCGTTTTTCGGCGGGGAGCGCTTGTAAAAACGCATTCAGCTCCCGTGTCAGCATCCTACGCACGTACTCCTTCTCGGGGGTATCGGTATCGGGAATGCATTCGCTCAATTCCTCTGTAATGGCAAGCATTCCGCCTCTCTTTTCGCGGTGCTCGCGGCGCCAACGGTCCACCGAAATGCGGCGCGTGATCTTGGAGAGGAACGCACCAAGATACATCGGTCTTGCCGTCGGCATGGCTTGCCAGGCGTCAAGATAGGTGTCGTTGAGACATTCCTCGGCATCCTCGTGCGAGGAGAGCAGAGAAAAGGAAAGGGACAATAGCATTTTGCCGTATTTGTGATCTGTTTCCGTAATCGCCGCCTCATTTCTCGCCCAGTATAGATCGACAATTTGATAATCCTCCATAATTTTCTCCTGTCTTTTTTTCGGGCTTCACACAATAAGTCGCCCTTTTTTGAAAAAGGTTACACTTTTTGGGGAATTTTTTCAAAAATATTTTTCACTTTTATCATACCAAAAAATAAAGAGATTGTCAAGGGGATTGTTGGATGCCGTCCAAGTAGCTTCAGGGAGGGGAGAAACAGTGATTGCCTCCTTGACAATCAAGAAGTTTTGTGATATAATGAAAAGTGGTAAAAAACTGCCTCCGGAACACGGATATATGGATATATGATGGAAAGGGAAAAGAGAATGAAAAGATTTTTGTTGTTGACGATTGTGGCTTTGCTGTGCATGTCTTGCCTGTCGCTTGCGGCGTGTGATAAGCAATCCAATGATAAAGAGGAATCGAGTGGGGAAAGCGACGGTATTTCGATGGGGAAACCATATGAATTGACCTTTACCTCCAACGGCGACGGGACCTGTTACGTAAGTGAGATCGAAATCAACCCCGCGTATCGGCAGGATTTTGTGCTGGAAATACCGAATACCTCTCCCGACGGAGATCGGGTAACCGAGATCCGTGTCGAGCGCTTTGAAAATCCCGTTCCTGCTGTAATGACGGTGGCTTCCTATCAAAAGATCGACCAAATATTAAAGGATAAAGTTGCATCGGGCAAGGTTTTACAGCAAGACTATGATAAATTCCGAACCTTCTTCTTGAGTCCCAAAAATATGTCGATGAACGGACTGCTGGCATTGTATGAAAAGTATCCGATTTGCGAGGTGGTAGATATTTGCGCGCTCCGCGAGAATCTCGCACTTGAGGACATCAATTGGCTGGTGTCCGCTTTTCGCGAGTTGGTGGGGTATACGGCAGAGGATGTTTTAAAGGTCTACGATGAATTGTATCAGGCGGCAAACGATAGCAATGCGAGCAATAAGAATGCGCTCCTTGAAAAGCTTCCCCAAAAACCGACCTGCATTGGAATTCAAGTGACCGAAATTGTTGTTCCTGACGATATTGAAAAGGTGAGCCTTTCCTTATACGGTACCTGTCCCTCGCTCAATAGGATCGTATTTCCTGCTTGTATCACGGAGATCGATTGGAATTTTCAAAGCTTCAGCACCTTGGAAAGTGTTGTACTCTCCGATCGTACTGCCTGCATTGGAGCAGACTCATTTTTGCAATGTCCCAATTTGAAAACCATATACTATCACGGTACGCAAGAGCAATGGGAGCAAGTTTCTCTCCCGGAAGGTGAAAAAATTGCTTCTGATCTGCTCTGCTATTATAGTGAGGTACAGCCCACAGAGGAAGGCAACTATTGGCATTATGTAAACGCTGTTCCAACCGAGTGGTGAGCGTATTATCATCTATGTCTACAGAATACACAGCCCCCTGCAGAAATTTTTCTGCAGGGGGCTGTCGTTTGACTCTGTTATTGAGTCTTATTCATCTTAATTGTGCTTTTGCATACAATGCATCAAATTGCATCGATCTGTTTTGCTGTTTTTTTGAAGTCCTTCAAAATTTACAAAACCTTACTCAAAAATTCCTTGGTACGGGGATTTTGAGGGTTGCCGAACAATTCGGCAGGGGGAGCCTCCTCTGCGATTTTGCCTCCGTCCATGAAGAGGACGCGATCGGCGACCTCGCGTGCAAAGCCCATCTCGTGGGTGACGATGACCATAGTCATGCCCTCATTGGCAAGCTCCTTGATCAGGTCCAGAACTTCGCCTACCATTTCGGGGTCGAGCGCCGAGGTCGGCTCGTCAAAGAGCATGACTTGTGGGTTCATTGCCAGCGCGCGCACAATGGCAATGCGCTGCTTTTGTCCACCTGAGAGGGTAGAGGGGTAGACGTCTGCCTTTTCTTCAAGCCCAATGCGGCGCAGAAGGGAAAGGGCGTTTTCTCTTGCTTCTTCCTTGGTTTGCAGCTTCAGTTCAACGGGAGCGAGCATCAGGTTTTGAATGACAGTCATATTGTTGAATAGGTTGAAGTGCTGAAACACCATGCCCATTTTTTGACGGGCGAGGTTGATGTCAATGCCGTTTTGCTGCTCAATTGCCTTTTTTGCTTTGACAAAAGCAGTACCCTCGTTCTTCTTCAAGGATTGTGCATCCTTGATTGTCTGCAGTGCGGACGCCTCATCCGCACCGTTTTTGATCATACCGGCATAGGTCTTGGATTCCTTGAGGATCTCGTCGTGCAAATAAGGATCCGCGGAGGTCAGCAGCGTATCTTCCAGCCAGATCTCACCCACGGTGGGCGTTTCCAACAGATTCATGCAACGCAAAAACGTGCTCTTGCCGCTTCCGGAGGGGCCGATGATAACCACCTTTTCGCCGCTTTGAATGTCGCACGAAACACCGTTGAGGACCGAAAGAGATCCAAAGCTCTTATAAATATTCTTAGCGCTTATCACTTGCTCTCAATCTCCTTTCGATCTTTTTAATGGCAAAGGTCAAAAGATACACGATTGCCAAATAGAACAAAGCTACTACAGCCATGGGGACGATATAGCTCGCCATGTTGTTTCCGCTGCCGATGATCTTTGCTGCCATGGTCAGATCATACATGCCGATCATACTGACGATGGAGGTTTCCTTGATCAGGGCAATCAACTCGTTGCCGATTGCGGGAATGACGTTTTTGATCGCCTGCGGAATAACGATCTTAATCATGGTGATCTTTCCGGGAAGTCCCAACGCTCGACCTGCTTCGGTTTGACCGATGTCGACCGAGAGAATGCCTGCACGAATATTTTCCGCTACGTATGCGCCCGAGTTGATACCAAAGGCAATGGTTGCGGTAATGATGGTGGGAAAGCCGCGAATGGCGAAAATGACGTACGCCATGATAAACAGCTGCAACGCCATAGGCGTGCCGCGAATGATGGTAATGTAAATATTACAAATGATTTTGGGAATCCGTGTCCAAGCTGTCTTTTTGGAGATGGTGACAATTGCCACGATCGTACCCAAAAGTAAACCGAGCAGCGCTGCCAAAACCGAGATGATCAACGTGGTTTTTAAGCCTTCAAAAATACTGCTCATGTATTTTTGTGTGCTGAACAGCTCAACAATCTTATCAATAAAATTCATATTCAGTCCTTTATTATTTCAAACATAACGCGAAAAAGAACGATGCGTGTGCATTGTTCTTTTTCGCATTGTGATATTTTTATTTTATTAGCGAGAACGATTGGCCGATCAGTCCTCGAAGCCCATGTGCTTCATAACCATCTTTTCAACCTCGGTTTTGCCGCTTTCATCCTTTTTCATCAGGTCGGCAAGAACGGCATTGATTGCATCCAACAGCTCCTTGTTGCCCTTGGTTACGCAAATTGCGTATTCCTCAACAACGGGAGCGTCCTCTGCGTCGGTCTCACCTGCATAGTACAGGGGAACGCACTTGAAGTTTTCGTTATTCTTTACGATGAACTGAGCAGGGAGCTCGTCAATGATTACGGCATCGATCTGGTTTGCGGTGATCGCATCTGCAGCCAGCTGTGCGTTGTCGTAGTTGGTATTGGTAGCGCCGGAGCCGTAGAGCACGCCTGCATAGCCGTAGTCGTTATCCTCGGTTGCGTTGATCTCGCCGTCTGTGTAGATCCAACCGGTGGTATCGGTCTGAGTGCCGAGCTTCATGCCTGCGAGTGCATCCCAAACGATGTACTCGACGCCGTCAACGGTCTTGGTAACGATGTCTGCATTGTCCTTTGCAAAGATAACGTACTGAACAGAGGTGTAGTAGGGAGTAGAGAAGTCAACCTTATCTTTTCTCTCATCGGTGATGGTGATGCCGGCGGCACCCGCGTCACAAACCTTGCCGTCTTTTACGTTATCGATGATAGCGGAAAATTCAACGTTTACAAATTCGATTTCCTTGCCCAGCTTTTCGCCAACCATGGTCATGATCTCAACGTCAACGCCTACGATCTTGTCACCCTCGTAATATTCAAAGGGAGCGAAGAATGCATTGGTTTGTACGATGATCTTATTTTGGCTGCCGCACGCGGAGAAGGCAGCTACGCAGCCGACCATCATCAGGACTGCGAGCATAATGCTTACGATTTTTTTCATGATAAAATTCCTCCATAGAATTTTGATTTTTGATACACGCATATTATAATGCATAAATATGCAATTGTCAATAGCTTTTGCAAATCTTTTGTTTTTTCTCCTTTTTCATAATATATCGCTTTGGTGGAGTGGCGTTTTTTGTGCAAACAAGCCAACACGAGCGCTTTTTATGCTTGGAGCGCAATGAATATGCGGTATAAATATGCATTTAATATGAATAATGTTGAATGATTATGCAAAAATTGATGTGTTCATACATTTTTGATCGAATGTGGTCGGTGTGTTTTTTCAGGTCACGCTACATAGCGACCAAAAGTCGCCAAAAATAGCGTCGGAAGCATCAAAAACAAGCTTAAAACTCTCAAAAATGCGCCTTTTAGAATTGAAATATGGTAAAATAGCACGAAAAAGACGAGTTGGATAGCTTCGTTTTTGCACATTTGCAAGAAATTGAAAAAAGGGGGTTGCAATTTGAAAAAGAATGTGGTATAATATCCGAGGTGAAAACTTATGGCCCATTGGTCAAGCGGTTAAGACGCTAGCCTCTCACGCTGGAAACTCGGGTTCGATTCCCGGATGGGTCACCAGTGGCAGGTCTGAATGGCCTGCCTGTTTCATGCAAGGATTCCGGTCGCGTTCGGTATGCGGAGCATCCGCTGATACTCCTCGCGCCGTGTGATTCGCACACGGACGGATCTCCTTTACTTTACAATAAAAGCTCCCACAGTGGTGGGAGCTTTTATTGTTTTTAGGGATACAATCTTCGACACGGATGAGGAACTGTTACAATCGCACAAGCGTGATCGGCTTGTGCTTTTTTTGCGCGTATTCAAGCGAGTATAGCGTTCCTTTGGACAGACCGTCCCATATCACGAGCACGGCATCTGCCAGATCGATCATTTGCTCGTTACGTTTGAGCGGTGCGGCACGGCCGTAGCGGTTGTAGTGTGGGCGGATGATATATTTGGAAAGACGGTGCAAATCGGCATACTGCTCCGCCAAGCGATCGATCCCGTTTGCACCGCCGCTGATCACGGTGTCAACGTCGGACGGAACGTATGGCGCAAGGTCAAAGCTTTTGATGCTCCGCGAACCGACAATCAGTAATTTCATTGAATAACCCCCTCTCCTCGGTATATACCTATATAAGTATATACCAAAACAGAGAAATTGTCAATTGGGTATATATACGATAAAATATATATCAAAGGAGGGGTGTGAATGGTAAGATTGACGATTGACCGATATTTGGATCAGCATGGAATTACCCGATATGAGTTAGCCAAGCGAACCGAGGTTAAATTTCAAACGATAGATCGCTATTACAAAAATCGCGTTGTCCGTTATGACAGCTATATTTTAGATCGCATCTGCTCGGCGTTGGAGTGTTCACTTTGCGACATCATAGAATACGTAAAGGATGAGGAACCTTCCTTGACCGAATGATGCTAAAAAGCGATGAGTCAAATGCAAAACACATTTGGCTCACCGCTTTTTGCTTTTCTGATTATTTACATCCAAACAGCTTGGAGTCCAGGCCGGCGGCAAAGCGCTCGTCGGCTTTTTTGTTGTAGCTCTTGATCAGCTCGATCTCGCGCGGATCGTAGGGGCGCAGGCTTGGGCGGAAGAGGTCGTGTTGCCACTTGGTCACGTCAAACTCCTCACCGCGCTCCATTCTTTCCCAAATTCCGTTCCAAGGCTCGTGCGTCTGGTATTTGCCCAGCACAAAGCCCCAGTTGTACGCGCCGATCTTTTCCAGATAGAGCAGGGGATACATGGTGTCTACGTTGTTGTTGTAGATGCGGTGCAACCACTCGGTGTCCAGGGCGGGGCGACCTTCCAGGCGCACGCGCTCAATCGCGCCGATATTGTAATCGTAGGAATTATAATTGTGGAAGCTGATGATATCCGAAAGCTCCAATGCGCGATCACCGACGATGCTACCCTCTTTGTAATAGTCACCGAGCGCATCGGCGCACAGCGGCTGATCGGGATCGATCTCGCGCGCGATCTCGAAGAACTTCTCCATGTGGGGAAGGCTGAGGTCTGCGCGGTTATTGCCCGGCTCGTTGAACAGGTTCCAGATCAGAACGCGTTCATCATGCGCGTAGATGGTAATGATCTCGCGGACGAATTCATAATATTTCTCTGCCATTTCGGGATCGTCCAGAATGTGATAGCTTAATTCATCGTGACCGCCGTGAGGGGAGATCTTGCGACCGCCGTGATAACCGACGTCATAGGTCTGCTCGCCAAAGCGCGCAGGCTTCCAAGCCGCCTTGGGAACGGAGCAATCGTTGGCAAGCACCATCATTGAGGAGATGCCGTGCTTGTAGAACATGGAGAGGTACTGATCCAAACGCTTTAAAAATCCGTCGTGCTGATGGAGCCATACCTCAAACTCC
>JAFTKI010000033.1 GCA_017453335.1 Clostridia bacterium
AAGTTCCAAATTCTCCCTTGAATATCTCCCTCCCATTTCCGTCAATACTTTTTTTGGAAACAGGAAACGGGGTTTGAAGAATGTACTATAACAAAGTGGAAATATGCGGGGTCAACACGTCAAAGCTCAAGGTTCTCAGTGACGAAGAAAAGCGCGATCTTTTGCTTCGTTCGCATAACGGTGATGAAAAAGCACGGCAAGAGCTGATCAACGGCAATCTGCGCCTTGTTTTATCGATCGTTCAACGCTTTACGGGAAGAAAAGAAAATCTGGACGATCTGTTTCAGGTGGGCTGTATTGGACTGGTCAAGGCGGTGGACAACTTCAACATCGAAATGGATGTCAAATTTTCCACCTATGCCGTTCCAATGATTATTGGAGAGATTCGCCGCTATCTGCGCGATAATAACGCCATTCGTATCAGCCGCTCGGTGCGTGAGCTTGCCTACCGTGCCCTACAGGTGCGCGAGTCGCTGATTGCCGCCAATGAAAAGGAGCCTACGGTTGACGAAATTGCCGCAAAGCTTGGAGAAAAGCGCGATGCGGTTCTCAACGCAATGGAAGCAATCGTGGAGCCGATCTCGCTTTACGAGCCTGTATACAACGATAACGGAGACGCGCTGTATCTGATGGATCAGCTTTCCGATTCCAGCGGTGGCGATGAGCTGTGGCTTGAAAATATTGTTTTGAAGGAAGCGCTTAAATGTCTTAACGAGCGTGAGCGAAAGATCATCAACCTCCGCTTTTATCAAAACAAAACACAAATGGAGATCGCGGAGGAGATCGGTATCTCACAGGCACAGGTCTCCCGTCTTGAAAAAGCAACTCTGGAAAAGATCAGAAAGCATCTATAATATTTGATAGAAAAAAGGCTGATTTCTCAGCCTTTTTCTATTAAAGCCTTTAGGCAGTTGAGCGTATCGTGTGGGTGGGCAAGAAAGGTTATACCCTTGTTTGTTTTGAGAAGACGATGTGATGTAAGGCTTCCCCTTGAGGTAGCGAAGCGGCGCGAGGGGGATGAATGACAGCCCTGCGGGCTGTCAGAACCCGAGCGTGACCGAGCCACAGCGAGACAACTGTCACCGCAAGGTGACTGATGAGGTGTAGCCGTTGAAAACGGCGTTATTCTTAGTTTTTTTAACGGATGCGATGCATCCTACACCTCATCCGTCTTGCTACGCAAGCCACCTTCTCCTCTAGGAGAAGGCTTTCGGTTTGCAAACCGCTGGCTGGTAGTACCGGGCGTTTAGTCCTTGTGCATACCACCCGTTTGACGGGGGGTATGATTATGTGGGATCAATGATCACCAACCTGTCGGCATTCTGCTGAAAATCAGCAAACCGAACGGTTACGGTATTCGGGCTGTCCGATCCTCTCCAATAAAATTCGCCGCGTGAAAGATTCGCGCATACCGTATACAGCGTATAATGCTCCTTTTGATGCACTCCCGTAACACTGCCGTGCACAGGTGCCACCGCCGAAAGAATCTGAAAGCAGGTGGCAAGATCGGCTTCTGCCGCGCCAAGCGTCTTTGCCGACTGCACAAGCCAAGACGCGCGCGCAAACCGAGCTGTGGAGGAGTAGTCCCCAGGAATCGTATTGCCTGTACTACCAAGGCTTTCTGCCGAAATGCCAAGTTCCTGCAAAAGCCCTCTTACCGCCTGTTGACGACTTCCTAAAAACGGCAAGCTTGCCGCAAGCTGAAACCGAAACGGCGGATTGTTCGTCAGTACACAAAGCGGATCATTATACAAACGGATTCCCTCCTTTGTACATTCCAGGACAAGCGACTCTTCCCCATCGGTCAAAAACCAGTGCAATTCACCCGGGGGAAGCTGATCCTCAAACGCGGTGGACATCAGATGCAAATTGTTAAGCAATTCCCCGGCTCGCCCGATCGTTTCTGCTTGTCCCAATACCCACGGGATCAATTCAAAGGTGGTGATATTCGTTTTTTTTGCGTCGGGTTCATCAAAATACGCGGCATTTCCCACAAAATTCAATCCTGCCATGGCAAGTCCCTTCTCATTGATCGCCTCGGCATACAATGGGAACCCGTCCCTCACCGCCGCCATACCAAGCAAAGCGAATCGCGTGACCGTCTCTTTCTCATACCTGTGCGGCAACGAAAATCCGCGCGGCGTCAACACGATGCGCTCTCCGAAATGCTGCTCCAGATCCAAATTTCTTCCAAAAAAACGGTTGCCAAAATGCAACCCGATTGCTGTACACATTCTTCTTCACTCCCTTTTTTTGTTAGTTTGTGAAATCTCAAAATAAATATACAAAAAACTGTTGCATTTCGGAAATCACCGTGGTATAATGAGGACAATCTTAACAAAAGCGAGGTATTGGTTATGCGTTTTCAACAGCCCGTTGCGGGAACCATGTTTTGCCTGACGGACGATAAGATCGCCCGCGGTCTTGATCGGGTTCTTTGCGTGATAGAAGCCCCCGAGGATCATAAGATATCGGTCAACGGTGTTCCCTGTACTTGGGAGAACGGTGTTTGGAAGGTTTCGCTTCCGCTGAAGGGCAAAAAAACAGAGCTGACTGCCCTGGATGAAACCAACGGCGAGACCGCCCACAGCCACGTGTGGAGAAACTACACGCCAAAGAAGGCTTACCGCCTCTCGATTGATGACGGAATCTGGTTTTTGCAGGATATTGCCAAGAATCAAGAGGTCTACACCAGCATTTTTGAAAATCCCTATCTCGCACTGTTGCGTCGGTTACATCAGGATTACGGAACAAAGTTTCATGTCAACATCTATTACACCTGCCCCGAGCACGGCGGCTTCTCACTGCCCGAGCTTTCGGACAAATTTAAGGCCGAATGGCAGAGTGTGAACGACTGGCTGACGCTTGCATTCCACGCAAAAGCAAACGAGCCTGGATACCCCTATTCCAATGCCGACCGCAAGACCGTGTATGATCATTGCAAAGAGGTTATGGATGAGATCGAACGCTTTGCGGGCTATCGCGGACCTGTAACAACCTTGCATTTTGCGGAGACTACCCCCGAGGGTGTGCGCGGTCTGTACGATTGCGGCATCCGCGCCCTGCTTGGCGACTATTCCTTTAGCAAAAAAGGCGAAATCCAGCTTTGCTATCACGCCAACCGCGAGCAATTTGATGCGGTTCGTTATAATTGCTTCTGGAAAAATCCCGATACCGATATGATCATGTTCCCCTGCGATACGGTGCTGAACCTGATGGATCTTGACGGCATCAAAAAGGAGCTGGAATGGTTTGATTCCACTTATCCCGATCGCAGCTTTATGGATATTCTGATCCATGAGCAGTATTTTTACAGGGATTACAAGTATTGTCTCTCCGATTACGAGGAACGGATGCGCACGGGTATCGAATGGTGCATCGCACACGGCTATGAGCCTGCACTTCTCAAGGACGTCATTGATTTTGACGATCCCGAACTGGTTACCCCAAGATAACCAAAAGAAAAAAGACAGAGACTTTCAAAAGCTCTCTGTCTTTTTTCTTTGTGGTATTCCTTACGGAATATCCACGCTCACCTTTTTTCCCGTGTTTGCGGAAGCAGCCTTGATCACGGTACGGATCGCTTTTGCGATCTTTCCGTGTCTGCCGATCACCATACCCTTTTCCTCGGGAGCAACAACAAGCGTCAGCGTAATGCTGTTCTCGTCCTCGGTCATTTCAACCTTTACTTCCTCGGGAGTATCGACGATGGCTTTCGCCAGATCCGCCAATGTTTCCTGTAAGTTAATCATCGTGCGTTCTCCTTATGGGGATCACTCAGTCAACGATGCCACTCTTCTTCAAAAGGGACTTTACGGTCTCGGTGGGCTGTGCGCCGTTAGCGATCCACTTCTTTGCCTTCTCGCCGTCGATCTTGATCTCAGCGGGGTTGGTCAGAGGATTGTAGTAACCAATCTCCTCGATGAAACGACCGTCTCTGGGAGAGCGGCTGTCCGCTACGATTACGCGATAAAAGGGAGCCTTCTTTGCGCCCATTCTTCTCAGTCTCATTTTTACTGCCATGATTTGTTTCCTCCAAAAATATAATTTTATTTTTTTTCTTTTTATGAATGAACGGTGAAATCAGAATGGCATCTTCATTCGTCCGAGCATTTTCTTGCCTTGCTTGCTTTTGCCCATATCGGCAAACTGCTTCATCATCTTCAGCATCTGCTCAAACTGGCGCAGAAGCTTGTTGACCTCTTCCACAGAGGTACCCGAACCCGCCGCGATTCGTTTTTTGCGCGACGCATTGATGATCTCGGGCTTTTCTCTTTCCTTTTTCGTCATTGCATGAATGATCGCTTCGGTATGCGACATCATCTTTTCATCGATCTTCGCATCCTTCAAGGCTCCCGGCTTTACACCGGGCATCATACCAACGAGCTGCTCGATGTTGCCCATCTTTTTGAGCTGTGCCATCTGCTCCAGATAGTCATCCAAAGTAAAGGTCTGCTGGCGCATCTTCTGCTCCAGTGCAGCCGCTTGCTTTTCATCGTAAGCCGCCTGCGCCTTATCGATCAGCGTCAGCACGTCGCCCATTCCGAGGATTCTCGATGCCATACGGTCGGGATAGAAAGGCTCGATGGTGTCCAGCTTTTCGCCCGTACCAACGAACTTGATGGGTTTTCCCGTAACGTAACGGATCGAAAGAGCCGCACCGCCACGCGTATCGCCGTCCAGCTTGGTCAGAATCACGCCTGTGATATCCAGCAAGCTGTTAAAGGTTTCTGCAACATTAACCGATTCCTGACCGATCATTGCGTCTACCGTCAAAAGGATCTCGGTGGGATTCACCGCTTCCTTGATGTTTTTCAATTCGTCCATCAGGACCTCGTCGATCTGAAGACGTCCTGCGGTATCGATAAACACCATATCGTATCCCTTTTGCTTGGCAAACTGCACGCCCTCCTTTGCAATCTGCACGGGAGAGACCTTGTCGCCCAGCGTGAACACGGGGATATCCAGCTTTTCGCCCACCACCTGCAGCTGCTTGATTGCGGCGGGACGGTAGATATCGCCTGCCACCAGCAAGGGACGCTTGCCCTGCTTTTTATACAGTCCCGCAAGCTTTGCGGCGTGCGTTGTTTTACCTGCACCCTGCAAACCGACCATCATAATGATCGTGGGAGGCTGCGAGGAAATGGTCAATTTGGATTGCGAGCCGCCCATCAGACGAGTCAGCTCCTCGTTAACGATCTTAACGACCTGCTGTGCGGGCAACAGAGATTCCAGCACCTCGGCACCAACGGCGCGCTCGGATACAATCTTGATAAAATCACGAACGACCTTGAAGTTAACGTCGGCTTCCAGAAGCGCCAGCTTAATCTCGCGCATTCCGGCTTTTACGTCGGCTTCGGTCAGTTTTCCTTTATTACGAAATTTTTTGAAGGCATTGTTGAGCTTTTCTCCAAGACTTTCAAACATCGGCAATTCCTCCTTTCCTACGTTGAAGCTTATGCCCGAACCGTTTCGGCAAGCTCCTTGGCAACGCGTTGCACTTCTCCGTCCGCACCGCTGCTTTCCAACAGGGAAAGCAACCGCTCGGCACACCTCTGTGTATTACGGAAACGCTCCGCAAGCCCCAATTTTTCCTCATAGAAGTGCAATTCTTCTTCGGCTTTCTTGATCAGATCCCGAACCCCCTGTCTGGAAATACCAATGTCCTGTGCGATCTCGGATAAGGACAGATCATCATTATAATAATATTCCAGTACCGTTCGCCGTCTTTCCGACAGTATCTCGCCGTAGAAGTCCAGCAAAAAGCTGATTTTCATATCTTTTTCAAACATTTTCACACGTCCTATAGGCTGTAAAGCAAAATACTTTACAAGTATACCATAAGACTTCCCTTTTGTCAAGCCTTTTTTCAAAAAAAAGAGAGTTTTTTTCAAAACTCTCAAAATTATGGCAAAACCGTATTGCAAAAGAACAGTTCGTTAAACAGCATAAATTTGTTAGTCACTTTTTCTTTGACACCACAGGCGCAAAGAAAAAGTTAGCAAAAAGAAACGCCATTAGAAGAATTTCGCGCTCTGCGGAGCGCGACAAGGGCTACTCGCCCTTGACCGCGCAAGCTTTTGAAAAAGCTTGACCAAAACTTTTCGGCAATTTGACAGTACTAATACCTTTATCGGTGCGCTGAGAGTTTTTTCAAAACCTTCTTCTTTATTGTTATTGTTTATCGGATGCCACAGGCGGCTTTGTTTCTGCATAGTAAACGTCCTTACAACGTGCAAAGATCTCACGAACATCGTATTTCATTTGCCCTTGGTACGCTCTCAGATCGGCACTGACTCCGTACGCATCGATCCCAAACCGCTCGGCAAGATACAGCGCGCGCGGCAGGTGATACTCCTGCGTGACGATCAGCACACGCTTCGCGCCGAACACCGTGGCAGTTCTTGCAATGCTGTCGTAGGTGGAAAGCCCGTACGGATCGGTAATGATGGACTCCGATGCAACGCCCATCGAGATGGCGGTCTGCTTCATGGGATCGACCTCGTTGTAGCTGTCGTCACGGTGGTCGCCGCTCATCAGAATCCGATCGCAGAGTCCCTTTTGATAGAGCGAAACACCAACCTCTACACGGTCGGAAAGCATCGGTGTCAGACTTCCGTCCGAATAGACACCGCAGCCAAGAATCAGAATGCAGTCAAATTCTTTGGTTCCTGCCAGCAGCTCTTCAACCGTTTGGATACGGTCCTCGGTGGTGTCCTTGACAGCGGAGCTGAGCGTCCATGCCATCAAAAATCCAACAAGCAAAAGGCACAAGAGAAAGCACCCAACGGGCAACAGACGGCGGCGCACGAAACGCCAAACCCACCGTCCGAGCGAGCGCCACGGAACGGCAGCCAGCTTAGAGCTCTTGATCTTTTTCAAAAGCCGACGCGATTTGCTCTCGTGCTCCTTCTCTTCCGCCGGTTTCCCGTCCGAAGCATCGGTCAAGCTCTCCTTTTCCCGCATACGATGACACGCCTCCCTTCCGCAAAGATCTCTCGTTTTTCAGTATAGCAGATTTTGCGGAAAATGTCAAGAAGATCTCACGCGAAAATCGGAAAGAGTTCTGCAAAGAAACGCCTGTAATCAGGAATTTTGGATCAGCCTTTCCGCGCGCCACGACGGGAAGTGGAAAGCAAAGATATGGTCGGGACGTTCTCCCAGCTCCCTTGATATACTCTTCAAAGCATTGTTACACTCCAAAAGGAGCTCTTGCTCATCCTGATCAAGATCGGACTTTTCCGAAAGAGCATCCCGAAGCTCGACAAGAGCAGGAACCGACGATACTCCGTAAGAACGAATCGAATCAACATCCACCTCGGCAAGCTCGCCCGAAAGGTAGGCATCCACATTGTAATCGGCGATCATACCGTCCACATTGGGCAGTGTAAGCATGGCAAAGAATACCACGCAAACGGCAAGAATGGAAAAGATCAGCTTCATACGCGGGAAAAGCTGCTTGACGAGCACCAAGGAGAAAATAACACTCAAAAGAAGGATCAACCACGCCGCATAAACGCGTTTTTGAGTAAGACCGTAGAAATCGATATAAAGGAAAAGCTTGGAAAGCGCCGTTGCGATCAGAATTAAAGTGAACACGGAGATCACGATGGAATAGATCTTTTGTAAGATCGGAGCTTTCCCCTCCTTCCGTTTGATCAACAAATTGAACAGCAGCAAAAGAAGTGCGTTAATTGCACTTACCCAGCAAAGCTCAAAAAATCCGTTGCGTGCATAAGCCGCGTAAGTCAAGGTTTCGGGAAGTCTGCCCGTGAACGCCGAAAGATAATAATCCCACTGTGATATAAAGAATAAAATATAAACCAACAGTACAGGCGTGATCGCCGCACACAAAAGTGCTTGCGGTAAAACGTGAGTTCCCTCTTTCACCTCTTTGGATGCCGCCGTATCATCGCTGTGTGTTCTGCGCGATTTCACACCAAACATCGCACCGAACAAGGCGATCGTTACACCGAAGCCAAAAAACAGGTCAACCATCAAGGATTGAATATCCTTCAGATCAAACGAAAAGATCCGAGCCAACAGCTGCTCAAACTGAGCATCGTAAGACAAGATCATAACCACGATCAGCGTGGGGATCACCGCAACGCCAAGGCCTGCAAAAATCCACCCCACGGTTTTGGCGATACGCTTTCCTTTATTTCCTGCCGATCGGATCGGAAGAGCCAAAAAAAGACTTGGAATCGAAACCGATGGGATCACAAAGATGGCTTTGATCAAATGCCCAAAGCAAGTATCGTCGGTGATCCTTGGGCCGTGAAGCCTGCAAGCCGTATAAAGAAAGCTGAAAAACAAGGCAAGCACCGCCAACATCAGCAGGATCTGCAAGACCCGATTTGCCCCCGTGATCAATCCAACGGAAAGAAGCATCCCGATGGCACCCAGTACCCAAGAGGCTATCGGTATTTTCACGCCGGAGCAAAGCAGATACACGGCTCCAAACACAAACAGGCTCCAAAGCATCAACGCTCCGCCAAGCGTGTTTCTGGTTATGGGGAGGGTGAAAAAGAAAAGAAAGCCCACAGGGATACTCAACCATGCAAACAACGTATCCAAACCCGAAAAATGACTCTTTTTTGATGTTGGAATATTATAAGGCTGAGAGTGATTGGGATTGAATCCGAAATTTGGATTTTGGGGAGAATTCGCATTAAAATAAGGGTTTGAATTCTGATTGTAGTTCATAACAAGCTCCTTTCAATCTTCTTTTTTATCGGGAATATATTCCAGTATATCGCAGGGCTGACAGTCAAGCGCTTTGCAAATGGCGTCAAGCGTGGAAAAGCGCACGGCTTTTGCATGATTATTTTTTAATATTGAAAGATTGGCAAGAGTGATCCCAACCGCATCGGAAAGCTCTCCCAGCGACATTTTCCGTTTTGCCATCATGACATCCAAATTGATCACGATCATAGAAACACCTCAAATCGTATAATCATTTTCGTTTTTGATGCGGATCGCCTCTTCGATCACGTGAGTGACGACACGCAAAAGAAGACCTAAAAGAAAGGCTGCGAACGCAACGCAAAGCGCGATCTGAAAAACGGGTGTCAATAACGCAAACAGCACACCTTCCGCAAAGCAAAAGCCTGTTAAAACGTTCAAAAGCCGAGTGGCACGTTTGCTGAAAACAGCCCCGCTATAAACGGTTCGCAATAAAAAGAGAATAAAGAATACAGCAAC
>JAFTKI010000009.1 GCA_017453335.1 Clostridia bacterium
AGATCAACGAGGCACTGCTTGAAAACGTAGTGACCGCGAATAAGGAATTGACCGCAGAAGCAAAGCGCGACCTGATCGTTGCTCTGATCACTCTGAAATATACGCAGTCCAACTCGGTTTGCTATGCCGTTGACGGACAGGCGATCGGTGTTGGTGTATGTCAGCAATCGCGTATCCATTGCACCAGACTTGCAGGCACCAAGGCAGACACCTGGCAGCTCCGTCAGCACGATAAGGTGCTGAACCTGCCGTTCCTTCCCACGCTGGGACGCCCCGACCGCGACAACGTGATCGACGGCTACATTAACCAGAACGAAGAGGACGTTTGCGCCGATGGAAACTGGCAGAAATACTTTACCAAGCAGCCCGAGCCCTTTACGGCGGCAGAGCAGAGAGCATACCTCGATACGCTTTCGGGTGTTGCTTTGGGGTCGGATGCCTTCTTCCCGTTCAGCGACAATATTGAGCGCGCGAAGAAGAGCGGTGTTTCCTATATTGCAGAGCCCGGCGGCTCGATCCGCGACGATCTTGTGATCGCTAGCTGCGATAAGTACGGTATGACAATGGCATTTACCGGTATGCGCCTGTTCCACCACTAATATTTTCAAAAGGAGAATCCCCCCCAATGAACTTTTTTGATGAACTTGTAAATTATGATAAAGAAGTGTACGATGCCTGTACTCTGGAGCTGAACCGCCAGAGAGGGAACATCGAGCTGATCGCATCCGAGAACGTGGTATCCAAGGCTGTTCTGATGGCGGCAGGAACCGTTCTGACCAACAAGTATGCCGAGGGCTTTCCCGGAAAGCGTTACTACGGCGGATGCCAGTACGTTGATATCGTGGAAAACATCGCGCGCGACCGTGCAAAGGCTCTGTTCGGTGCCGAGCACGCAAACGTACAGCCTCACTGCGGCGCAAGTGCCAACCTGGCAGTTTTCTTTGCACTCTTGAATCCCGGCGATACCGTAATGGGCTTGAATCTGGCTCACGGCGGACACCTGTCTCACGGTTCTCCCGTAAATATTTCGGGTAAGTATTTCAACGTGGTTCCTTATAGCGTTGCAGACGACACCGAGATGCTTGATTATGATGAAATGCGCCGCATCGCACTGGAATGCAAGCCCAAGCTGATCGTAGCGGGCGCCAGCGCATATTCCAGAACCATCGACTTCGCAAAGATCCGCGAGATTGCAGACGAGGTTGGTGCATATTACATGGTTGATATCGCGCATATCGCGGGACTTGTTGCCGCAGGCTTGCATCCCAGCCCCGTTCCGTATGCCGATGTTGTAACCACCACTACGCACAAAACTCTGCGCGGTCCCCGCGGTGGCTTGATTTTGTGCCGTGAAGAATTGGCGGCAAAGATCGACAAGGCGATCTTCCCGGGTATCCAGGGCGGTCCTCTGATGCACATTATCGCCGCTAAGGCAGTGGCTTTGGGCGAGGCAATGACCGATGAGTTCAAGGAATACCAGAAGCAGGTTGTTCTGAACGCAAAGGTGCTTTGCAACGCACTCAAGGAAGAGGGCTTCCGCATCGTTTCGGGTGATACCGACAATCACTTGATGCTGATCGACCTGCGTCCCTTCGGCGTTACCGGTAAGGAATTCGAGAAGCGTTTGGACGAGGTTCATATCACGGTCAACAAGAACGCGATCCCCAACGATCCCGAAAAGCCCTTCGTGACCAGCGGTATCCGCGTTGGTACGCCTGCAGTGACCTCGCGCGGCTTCAAGGAAGCAGAGATGAAGATGATTGCAAAGTGGATGCGTGACGTTGCCGTTGATTTTGAGGGCAACCGCGAGCGCGTTTCGGCAGAGGTTTCTGCACTTTGCGCAAAATTCCCGCTTTACGAATAAGAGAGGATAGCGACCTATGAAGATTATGGTTGTTGGCGGTGGCGGCAGAGAACACGCCATCATAAAGAAGATCAAAGAGAATCCAACGGTCACCGAGATCTATGCGCTCCCCGGAAACGGCGGAATCGCGGCTGACGCGACCTGCGTGAATATCGGTGCCAAGGATATCCCCGCGATCGTTGCGTTTGCAAAGGAAAAGGCGATCGATTTTGCAGTGGTTGCTCCCGACGATCCGTTGGTGCTTGGTGCTGTGGATGCCCTGAATGAGATCGGTATTCCTTGCTTCGGCCCCGAGGCGAAGGCGGCGATCATCGAGGGTAGTAAGGTCTTTTCCAAGAATTTGATGAAAAAATACGGCATTCCCACGGCATCTTATGAGGTGTTTACCGATTCCGCATCGGCACTTGCCTATCTGGAGACTGCACCGATTCCCACGGTTGTCAAGGCAGACGGCTTGGCACTCGGTAAGGGCGTTATCATTGCACAGACTCGTGAGGAAGCCAAGGCTGCAGTTGTTTCCATGATGGAGGACAAGCAGTTTGGCGAGAGCGGAAGCCGTGTTGTGATCGAGGAGTTTTTGACGGGTCCCGAGGTATCGGTGCTTGCCTTTACCGACGGTAAGGTGGTTCGTCCCATGGTTTCGTCCATGGACCACAAGCGCGCTCTGGATAACGACGAGGGACTGAACACGGGCGGTATGGGAACGGTTGCTCCCAACCCCTACTACACCTCCGAGATTGCGGCAGAATGTATGGAAACAATCTTCCTGCCCACGATGAATGCTATGAATGCAGAGGGAAGAACCTTCAAGGGTTGCCTGTACTTCGGCTTGATGCTGACCGAGAACGGCCCGAAGGTGATTGAGTACAACTGCCGCTTCGGCGATCCCGAAACGCAGGTGGTACTGCCTTTGATGAAGAGTGATCTGCTCACGGTTATGATGGCGACCGCAAACGGTACGCTGGCTGATGCCGAGGTGGAATTTTCGAACGGCGCGGCTTGCTGTGTCATTGTTGCTTCCAAGGGATATCCCGCAAAATATGAGTCGGGCTTTGAAATGAAGCTTCCCGCCGATTCGGCAGACGGCTGGATCTACGTGGCAGGCGCAAAGCGTGACGGAGAGCGTCTTTTGAGCGCAGGCGGCCGCGTTTTGGGTGTGACCGCTGTGGCAGGGGATCTTCCGCAGGCGATCCAAAAGGCTTATGCCCGTGTGGAAAAGGTTGAATTTGAAAACGGCTACTGCCGTTATGATATCGGCGCGCGTGCGCTGAAAGCGTTACAGAATTAATAGGGAAAGGACTTTGAATACTTCTTATGGTTTATAGAGTCTATGTAGAAAAAAAGCCCGAGCTTGCACATGAAGCGTCGGCTTTGCGTTATGAGATCCGCCATTTGCTCCAGATCCGCTCTTTGGAGTCGGTTCGCGTTCTGAACCGCTACGATGTGGAGAACATTGCAAAGGATCTGTTTGAGGAAAGCAAGAGCAAGATCTTCTCCGAGCCGCAGCTTGATATCGTCAGCGACGGTTTTGATGCAGACGGTGCGGTTGTTTTTGCAGTTGAATTTTTGCCCGGTCAGTTCGACCAGAGAGCCGACAGTGCGGCACAGTGTGTGCAGATCCTCTCGCAGGGTGAGCGTCCCACGGTGCGCACCGCAAAGGTATATCTTTTGTACGGCAGTATGAGCGATGCTGAGGTAGAGCAGATCAAAAAATACGTGATCAACCCCGTGGAATGCCGAGAGGCTTCCTTGGAAACGGTTGATACCTTGGCAATGGAGACTGTGATCCCCACCACCGTTGAGGTTTTGAACGGCTTTTGCGCGCTTGACCGCGACGGTCTTGCGGCATTTGTCAAGGAAAAGGGACTGGCAATGGATGCTGATGATATCGCGTTCCTGCAGGGATACTTCAAAAATGAAGAAAAGCGCGATCCCACCATCACCGAGATCCGCATGATCGACACCTATTGGTCCGACCATTGCCGTCATACCACCTTCCTGACCACCGTGGACAGCGTGACCTTTGCCGATCCCATGATGGAAGAAACCTATCAAAAATATTTGGCAGTCCGTAAGGAATTGGGCAGAACCAAGCCCATCAATCTGATGGATATCGCAACGCTTGCCACCCGGTATCTCAAAAAGACGGGACAGCTGACCAAGCTGGATGAATCCGAGGAGATCAACGCTTGTACCGTTAAGATGGAGATCGAGGTCGAGGGCAAGAAAGAGCCCTGGCTGTTGCTCTTCAAAAACGAAACGCACAACCATCCCACCGAGATCGAGCCCTTCGGCGGTGCTGCAACCTGTATCGGCGGAGCGATCCGCGATCCGCTTTCGGGACGTTCTTATGTATACGCCGCAATGCGTGTAACCGGTGCGGCAGATCCCACAAAGCCCGTAAAGGACACCATTCCCGGTAAGCTCCCTCAGCGTAAGATCGTTACCACCGCAGCGGCAGGATACTCCTCCTACGGTAACCAGATCGGTCTTGCTACCGGTCAGGTAGACGAATTGTATCACGATGGTTATGCGGCAAAGCGCATGGAGATCGGTGCCGTGATCGCGGCAACTCCTGCCGAAAACGTACGCCGCGAGTGTCCGCTCCCCGGTGATAAGGTCATTCTTTTGGGCGGACGTACCGGACGCGACGGATGCGGCGGTGCAACAGGTTCCTCCAAGTCTCACACCGTGCAGTCGTTGGAGACTTGCGGTGCCGAGGTACAGAAGGGCAATGCTCCCGAGGAAAGAAAGCTTCAAAGACTGTTCCGCAATGCCGAGGCTTGCCGCTTGATCAAGCGTTGCAACGACTTCGGTGCAGGCGGTGTTTCGGTTGCTATCGGTGAGCTTGCCGACGGATTGGATATTGATCTGAATGCGGTTCCCAAGAAGTATGACGGTCTGGACGGCACCGAGCTGGCAATCTCCGAATCTCAGGAGAGAATGGCTGTGGTTGTTGAGGCGAAGGACGTAGCCCGTTTCCTGGAGCTTTCCGCCGCAGAAAACCTGGAAGCAACCGTGGTTGCAACCGTCAAAGAGGATGCGCGTCTGACCATGACCTGGAACGGCGTGAAGATCTGCGATATTTCGCGTGAATTTTTGAACTCCAACGGTGCGGAGAAGCACATTGACGTGGCACCCGCAAAACCCGAGAAATTCGAGCGCACCGTAAAGGGAACCTTTGCCGAGAATTACCGTGCATTGGCAGGCGATCTCAACGTATGCTCCAAGCGCGGACTTTCCGAGCGCTTTGACTCGACCATCGGCGCAGGTACCGTTCTGATGCCGTTTGGCGGTAAGAATCAGCAAACGCCCATTCAGGCGATGGCACACAAGATATCGGTTGAGAAGAAGCACACCGATGCTTGCTCGCTGATGTCTTGGGGCTACAATCCCTATATTGCCGAGAAGAGCCCCTACCACAGCGCATATCTGGCGGTTGTGGAGTCGGTTGCAAAGCTGATCGCAACGGGTGCGAAGTTTGAGGACGTATATCTGACCTTCCAGGAATACTTTGAAAAGCCTTTGAAGGATCCCGCACGCTGGGGCAAGCCGATGGCGGCACTTTTGGGCGCATTCCGCGCACAGCTTGAGTACGGCATCGCTTCGATCGGCGGTAAGGACTCGATGTCGGGTTCGTTTGAGAAGATTGACGTACCTCCCACGCTGGTTTCCTTTGCCGTAACCACCGAGCACGTGGATTCGATCATTTCCAATGATTTCAAGGGAGCGGACCACAACGTGCTGTGGCTGCGTCCTGCTTACGGAGCAGACGGTCTGCCCAAGGCAAAGAGCGAGCTGGCTCTCTTTGAAACGGTCAACAAGCTGATGAGCGAGGGCAAGGTTCTCGCCGCATATACACCCACCTACGGCGGCGTTGCCGAAGCGGTTATGAAGATGGCGTTCGGTAACGATGTCGGATTTGCTTACAGCAAGGATGTTTCGGTACAGGATCTCTTCGGATATTCTTACGGCTCGTTCGTGCTGGAAATGGCAGACGACACCGCAGTGGACGGCGCGGTTCTGCTTGGCCGCACACAAAAGGATGCTGTGATCAAGAAGGGATGCACCAAGCTGGAGCTTTCCGAGCTTTTGAAGATCTACGAGGATCGCCTGGAGCCCGTATTCTCCTGCAACATCGAGCAATCGCAGGGCAAGATTCCCGCATACGCATACACCGAAAGATCGAACGCGTCTGCAGCGATCAAGGTTGCAAAGCCTCGCGTGCTGATCCCCGCATTCCCGGGTACCAACTGCGAGTTTGATACCGCAAAGGCTCTGCGTGACGCAGGCGCTGATCCCGAGATCTTCCTGGTTCGCAACCTGACAAAGGATGCAATCGCGGCTTCGGTTGAGGAGTTTGCAAAGAAGGTGAACGATGCGCAGATGATCTTTATTCCCGGAGGCTTCTCGGGCGGTGACGAGCCCGACGGTTCGGGTAAGTTCATCACGGCATTCTTCCGCAACGCGGCTGTGAAGGAAGCGGTTACCGCACTTCTGGACGAGCGCGGAGGACTGATGGCAGGTATCTGCAACGGCTTCCAGGCACTCATCAAGCTGGGACTTGTTCCTTACGGCAAGATCATCGACACCGATGAAAATTGCCCCACGCTGACCTTCAACACCATCAGCCGCCACCAGTCGAGATTGGTTCGCACCAGAATCTCGTCGGTCAAATCGCCTTGGCTGGCAGAGAGAGAAGTGGGCGATATCGTAACGGTGCCGATCTCCCACGGTGAGGGACGGTTCCTCGCATCCGACGAATTGATCGCAAGCCTTGCGGCAAACGGCCAGATCGCAACGCAGTACGTGGATGCTGATGGCAATCCCACGGCAGATATCCACTTCAACCCCAACAACTCGGCTTGCGCGATCGAGGGTATCACCTCGCCCGACGGCAGAGTGTTCGGTAAGATGGGACACTCCGAGCGTATCGGCAACGGACTTTACAAGAACGTTCCCGGTGACTTTGAAATCGGAATGTTCCGCTCGGCTGTGAAGTATTTTAAGTAATTGATCGAATGTTATGCGGGGGAACTTCTTTTAAGAAGTTCCCCCGCACCCCCTCAAGAACTTTCCATAAATAAGAACCGCCGAATGCAAATGAACCGCTAAACACTCTTCATTTGCATTCGGCGTTTTTTGGCAGTATTTATGCACGAAAATATTTATTTTTTCAAAAAGGGTTTACAAAGGCTGGAAAGTGTGCTATAATAAACAGTGCCACACAATTGAATAATTATGCGCAAAAGGTGTACGTTTTTTCTATGGAAAAATGTATGCTCCATTTTCGTATGCTTTTTGTGCTTATATAATTTTACGAAAATTCAATTGTGTGGCAACAATCGGAGCGGTACGTTTTTAGTGCATCGGCTTCGGTTGGTGCACTTTTTTTGTTTTCAAGAACGAAAAAAAAGTGCAGAAAGAACCCAAAAACTTTTATTTGGAAAGGAAGACAACCATGAACAAAAAAGTAAGAGTGCTTTCTCTGCTGCTGGTGCTGGTAATGACATTGACGTTCAACGTCACGGTTTATGCCGAGCCTGCAGCGGCGGGAAGTATCGACGTAACAGGCAAGAGTGCTGTAACGGTGGACAGTGTTACGTATACGGTTATTTACGACCTGTCTGCCATTACAACCGGGGGAAATTACATTCTCGCGAACAACGTTTCGGTGTCAAACACCTCCACGTTTACCATTCCCGCCGGCACCGTGCTCAACGGTAACGGTTATACCATTTCGGTAGCAGGGAACAGCGAAGCAGCTCCTCTTTCCAAAGTGCCTTTTGTGCTTGGAGCGGGCGCGGAGATCAAATTTATCAACGTAAAGTTTGGTGAAATTGATGCTCCCATCGTATTTAAGGCAGTAGCTCCCGCATCCACCGATGATGTTGCCGATGATCTCTCTCTCTTTATTGAGGAGGTTGTAACCGAAACGGTTGTGATTGATGATGTTGAAACCGAGCAGACCGTACCTGTAACCGCAACCTTTGAGGACGTTGCATTTTCGGTTTACGCATCGGATGAGCTTGTAAACGTAAACACCGCAGCAGTTGTAGCTGTTGCAGCAGGTACTTATAAGTTCGAGGGCTGTACCGCTAACATCGAGCTTGATACCGGTAACATGTCCGAGAACGACGGCGGCATGCTGACCAAGGGTTACACCGGTGGTTTCGTAGCAAACGCTGTTGCAGGCTCTTCCGTGTCCTTCAACAACTGCCAAACGGCAGAGGGAAGTACGATCGAGGCTGACTGGAGAACAGGTGGCTTTGTGGGCACCCTTGACGGTGCCGCATCTTTCACAAACTGCACCAACAACGCAAAGATCACCAACCTGACTCTCGTAACCGGCGGTTTCGTTGGTTGGGTAGGTAACGATTCCGGTAACAACCTCTCCGCTTGGACGATGGACAAATGCACCAACAACGGTGAGATCACCGCTTACATGGGCCCGCTGCAGATCAACAACAGCAACAAGACTCACAGTGACGCAAGTCGTTCTGCAGGCGCTATGGTTGGTTACGTTTATAAGTGCGAGACCGGTACGAACCCTCAGTGGATCGTATCCAACTGCATCAACACCGGTAACATCTACGGTGAGGACCGTCTGGCAGGTATGGTTGGTGACAACCGTCTGACGTACCAGTATGACAAGTCCGGCGTTCTCTTCCAGAATCCCGAAAACCCCGAAGTAACGGTTGGCTACAATCCTCTGCCCGCTCTCACCATCGGTTGCATCAACTACGGTGACGTGGTGTGTATTGTGGAGGAAATTGTTTCCTCCGCACACATTTTGGGCGGTATGTTCTCCCGCACGCAGGGCCCCAACACACTGAGAAACTGCGTCAACTACGGTAGAGTAGACGCAAACGGTATGAAGGACGGCCACTTGGGAGGCATGGTTGGTAACACCTCTGCTGGTCAATCAGTTTGTTACAACACCAACAGCTCCCTTGTGCTGGAGGGCTGTGTCAACTACGGTCAGATCACCAACGGTCGCCGCGTTGCGGGGATGATTGGATGTTCTGAGGGCGGAAGAACGCAACTTACCAACTGTGCAAACTACGGTATGATCAGCTCGGGCTTGGGCTCTGCTGCTCACGCAGGTAACTTGAACGACAACGGTTTGATTGCCGGCGGTATCGTTGGTATGGCTGACAGAGGTGCTCATACGCTTACCAACTGCCAAAACTACGGTGCGGTTGAAGCAACCCACGTTGCAGGAGGTCTCGTTGCTTGTACGCGTAACAATGGCTACACGAATTCTACCACAGGATATACGTATTCCATGTCCTTGACGATCGACACCTGCGCAAACTTTGCAGATGTCTCGTCTGCAGATGTTGATGTAGGCGGACTCGTTGGACAATCTCTTTGCGATGTTTCTATTGCCAACTCTGTGAACATCGGTAAATTGACCGCACACAATTCCTTCGTAGCTTCTCAGCTCGTATGTAACGCTAAACTGGGGATTTCGATCGAGAACTGCTATCTGTTCGGCATCCTTGGTGGATACACCTTTACTCCCGACGCTGACGGCATCCTCGGCTTCAACTGTGATATGGGAGATAGCATTGTTGTCCCCGACGGTGCTGTAATGGCATACGTGCTTGCAGAAACTGTGACCGATGAGAGAAACCGAGCCGTTGCACTTGAGGACGCACTGAAAACGGTGCAGGATCTTTATCCCAATCTGGTATTCCGCTTGGGCGCGGCAGGCGAAAACCCCATTGTTGTTGATGGCGTTTTGAGCGACGGTGATCACAACTGGAGCGAGACAGTGATCATTCGTGAGCCAACCTGTACCGCAACCGGTGTCGGACAAGATACCTGTTCGGATTGCGATAATGTTAAAACATACATCATTCCTTCTCTCGGTCACGCCGAGAGCGAAGCGATCATTGTTGAAGAGCCCACTTGTCATTCCTATGGATCTAAGAAATTTGTTTGCTCGCGATGCGGCAATACAGAGTGGGCAGACATTCCCATGATCGATCATGAATACGATTCGCACCGCCAATACAACGGTGTGCTCCACGAATCCTCGTGCTATTGCGGAGCTTCCAAACTGGTTGAACACAACTGGGATGATGGCGTTATCGTTGTAAAGCCCAACTGTAAGGCAGACGGCTCGATCATCTACACCTGTACCGATTGCGGACAGATCAGGGTGGAGACTCTTGCGGCAGGCGGACATGACCATCTGCTGCCCACTGTGGAAAACAAAACGGAAGCAACCTGTACCAAGGACGGAAGCTATGACAGCGTGATCTTCTGCAACGAATGTAACACCGAGATCAGCCGCGAAACCATCACGATTCCTTCGGAGGGACATCAATGGGACAACGGTGTGGTTACCAAAAATCCCACCTATGTAAGTGATGGCGTGAAAACTTATACTTGCGCGTGCGGAGAAACCCGCACCGAGAGCATCCCGAAGCTGGAGCCCGATCCCGAAACACCTCGCATCGTGGTGGAAAGCAAAACGGCTCCCGTAGGCGGCACTGTAAAGGTTTCCGTCAGCCTTGCCGATAACCCAGGTGTCACGGCTATGTATCTCACTCTCTTGTTTGATTCGAACGTATTGGAGTTGATCTCTGTCGAGGATGAGGGGCTCTTGAATGACAGTGCATTCGGTCAGAAGTTGACCAGTCCCTATGTCTTCTCATGGGATGATAGCACAGCGAACAGCTCCAATAATGCGAACGGAAAAGTTGTAACGTTCACGTTCAAGGTGAAGTCAACTGCACCGATTGGCGCAACCACTCTATCGATTACGTATGATGAGGGGGATATCATTGATTTTGATCTGCAGCCTGTAGACTTTGCTACGGTTGACGGAATCATCAACGTTATCGAGTATGTACCCGGCGATGTGAACCTGGACGGTGAGGTCAACGCGATTGACGTTGCAGTGCTTCGCCGTTATTTGGCAGGCTGGCCTGAATATCAGGAAATCTGTTCAGAAGTTGCAGACGTGAACAAAGATGATCAGATCAACGCCATCGATGTAGCATTGATCAGACGGTATCTTGTAAAATGGGAAGGTATCGTTTTGCAATAACCAATTAAAGCAATTTATATAACAACGAAGAGGAAGAGAGGCTTTGGCTTTTCTTCCTTTTTGTCAGAGGCTTTCTCAAAATTTACCGCATAAAAAAAGTTGAAAAAACGAGAAAAAAGAGGTCAAACCCCTTGACAAAAAAGCAGATTTTTGTTATAATAAATCAAATATAAATCGGAACAAGGAGATGTTTCAAATGAACTACAATGAAAAGTTTGTTAAAGAAGGCTTGACCTTTGATGATGTTCTGCTGATTCCGGCAAAAAGCGATGTTCTTCCTGCTGATATCTGCCTGAAAACCAAGCTCACCAATCAGATTACACTCAATATTCCGTTGCTCAGTGCCGCTATGGATACGGTTACCGAGGCGGACATGGCAATTGCTATGGCTCGTGAGGGCGGTGCAGGCGTTATCCATAAGAACATGAGCATCGAGGCACAGGCTGAGATGGTTGACCGCGTAAAGAGAAGCGAGAACGGTGTTATCACCAATCCTTTGTTCCTGCATCCCGACAACTTCGTTTACGAGGCTGAGGAGCTGATGCACAAGTTCCGCATTTCGGGTGTTCCGATCTGCGATGAAAACAAAAAACTGGTTGGTATCATCACCAACCGCGATATGCGCTTTATGACCGATTTCAACATCAAGATCAGCGAGGTGATGACCAAAGAAAATCTGGTCACCGCTCCCGTTGGAACCGATCTCTCTCAGGCACAGGATATCCTGCGCAATCACCGCATCGAGAAGCTTCCTATTGTTGATAACAAGGGAATTCTGCGCGGACTCATCACCATCAAGGATATCGAGAAGGCTACCAAATATCCCAACTCCGCAAAGGATGCCAAGGGCAGACTGATCTGCGGTGCGGCAATCGGAGTTACTGCCGATGTTGTTGACCGCGCACGCGCACTTTTGGAGGCAGGTGCCGACTTCCTGGTTATGGACTCGGCTCACGGTCACTCGCAGAACATCCTGCGTAGCATGGCAAAGGTGAAGGAAGCATTCCCCGAGGCTCAGATCATCGGCGGTAATATTGCAACTGCAGAGGCAGCCCGCGATCTGATCCTGGCAGGCGCTGATGCCGTTAAGGTTGGTATCGGCCCCGGATCGATCTGTACCACCCGTATCGTTGCGGGTATCGGCGTTCCGCAGATCACCGCAATCTTTGATGCAGCTGAGGAAGCTGCAAAGCACAATATCCCCGTTATCGCAGACGGCGGTATCAAATATTCGGGCGACATGGTCAAGGCGATCGCCGCAGGCGCGAACGTGATCATGGTTGGTTCTCTCTTGGCAGGATGCCAGGAAAGCCCCGGAGAAGAGGAGCTGTATCAGGGCAGACGCTTCAAGGTTTACCGCGGTATGGGCTCGATCGCCGCTATGGAAAACGGCTCCAAGGACCGTTACTTCCAGCAGGGCAACAAGAAGCTGGTTCCCGAGGGCGTTGAGGGACGCGTACCTTACAAGGGACGTTTGTCCGATACCGTTTACCAGATGATGGGCGGTTTGCGTTCGGGTATGGGCTACTGCGGAGCACCCGATATCGAGACCTTGAAGGCAACGGGCAAGTTTGTTCGTATCACCAACGCAGGTCTTCTGGAATCGCATCCTCACGATATCAACATCACCAAGGAAGCACCCAACTATTCCACGCAAGGTTAATACAAAAGAAGCACCGAGAAAACTCTCGGTGCTTCTTTTGTATATCAAATGAATTTGTTTATATGTAATTTTTAAACCTCATCTGTCTTGCTACGCAAGCCACCTTCTCCTCAAGGAGAAGGTTTCCATGAAAGCCCCGTTGCTACAATGAAAAATTTTTTATTCAGTATTTTATCAAGTATTTTCCAAGCGGAAGAACTGTGAGTGCCTTCTCCTTGAGGCGAAGGTGGCGGTGAAGCCGTCGGATGGGGTGTTTTTAAATTTGCCGTGTAACCGTTTCCGAATCGATCGCACTTCCCTTGGTAGTAGGACCTTCTGCGATGTGACGCTCACGCCATTTGTTCTCAAAGGCGAGCATCTTGGCATCGGGAAGGCGAGGTGCCATTCTGCCAAAGAAGCGTGCGCGGAAGTTTTCGCTTTGCTCGACAAGTGCTTCTACAAGAGAAGCGTCTGCCTCTCCCATTGCGTAGGCTCTCATGGCAGATCCCTCACCTTGGCATACTCGCAAACGGGCAGGGAAGAAGTGCTTCAGGAGATACTGTGCAAAGGAAACAAGACGAAGGCTGCCATAGCAACGGTATTCACGCTCGTATTCGTTTCCGGTTGCCTCAACAGCAACGCTGTATCCGTCCTTGATCGCTGCGATGATATCCTCGGGTGTGTTGCTTTTTGCAAAGCAGACCGTGAAAAGATGCGGGAAGGTGTCCGATTCTTTCAGATCATGTACGTCGCTGGAGCCAACCACGGGAAGTTTTAAGCCATCGGCGCGCAATTCTCCCCAAAGAGCGATCGACCGATTGATTCCTACCTGCTTCATGCCGCCAACCAGCTCGTAGGCGTCAAACATACCGGAGGTCAGGAAGAAACGCGAAAGATCGTCGTTGACATTATAAATGCGAGCCTTCGGACGCCAATAGGGGTGCGCGAAAATGGCAATACCGCCCGCCGCGTGAATCTTATCGGTTGCCCACATAGCTTTTGCATAACGGTCGTGATAGTTTTCGGGAAGAGAGACGGGAAGATTTTTGCGATATTCGTCAACCTCGGCTTCAAAGACTTCGCGGTTGTGGATGTATTCGTTTGCCACGCTTTGCTTGCCGCCGATGTGAACGATGTGAACCACGCTTCCGGGGGCATGTACTTCCTCGCCCGGAACGCGCGTGATCCCCAACTTCATGCCATCGTAAACCTCGTCGATTTCGCCGCCGGGATAATAGCGGTTGTGATCGGTCAGCGAGAAGAAATCGTAACCCTGTTCGCGGTAATGTCCTGCCAGAGCCGCGGGGTCGCGTTTGCCGTCGGAGCGGTAGCTGTGTCCGTGAAAATCACCGCGCAGAGGAGTCAATTCATAAAGGTCGGATTGAAGAGAGTAGATGACAAATTTTTGCAATCTCTTTTCCTCTTTGTCAAGAAGGATCAAGTATTCCTGCTCGCCTGCAAAGGCGTGAGAAAAACGAAGCACGCCGTTGTGTGACGTTGCTTTGATCTCGGAGCTTGCTACACTGTGATAATAGTTGGGTTCATCACCGTTGATGGGATAGATTGTAACGGTATATTCCTCATCCTCAAACAAGAGAAAAGCACGCTCGGTGGGAGCGATGATCATTTCGGTTTCTTGATCTGCAGGAACGATGGAAGGATAAATAGCGTAACTGTGCGGTGTGGGAAGCATATCGGTTCTCCTTTGCTTTTTATTCGGTAGTATTATAACACAAAATCTTTTCTTTGGCAATAGAATTCAAATTAAAAAAGAGGAATTCCGAAAAATTCCTCTTTTGGTTGTTCAGTTGAGAAAGGGCTTGACGGCAGTCATAAAATCGCGGTAGTGATAGTCGTTTTTAACAAACAGAGTAAGCGTCTCGGAAAGCTCGGGAGCGGTGAGTGTCAGCATGACAACGCCTTCATGCTCGGTATCGGTTGGGAAGGAAAGCGTGGAGGGGGAAAGCTTGATCTTGGTATAAACGGCAGGCGCGACCGAAAACAGCGATTTTGTTCCAAGCACAAGCGTGCAGGTATTTTCCTTGCGATAAAGGGCAAGAGAGGCAAGGTGGGGATAAATGACATCCTTTCCAACCTGTTTTTTGAAAAACATTTTTCCGCGCATCTGATAGCCGTTCATAATAATCATCAGGTCTTTGTTTTTTGCAACGGCGGCAAGCAGCGTTTGCTCCTTGAGCTTGGTTTGAAAGTCCGTGAGCACACGTTGAAGATCCTTTTCGGTTGGTGTTGGGAGAAAGGAAAGAAATGCCGACAACACGAAAACTCCGATACACACAAAGAAGACGGGACTTCCGAACCGTACGGTAAAAATGATGAAAAAGACAGGGAGAAGCGCCCATCTCGCAATCGTTCTGACCTTGTCCATATTCATAAAAAACAGAATACCGTTTCTCATATTGTTTTGCTCACTTTCTTTTTTGGAGTACCATCATTATAACATCCGCGCAAGGGAAAGTCAATCAACTATTGGTTGTTTTTTCCGCTTTGAGCGGTTTTTAAAATTATACTACATTTTTTACGCGATGTCGGGTTCGAATATACCGAAATTATGATAGCATAAAAGATTATGATAGCCAAATTGGTAGTTTGCGGCGTAATTGATCTCTTGCTCTGAGCAGGCGGCAAGGATCTCTTGCCACGCCTCTTGTGCGGCAAGAAATGCGTGGCTACGCGAAAGCCCTTGGTTCAAAGCACTCAGATAAGCATAGTAAAATGCAAAATAGTTGGAGCTGCTTTGCATTTCCTCTAAAGAAGCTTTGCAGTTGATTCCGTTGTTCATGATGGAGGCGGTCGCTGCGAAAATGCCGATGCAGCCGTCGGCAAGCGCGGTTCGAACAAAGCCCGCATTCATTCCCTGCGCAGAATTGCAGGCGTGAATATTTAAGAAATACGGATTCGCTTCAAAGACTTTATATAGTTGCTCGGAGGATAAATAAGTGGATTGTTCTTGATTGTTTCCGTTTCCATCAAAAACGGTTCGGATCACCGTGTTTTTCGAGCCGTGTCCCAAAAGGAAAAATTCCGAGATTGCGCGCTTGTTTTCCTGTGCCATATTCTCGGTTGAAATGTCACCGAGCACAGGGACGGGGGATATGTACTGACCTTGCTGATTGGTGTAAAGTCTGGGAGATTCCACGATCTTCCATTCGTTTTCCGCGCGTTGCAGGAAATACGCCATATCATCAACAGAGGTAGTATCAAAATAACGGAAAATTGAGGAAGAAAAGCTGACTATTTGATTCTTTTGTTGCTTGGATTTTTCAAGATAGTTTTTATAATTTTCTACATAGTCCGAGAATTGTCCACGTATCAAAAGCAGTCTTGCCACGCGCCAATGCGGTACCATTGAAATTGGGTTTTCTGATTCAAAGTTGTCCGCAATGTTGAACTGGGCAAGTTGGGAAGAATCATTGTCAAAATTGGAATAAAAATAATCGCTGTAAAAAGAATCCGAGATATCATACGATTCGGGAAGCTTGATCTTATACTCAATAGAAAAGGAGGGCACCATATTCACCGTTCCCAGGATCTGCACACCGTCGGGATCCTTGCCAATCTCGCTTGCCTTGCGTTGCATCCATTCGTAAATCTCGGCAGCATTCTTACAGTCTTTTACGTCCAATTTGTAAATGTCATGCTGCGGATAAAGCTTGGTGATCTCATCCACTGCCAAAACGTCCTCCTCGGACATTTTCGTGGAATTGAGCAAAATAAAATAGTAGCCGATCTTTTCAATGGGAGCGGGTGGGGTGTTGTTCGATTCGTTCTCACTTGACGGTGTATTGGGAAGGTTGTTGCTCGGTTCTTCGGTAGGGGAACAAGCCGAGAAGAGAAGTAAAATACTCAGCAACAGGCAGAAGATTTTATACATCGGTTTCATTTGGTGCCTCCTTTTCAAATATATAATAACAGAAAACTTTTCCAAGATAGAGATAATCGCCCGATTTATGTTCTAGGATCAGATATTCCTTGCCGTTTTTTTCTACGATCCGGTATTTCTCCGCAAGCTCCAGGTTTCGATCAAGCACCAAGCCGTTTGTGTAGGTTAGGGCTAACTGCCTGTTTTTCGGAAGACTTTTGACGCAGATGCCGCGATCGTAAAAGGAGATCCTTTGTATAAAATGGGGAGACGGTGTGATCTGCTTATCAATGCTTTCAAAGTCTTGCGGCTCATCGACCACGTCCACCGTACGCCACGATCCAAGCACACGAGCATCGGATACGAACGGCAGATTGACTTGATCGCGGAAGGAAAAGGTTTCTTTTTCGGTGTATTGCCGCCGATCAAGCTGTTGATAGATCAGCGTGCAATCCTCGGCATTGGGATGCAGGCATTTATCAACGATCCAATTCAAAGAGAGGTAAGTTATCCCTTCGTGTTCGAAGATGCGATATTCGTTCGGCACAGAAAGATTGAACTCTCCCAAAAAAACGTACAGGATATCCTTTGTCCAACAATAGCTCCAAACGTGTCCGCCGCCGGGGAGAAAATACAGGTGTTGGTGTAAAAACTCCTCAAAGGGGACCAGGTTATCGGGCGAGAAATGCACTTTGTTCGGCAGCTTGCCGCAAAGCTTCCATTTTCCGATCACCTTTGGGTCATCGGTAAACGGAATTTGCAGAATTTTGGCACCCGAAATTTCACGACCGCTGTTCAATTCCGTACAAATGCGTTCAATTTCCCGAATCTTGTTTTGATTTAGAATGATATCGTTCTGCAGGTATGCGCGCTTTGTCTGATACATTTCCAAGCGGTGCTCCTTGGAGGAATTCAAAAATTCCTTGCTTTCCTCCAACGAAAATGCAAGCTCTTTCAGCTGCAGAATGGTTTGATAGGTCTTGATCTTTTCGGGATGATAGAACCTATATCCGCTGGTACTGTCTACATAATCCGCCTTTAACAACCCTATCTTATCGTAATATCGCAGGGTTTGTATATTCACGTTACAGATCTTTGCAAGCTCTCCTATTTTTATCACAGTCTTTAGCCTCCTTTTCTGTCTGTAATTCATTATAACACTATAGTTAACTGTAGAGTCAAGTACTTTTTCATAATTTTTAATTATTTTTTAAAAACCATTGACAAAATACACCGAATATGATATACTAACACCAAGATAGAGGCGCACCTTGAGATGAGTAACCGTCGCGCAAAAGCTTGAGCCGAGCGTTGCGATGGGGAAAGGTTCGGGTGCCGAAGGACGGGATAAGGCTTTCCCCGATCCTGGCAGTGCGGAGAAGATCCGTATTGTTGTCGCAGAAATGCGGAGAGCTATCCACCCGTGTTCAGAAAATAAGTCCTCCTTTTGCAAAAAGGGAGCGTATCTGATAGGGCAGAGTATTGCTTTTCGCGGCATGCTCTGCTTTTTTTGCGGAGTTTGCGAGATGAAAGAAAAGAGAGGAAAAAAACATGAAGAAGACCATTTTTACAGGCGCGGCTACCGCGATCGTAACTCCTTTGTTTGAAAACGGCGGAATCGACTTTGATCGCTTTGGCAAGCTGATCGAATGGCAGATCAGCGAGGGCATCGATGCGATCGTTGTTTGCGGTACTACGGGCGAGGCTTCCACCTTGACCGACGAGGAGCACCGTGACGCCATCAGCTTTGCGGTAAAGACCGTAAACGGCAGAGTTCCCGTGATCGCGGGAACCGGTTCCAACGATACCGCATACGCCATCGATCTTTCTAAATTTGCCGAAGAAGCGGGCGCAGATGCACTTTTGTTGGTAACTCCTTATTATAATAAAGCTACTCAAAAGGGATTGATCACATCCTTTACCGCTGTTGCGGACGCGTGCAATCTTCCGATCATTCTCTATAACGTACCTTCCCGTACAGGCTGTAACATTCTGCCCGCAACTGCCGCAATTCTGGCGGAGCATCCCAACATCGTTGCGATCAAGGAGGCTTCGGGCAACATTTCGCAGATCGCCGAGCTGGCGGCACTCACCAAAGGAAAGCTGGATATTTACTCGGGCAACGACGACCAGATCGTTCCGATCCTGTCCTTGGGCGGCAAGGGTGTTATTTCGGTGCTTTCCAACCCCATGCCTCGCGCAACCTCCGAGATCTGCCACAAGTTCTTCAATGGCGATATCGAGGGAAGCTTGAAGATGCAGCTTGATCTGTTGCCTTTGGTGAACGCTCTGTTCTGCGAGGTCAACCCGATCCCCGTAAAGGCGGCAATGGCGGCAATGGGCTTTTGCGAAAACAGCCTTCGTCTGCCTCTTACCAAAATGGAAGCCGACCACGAAGAAAAGCTGCTGGCTTTGATGCGTGAGCAGGGCTTGCTGAACTGACGGAGGACGCAAAATGAAGATTTTGATCAGCGGTGTTGGCGGCCGCATGGGACGCGAGGTAGCGGGCATGGCTCTGCAGGGCGTGCGCGGTGCCGTTCCCGTGGCGGGCGTTGACGTGGTACCGATGGATACCCGTGAATTCCGCACCTATACCGATTGGAATGCAATTGAGGAAACGCCCGATTGCATCATCGATTTCTCTCACCACAGCGCAACGAGCGCATTGCTCAAGTATGCTACCGCAAAGGGAATTCCTGCGGTGATCGCCACCACGGGACACACCGAGGAGGAGCTTGCCGAAATTGACGCGGCGGCAAAGAAGATTGCGATCTTCCGTTCGGCAAATATGTCCCTTGGAATTGCATTACTGGTAGAATTGGCAAAAACAACGGCAAAGACCTTTCCCGATGCAGATATCGAGATCATCGAAAAGCATCACAACCGCAAGCTGGATGCACCCAGCGGAACGGCTCTGCTTCTGGCAAACGCGATCCGCGAGATCCGCACCAAGGCAAAGCTGATCTTCGGCAGATCGGGACAGGCAAAGCGTGAGCCCGACGAGATCGGTGTACATGCCATCCGTATGGGCAATATCATCGGTGAGCACGAGGTCATCGTGGGAACCGATACCCAGACTATCACGCTCAAGCATGAGGCGCACAGCCGCGCACTCTTTGCCGAGGGAGCGATGGCGGCGGCAGAATTCCTTGTGGGTAAGCCCGCGGGAATGTATGACATGAAAAGTATGATCGAAGCCGACTGACGCTCGGCTTTGGATAGAAATTGAGGAATCGTTATGATATGCGAAAATCTTTCTGTCAATGAAAAGGGCCATCTTTGCATTGGCGGACGCGATACGGTGGAGCTTGCCGAGAAATACGGAACCCCTCTGTACGTTTTTGACGAGAACCGTATCCGTGAGCGTTGCCGCACCTATATGACTGCCTTGAAGGAGGCGTTCGGAACGTCTGCCTGTGCGCTGTATGCCAGCAAGGCGGCGTCCTTCCGTGCGATCTACCGCATTATGAAGGACGAGGGCATGGGCGTTGATGTGGTGTCCTCGGGAGAGATCTACACCGCACTCTCTGCGGGCTTTCCTTTGGAAAAGGCGTATTTTCACAGCAACAACAAAACCGATGCCGATATTGCGTATGCAATCGACAACGGGATCGGATATTTTGTGGTAGACAACCGCGAGGAGCTGGACGCGATCCAAGCGGCGGCGAGTCAAAGAGGGATCAAGCAAAAGATCCTGCTTCGCTTGACTCCCGGAATTGATCCGCATACCTACGCGGCGGTGGCAACAGGCAAGGTAGACTCAAAATTCGGCTCTGCTATCGAAACGGGACAAGCCGAGGAGATGACGGTTTACGCGCAAAGCCTTTCGGCACTGGATCTTGTGGGCTATCATTGCCACGTTGGTTCTCAGGTCTTTGATTCGGATGTTTTCCTGCGTGCGGCGGCAATCATGCTGGATTTTGCCGCGAAAATGAAAGAAAAGCACGGCTTTATTCTGCGCGAGTTGGATCTTGGCGGCGGCTACGGTGTCCGTTACCTTGAGGATGATCCCACGCTGGATATTGCCGAAAATATCAGATCGGTCGGACGCGCGGTCACAGAGCAGTGTAAGGCGCTGGGGCTGGAGCTGCCCGCTGTTCGCATGGAGCCCGGACGCAGCATCGTTGCCGATGCGGCGTTGACACTTTATACGGTCGGTACGGTAAAGCGTATTCCCGGATATAAAAATTACGTTTCGGTGGACGGTGGCATGACCGATAACCCCCGATACGCGCTGTACGGCTCTTCTTATACTGTTTTGCTTGCAAATCGCGCAAACGACGCGGGTAAGACCTTCCGCACAACGGTTGCGGGAAGATGCTGTGAGAGCGGAGATCTCTTGCAGGAGAACGTGGAGCTGCCCGATGACACGCATCGCGGTGAGATTCTGGCGGTCCTGACTACGGGCGCTTACAATTATTCGATGGCTTCCAACTACAATCGCATTCCTCGCCCTCCTGTCGTGATGCTGAGGGACGGTGTTGACCGAATTGCGGTAAAGCGGGAATCCTTCGAGGATATCTGCCGCAACGATATTTGATAAAAGGTCAAAAAATCGGCAAAATCGGACTTTTTTGCGAAAAAAAGGTTGACAAATACCGAATCCTGTGTTATTTTATTAGTATCAATTCATTACGAATGACGGAGGTTTATCATGGGGATTGAAGATCAGAAGGCCCTGGAAGAAAAAATTGAGAAGGGCAAAAAAGCAGAAAGAAAGGCTCTGCGTAAGCGCCAAAAGGAGCTTATGAAAAAAGAAAAAGTAAGCTTTTTCACGGATTTTAAGAATTTTATCATGAAGGGTAACGTGCTGGATCTGGCTGTTGCTCTCGTGATTTCGACTGCGTTCAACGCGATCGTAAAAGGTTTGGTGAACGATATCATCATGCCTTTTGTTGGATATCTTACCAACGGAACCAAGATCGACGAGTGGAAATATGTATTGCAGGAAGAGATTCTGGATGCCGAGGGTGCGGTAGAGGTTGCGGAAATCACGGTCAATTACGGTGTTTGGTTGCAGACCATCATTGACTTCTTGATCATTGCGTTCAGTGTATTCGTGGCTGTTCGTATTATCCGTAAGACCGAGCGCAAGCTCAATGCCAAGGCGATTGCAAAGCAGGAAGCCGAGGCAGCCAAGAAAAAGGCTGAGGAAGAGGCAAAGGCAGCAGCCGCAAAGGCAGCCGCTGAAGCTGAAAAGGCAGCACGCGACGAGTTCTATGCAAACGTTCGTGAGCAAGCAGCTCTGTTGCGCGATATCCGCGAGTCCTTGAAAAAATAAAATAACCGATTGAAGATCCCGAGAGAACGCTTTGCAAAAGAACCGTCTCTCGGGACTTTTTTTGCAATCGCTCTTTACAAAGAGAAAAAACTGTGATATAATATAATGTAAGAATTTTATTTGGACGGGAGGAACCATGCGACTGGATAAACTGCTTTCCGAATGCGGACTTGCCAGCCGCACGGAATCCAAAAAAGCGGCAAGAGCAGGGAAGATCACGGTCAACGGAACGCCGGTTCAAAAGACCGATCTGCAGGTCGATCCCGAGAGAGATCAGGTCGTTTACTGCGGAACTCCGGTGGTCTTTCGGCAGTTCGTTTATCTGATGCTCAACAAGCCCGACGGCTACATCAGCGCAACCGAGGACGGTAGGGGAGACCCCGTTGTCACAGAGCTGTTACCCGCCGAATATCGCAAAATGGGAGTGTTCCCCTGCGGAAGGCTGGATAAGCATACGCTGGGACTGATGCTGATCACCAATGACGGCGCGCTGTCGCATCGCCTGCTGGCTCCTAAGAGCCATGTTTCCAAGGGCTACGGCTTTCGTGTGAAGTTTCCGCTTTCCAAGGCTGATATTCAAGTCTTGGAAAAGGGCGTTGATATCGGCGGATACGTCACGAAGCCTTGCCGAGTGGAGCTGTCCTCCGAGCAAGCGGGTGTGATCACCATCACCGAAGGCAAATATCATCAGATCAAGCTGATGATGGAAGCGGTACACAATCAAATCACATATCTGGAACGCCTGAGCTTTGGACCTCTCTCGCTTGATACGACGCTTGAACGCGGAGAATGGCGAGAATTGACCGAGGCAGAGATCTTTGCATTACAACAAACACGGAAAGGAAACGATACCGAAACATGAATATTATTGAAACCTTAGCGTCGGAATTTAAACTGAAGGTCGAGCAGGTTGAAAAGACCGTTGCTCTGATCGATGAAGGAAATACCATTCCTTTTATCGCGCGTTACCGTAAAGAGGTCACGGGAAGCCTGGACGACAGCGTTCTGCGTGATTTGAATGACCGACTGACCTTTTTGCGCAACATTGAAAAGAGAAAGCAGGAGGTTTCCGAGCTGATCACCGCACAGGGCAAGATGACACCCGAGATCCAAGCGGCGATCGATGCGGCGGTTACCATCACCGAGGTTGACGATATCTATCGTCCTTTCCGTCCGCACCGCAAAACGCGTGCGTCTGTGGCGCGAGAAAAGGGACTGGAGCCGTTGGCTGAGCTTTTGTATGCCCAGCTTCCGACCTACGAGCCCTCGATCGAGGAGCAAGCAGCGGCTTATATCGATGAAGAAAAGGGCGTTGCAAGCATTGAGGAAGCTTTGCAGGGGGCTAAGGATATTATCGCGGAGAACGTTTCGGATAATGCCGAGTTCCGTAAGGAATTGCGCCGCCTGACCTTTGAGTTCGGCTTCTTGTCCTCCAAGCAGGCAAAAGAAGAGGATTCGGTCTACGCACAGTATTACGAATATACCGAGCCGCTCAAAAAGGTTCTGCCGCACCGCGTGCTGGCAATCAACCGCGGCGAGAAGGAAGATTATTTGAAGGTGGATGTTTCGGTCGCCTCCGATATCGTTCTCAACTATCTTTTCTCGCAGGTGCTTTTGGGGAACAACAGTCCTGCCGAGTCTTACGTTTCGGCGGCGGTGCTGGACAGCTACGACCGCTTGATCGCTCCTTCGATCGAGCGTGAGATCCGCAGCGATATTTTTGACAATGCCAGCGAGGGCGCGATCAAGGTGTTTGCCGATAACCTGAGCCATCTTCTGATGCAGTCTCCCTTGAAGGGCAAGACCGTTCTGGGCTTTGATCCCGGTTATGCGCACGGATGCAAGCTTGCCGTAGTTGATAAAACGGGTAAGGTGGTGGATACTGCCGTGATCTATCCCGTCAAGCCCCGTGAAGAGATTGAAAAGAGTAAATCGATCATCAAGCGATTGATCACACGTCACAAGGTGAATGTGATTGCCATCGGAAACGGAACCGCATCCAAGGAAAGCGAGATCTTTATCGCGGGACTTCTCAAGGAGATCCCCGAGGATGTGAAATATATCGTGGTCAGCGAGGCGGGGGCGTCGATCTATTCGGCATCCAAGCTGGCGGCAGAGGAGTTTCCCGATTTTGACGTTATGCAAAGAAGTGCGGTCTCGATCGCAAGACGCTTGCAGGACCCTCTGGCAGAGCTGATCAAGATCGATCCCAAGGGCATCGGTGTCGGACAGTATCAGCACGATATGAAGCAGGCACGCTTGGATGAGGCGCTGGGCGGCGTTGTGGAGGACTGCGTAAACGCGGTTGGCGTTGATATCAATACAGCATCCTATTCGCTCTTGTCCTATATCTCGGGTATCAATATCACGTCTGCCAAAAATATCGTAAAATACCGTGAGGAGAACGGAGAGTTTACCTCTCGCGCACAGCTTTTGAAGGTGCCGCGTATCGGTGCCAAGGCGTTTGAGCAGGCAGCGGGCTTCTTGCGTGTTCCCGGAGGTAAGGAGATTTTTGACAATACCGGTGTGCATCCCGAATCTTATGCGGCGGCAACCGCGCTTTTGGAGATGTTCGGCTACAGCAAAGCCGATGTGGCAGAGGGGAATCTGCGTGACCTCGGTGCAAAGGTGCAAAAGGCGGGAAGCCGCGCGGTCAGCGAAAAGCTTGGCGTGGGAGAGCCGACCTTGAAGGACATTGTCTCCGAGCTGGAAAAGCCCGGACGTGATATTCGTGACACCTTGCCGCCTCCCGTTTTGCGCGATGACATTCTCTCCATGGAGGATCTGAAGCCCGATATGGAGCTGACCGGAACCGTGCGAAACGTGATCGACTTTGGCGCGTTTGTTGATATCGGTGTGCATCAGGACGGCTTGGTGCATATTTCTCAGCTCTGTGACCGCTTCGTCAAGCATCCCTCCGAGGTCGTTAAGGTGGGCGATATCGTGAAGGTGCGCGTGATCAGCGTGGATATTCCCAAGAAGAGAATCGCTCTTACGATGCGTTCCAAACAAAAAGCGTGATTTTAATAAATTAAAAACAGAAAGCTTTTTCAGGTCGCAAAAATGCGACGGAAGACGGATGATTGTGCATAATATACAATAATTACTATATAATTTTGGGAAAATAAACTCTATCTTTTTTTCGAAATTTTTGGTACAATATTATATGTTAAATAATGCCACAGAGCCAAAGTGGTGAGTTTTAGGAGGATTACAAAAATGGCAAGTTTATCCTTGAGACACATTTATAAGAAATATCCCGGTGGTGTTACCGCGGTATCTGACTTTAACCTCGAAGTAAAAGACAAGGAATTTCTCGTATTGGTTGGACCTTCCGGTTGCGGTAAGTCTACCACTCTTCGTATGATCGCAGGCTTGGAGGAAATCTCCGAGGGCGAGCTGTTCATCGGCGACCGTCTGGTAAACGACGTAGCACCGAAGGACCGTAAAATTGCGATGGTGTTCCAGAACTACGCTCTGTACCCCCACATGTCCGTGTTTGAGAACATGGCATTCGGTCTGAAGCTGAGCAAGGTTCCGAAGGAAACCATTAAGAAGAAGGTTGAGGAGGCTGCTCGCGTCCT
>JAFTKI010000034.1 GCA_017453335.1 Clostridia bacterium
AACTCTTTGATCAAGAAAAAGCCAACGAGAATCCAACAAAAAACTCTCAACCAACCCATTCAAACGCGGAAGCGTTTGAACAAAGAAGAGGACGTGAGTCACTAAACGTGACTCACGTCCTCTTCTTTGCTGTTTCAAAAGTTTTGCGGAGATGGGGGTGGTTTGGAGGGGGAAGAACGGCTTTTTCAAAAGCGGTTCTTCCCCCTCCTAAAAACTCTTCTCAAACACTTAAATCCATCACATCAAGGGGCGTGCGGCGAGTCCACATACCGCCTGTGAAGTCGGGGATCGCCTGGGGCATACCGCCTGCGGCAATGGAAGCCTCGGAAAGTGCGGTCACGCACATCCAAGAGGCGGCGTCGTACACGTCGATGGGCATAGGCTTGCCTGCATTCAGCGTTTCCACGAAGGTTGCGAATTCAATACCGTCCATACCGCCGTGTCCGATCTTCTTTTGCTCGTCGGTCATGTTTTTCCAAACTGCGGGAAGATACTTGTCGGCATAGTTGTCGGCGTTGCCAAAGTTTTCACGGTAATACTTCACCGTATCAAAGCTTTCGGGCTGTTCTGCCAGATAAACGGTGTGGGTATTCATTTCATACATGCCGCGCGTACCGTGAAGATTGAACTCACGGGAGTAGGAACGCGGCAGAGTGGTATCCAGACGCAAAGAAATGGTAGAACCGTCAGCACAATAGATCATGGTATTGACCATATCGCCCTGGCGGAACTTTTTGCCCACCAAGTGCGGATATTTGTCGGCATTCTGAGAGATATAGTCCTCCATACCAACCGCCTTGGATGCCATCGAAACCAGCGAGATCATCTGATTTCCGCGGTTGATGTTCAGCACCTTTGCGATCGGTCCCAGCTCGTGCGTGGGGTAGTTTTCGCAGTTGCGGCTGAGGTAGTTGCGCAAACGGTAGTGACGCTTTTCAATACCCGTTGCAATCTCTTCGGCAAGATAGTGCGCATAAGCACCGTGGCAGTGAACGATCTCACCGAACAGGCCGTCACGCGCCATTGCGGTTGCCAACAGCTCCTGCTTGCCAAAGCAACAGTTTTCCATAAACATCAAGGGAGTTTTGGTTGCTTCATAAGCGCGAACCATGTCCCACAGGCGCTCAATGCTGTAGGCTCCGCCCACCTCAAGTGCTACGGGAATCCCCTTTTTCAGCGCATCGATCGCCACTTCAACGTGCGTTTCCCAAGAGGTAGCTACATAAACGGCTTCAATCCCCTCATGCGCCAGCAGTTGCATGTGATCGGTTGTGGTATAGGGACGTTTTCCGAATTTCTCAAACGCAAAATCCGCAATCTCCTCGGCGCGATCGGCATATTCGTCGCACAAAGCAACCACATCCACCTCGGGCATATTCATCAGGATCTTTTTGGTGATGCCTCTTCCACGACCGCCAAGACCGATAACTCCCATCTTTAACTTTTTCATGATATCACTCCTTTGCATTGAGCTTTCGTGCCTTTATTATAACAGAAAAAAAACATTTGTAAATAGACTTTTCCGTTTTTTATCAATTTTTCCATCTTTTTTTCGGATATTGCAACAACGGCAAGTTTACAGCAAGTTTATGATTTGTTCAAGAACAGATTAAAATGATTGTATATGATTATTAGGATAACTTGTGAAAAGAGGTGACGGTATGGAAGCTCCGAAAAAATCGCTGTGGCAGCGCATCAAGCGGCTGTTGATCCTGCTCTTGAACTGGCGCTTTCTGATCTGCTTCGGGCTTGCCTGGATGATCACAAACGGCTGGAGCTATGTGCTGTTCGCACTGGGAACGCTTACGGGAAGCACATGGATGCTGGCAGTATCGGGAGCGTATCTCGCCTTTTTGTGGTTGCCGATCTCGCCCGAAAAGGTAGTCACCTGTGCTATCGCGCTGGTTTTGGTTCGCCTGCTGTTCCCAAAGCATCAACAGGCGCTGTCCGCACAAGTGAAGGAAATCTTCAAATCGGACAAGCCGAAAAAAGACAAAAAGCATAAAAAGAAAACAACAGAAAACACGGAGTCTGCCGAGCAAAACAACTCCGAACAAACAAAATAAAAAGGGAAAGACTTTTTTACAAGGTCATTCCCTTTTTTGTTTAAAAATTCAAATAGAGTGTGGGAAAAGCGGGGTTCAAAAAGTTTTCCCCACAAAATCATCACAGAAGCACCGTCACGATAAGCCAGAGCAAGATGGCGGCGGGAACGGCAGGAGTAAAGGCGGCGTTTAGGAATTGCTTTGGCAGGCGGCGCAGGGGCGGCACTGCGGGCGTATCCAACGGGTATTTACGGGAATAGATGTGATAAATCTTTCGCGCTTCTCCAACGGCGAACGCCGAGAAGAGCAAGAAGAGCGTGATCACGCAAAACAGGAAGATCTCGTTGCTTCCCGCACGGACGTAAAACGCCGAGAGGTAGGGCTGTCCGAACAGACAGAACAAATTATACAAAAAATGCAGGATCACGGTGGCAAGCAAAGAGCGCGTTGCGTACCAAACGGCGGCAAGCATGGCTCCCAGCACCAGATAATTCAAAAACAGCGGGAACGAAAAGTGCAGCATGACAAAAAAGAGCGACGAGAGCGTGATCGAGATCACCGCACCGTAGCGGTTGTACTCGGCACACAAAATGCCACGGAACACAAACTCCTCACAAACCGCGGGCAACAGACAGTAAGCAAAGATCAGAAAAACGATCTCGCCCGTGTCGGTCGCGCGTGCCACAAAGGTATCGTAAAGGGTAAAGTTCCCCATCAGCGACGAAATACCGCCCGTGAGGATCTCGCAAAGCAGGCTCCCCGTGATCATCACAACCAGCATACAGCACAAAAACCAGATATGCGAGGTGCGCGGCAGACAAAGCTTCAGCTCCTTTAAAAATTCCTTGGAGCGGAATTTCCAAATATAGATGCCGGCAGGCAGCGCAAAGATCAAAAGCTGCATCAAAATTACGAGAATAAACTCCCATGCAGACGAGGTCAGCGCGTTATCCAAAAGCCGCGAGAGGACCAGTAACAGGTAGGTCACGCAAACAAGGATCGGAGGTAGGTGCAGGGGTTTGGTATACAGGGGTACCTCTGCGGTCTCGGCTTGCTCTGCTGTAACAGGCAACTGTGCGCCCGATCGCTCTGCTTTTTTGGGAAACAGAGCACGAACGCGCGAGAAAAGCGACTCAAACAGAGTCGGCTTTTTTTGTGCCGAAGGAGGAGGGGGTGCCATACGGCAATCCCAACGCTCATGCTCGGTAAACAACAACGCCACGGGGCGGTCGTGCGCCTCGGTCGGTACGCGCTTGACCAAAAGCGACTCATACACAGCGGCGGCACGCACACCGGGAAAGGTCTCTAAAAAGCGGTCGTAATAGCCTTTTCCGTAGCCAAGTCGTCCTCCCATCGGATCGAAGGTCAGCCCCGGCAGGATACACAGCGTATGCTCATCTATGGGACAAGGCGGTGCATCGAGCGGCGGCTCGGGGATCTGATAGGCGCCTCGAATCAGCTTTTTGTCGGGCTCTAAGGTGTAAAATGCGATCGTTGTGCTTTGCGTGTCACAGCGGGGAAATCCTACGGGGATTCCCTGTTGCCGCGCCAAACGAATCAACGGCAACAGATTGATCTCGTCCTTTTGCGGCGCGTAGATCAACAACGAGGATGCCGACAAAAACTCCTGTGACGCGGCGATCTGCTCTACGATTGCACGGTCACGCTGCTCTTTTTCCTCGGGCAGTATCTTCGCGCGCTTCGCCTTGACGGCGGCGCGCATCTCTTGCTTGGTCATATCAGACCGCCTGAACGGTACGGCGAAGCTCCTCCGCCTTATCTTTTCCGCACAGAACGGCCACCAGCGCAAGACCAAACTCCAGCGCAACACCCATGCCCTTTGCGGTGATCACGCGGCCGTCAACCACAACACCCTCGCCTGTTGCCTCGGCACCCACCAGATGCTCCTCAAAGCCCGGGAAGCAGGTGGCTTTCTTGCCCTTCAGATACCCACGCTTGCCAAGCACCATGGGAGCGGCGCAAATTGCGGCAAGATAGGCATTGTTCGCCGCGGCGGCATGAAGCGCATTCTCTACCGTTTTGGAATTGTCCAGATTGGTGGTTCCCGGCATTCCTCCCGGCAAAATCACCATATCGGGCTTGGAATCGCGGTACATGGTGTCGGGAATGTCGGCTTGCACTTGGATCCCGTGCGAGCCTACCACAGCCTCGCCGCCCACGCCAACCGTGGTGACCTCAAGTCCCGCGCGGCGCAACAGATCCAGAGGACACAACGCCTCCACTTCCTCAAATCCATTTGCTAAAAACATATATATCATGATGTTCTCTCCTTTGTTTCAATTCGTTTATTGCTTTCCTGCGGTCAGACGAATGATCAGCTTCATCGAATCGGGCTGCTCCTTCGCCTCGTGCGCCGCTCGGTTGCGGTGAATCTCCCCACACTTGGTGCATCGGTGAATGATCACATACCCCTTTTTGGCATCGGGCTCGGTGCGGATCGGCTCCATGAGTCCACGGCATTCGTTCGCGCGATCCCCCGGATTGATATCAACGTGCAATGACCATAAACAAAACGGACAGTGGTTCCGCGACGTATATCCAAGCGGCTTTACCTCTTTGCCGCAATGACCGCATATAAATCCGCTGTCGTTTTTCGTAAATCGCTTTGATTCCATGTTTGTTCCCACCTCCGTTTTCTCCCCTTCATTATACCCTATCTTCGCTTGATTGTCAAGTGATGATTCGTCTGTCAGAACCCTTTTGAAAAAGGGTTTCGACACCTCCCAAAGCTTTGATCAAATTGGAACCGCCGAGTTTGCATGAGCCGCTAAACACGACTCCTGTTCTTGTCGCTGTTCAAACGCTTCCACGTTGGAATGGATTGGTTAGAAGCTTTTTGTTGAATCACAACTTTTTGATTTTGATAGTTTCTTTGCAACTGTAACTTACCAAATTATGATTGTACGAACAAACAGCGTAGCCGTCCCTCCTCATCCGTCACTCGCAAGCTCGTGCCACCTTCCCCGCTGGGGAAGGCTAACGGTAGCCGCTTTATCGCATCAAATCCGTTCGTTTTAGGACCAGTCGGCAGTTGCAAGCAACGCAAACTTTGCTACGCAAATGTTTGACGCCGGTTCCTACAAGTTTGTACGTATTTTTCAAATAGTGCGCCTGTGCATGCGGTTGATTTTTGAAAGCCTTCTCCAGCGGAGAAGGTGACGGCGTAAGCCGACGGATGAGGAGAGCCTTGATGTA
>JAFTKI010000010.1 GCA_017453335.1 Clostridia bacterium
AAGTATGTAATTAAGTAAGGGGCATTTTCGCACACGTAAACATAACTTGTCAACCCCCATTTAGCGATTTTTTTGGATATTCTTTGCCAAAGCTTACAACAAATAATTATATCATAAATTTGTGATGTTTTCAAGTATTTTCACATATTTGCTCCGTTTCAGTCGAATGATTATTTTCTACCTTTTGATAGTACCCCAATATATCCCGAGGCAAAGACCGACACATTGCGTCAATATGCTCCTTTTCAATGCAAATTCCACTTGATGAATAGCGAAAATGCTTTTTGCTTTATTAAGTTTTGTTCAGCGACAATCGGAGTTTGCGTTTTTCAGAGCGTTAACTACGGTTGACGCTCTTTTATTGTATCACGAAACCCCCGCCATAGTGGCGGGGGTTTCGTGATACAACCAAAGCCGACAATCGATGCATTGTCGGCTTCGGTTTATTACGCTTCCCTTTCCCACGCTTCTGTCTCGTGCCGGATCTTTTTTCGCATGAGGAAAAGAAACACGATATTGATGGTGGTCAAGGCGGCAACGGCAAAATCCGCTACCGTCCAGATCTGATCGGGAGCCAAGACCGAACCGATCACCATACAAGCAGAAAATGCCGCAACGTAGAGATAGTGCCAACGCCGACGCTTGCTCAAAAAGCGCACGCTTTCCATTCCGTAATTTGCCCAACAAAGCAGCGTTGCAAACGCAAAGCAAACCACCGCCGCACAGAAAAACCACTCCGACCAGCCGCCCAATACCGAAGAATAGGCTTTGATGCTCATCATCATGGCGTCCTCTCCCAAGGGCGCAACCTGATCGTAGCTGACCAGGATCACCATCGCCGTTGCGGTACACAGAACGATCGTGTCCACAAAGACTTCAACAATTCCCCAAATTCCCTGCGAGGCAGGACTTTCGCAATCTGCCGCGGCGTGCGCCGTAGGCGCGGTTCCGCAACCCGCCTCATTCGACATCAGTCCTCGCATCGTTCCTACCTTCAAGGCGCGCGAGGTGAAAAAGCCGAAGAGTCCTCCGCCTACCGCCTCTGCGGAAAATACCGATTGAAAAATAGACCGAAAGGCAGGCGCCAGATTTTCTCGGCGCAGGATCAAAACGGCGACAGACAGGATCAGATATCCCCCCGTCATGATCGGAACCAATATCTCGGTCAAGGCGGAAATTCCTTTTGTTCCGCGCAGGATGATAGGACACGCCAATGCTACCAGCACCCCGCCGATCAGCCACGGAGAAACACCCGCAACGCCTTGAAACGCTGTGCTGACCGCATTCGCCTGTATGATACACCCCATGCTGAATCCGTTGAGGATCATCAAAGATGCCACAACACCCCCAACGATCACAGCCGCCTTGCCTCGCTTTCGACGGTTCAATTCATCCATAATATAATAGTAAGAACCGCCGAAAAAGCCGCCCTCTCCGCACCGTCTGTGCGCTACCGCCAAAAGGATCTCGGCGTATTTGAGGATCATTGCCACCAAAGCCGACACCCACATCCAAAAAACAGCACCCGCACCGCCGATCCAAAGCGCATTCGCCACACCAACAAGGTTCCCCACGCCAAGCGTTCCCGCCAATGCCAACAAAAGCGCACGTCTTGGAGACATGCCTCCTTCCTTTGGCTTTGCGCTCAACACCCGAAGCATTCGGATCGGATGCCGAAAAGGGCCGCCTTTTAAATAAATGAAGAAAAAAAGCCCGCCTATCATCAATAGCCCCGGAAGCATTCCGCCCGTCAATATCCAGCCAATCATTTTCATTCCCCTTCTTCATGCTGTAAGTTCTTTATTTAGTTATATGAAAAAGCGTTTTTTTCTATTCCAAGTCGATTGCTGTCAAAATTAGCAATCTGTCCCACCTCGAAAACAATAAAATTGTTAAAAGAATGTGAATAATAGAATAAAAGGCTTGATTTTTTCCAAAAAAAGTATAAAATAAGAGCATAGTTTAGCACTCCGAACTTTTGAGTGCTAAAAAATGAAAGATTTTTTGAGTAAAAAAGAAAACCACACAAGGAGGACTTTAAACGATGAATATCAAACCGCTTGCAGACAGAGTCGTATTAAAGGCAGTAGAAGCTGAAGAAAAAACCAAGGCAGGCATTATCCTGACCGCATCGGCACAGGAAAAGCCCCAGGTTGCAGAGGTCGTGGCAGTTGGCCCCGGCGCACGCGACGATAACGGAAAGCTGATCCCCATGGAAGTGAAGATCGGCGATAAGGTCATCACAGGCAAATATTCCGGAACCGAAGTGAAAATGGACGGAACCGAATATACGATTGTAAAACAGAGCGACATTCTCGCAGTAGTAGATTGATTGGAGGCATATAACCATGGCAAAGGATATTCTTTATGGAATTGAAGCACGCAATGCGCTGGTGCGCGGCGTGGACAAACTGGCAGACACCGTGAAGATCACGCTTGGCCCCAAGGGCAGAAACGTGGTTCTGGACAAGAAATACGGCTCTCCCCTGATCACCAACGACGGTGTTACCATCGCAAAGGAGATCGAGCTGGAGGACGAGGCTGAAAACATGGGCGCACAGCTCGTAAAAGAGGTTGCAACCAAGACCAACGATGCAGCAGGTGACGGTACCACCACCGCAACCCTTCTGGCACAGGCATTCGTTCGTGAGGGTATGAAGAACGTGACCGCAGGCGCAAATCCCATGGTTCTGTGCAAGGGTATGAAAAAGGCGGTTGACGCTGCAGTTGAAGCACTTGTTGCCAACTCCAAGAAGGTCAACGGCTCTGATGATATCGCATGCGTTGGTACCATTTCCGCAGGCGTCGAGGTGATCGGTCAGCTGATCGCAGACGCAATGGATAAGGTTACTGCAGACGGCGTTATCACCATCGAGGAGTCCAAGTCGGCAGACACCTACTCCGAGGTGGTTGAGGGTATGCAGTTCGATCGCGGATACCTCTCCCCCTACATGGCAACCGATATGGATAAGATGGAGACCGTTTATGACGATGCTCTCATTCTGATCACCGATAAGAAAATCGCAAACATTCAGGATCTTCTTCCCCTCCTTGAGCAGATCGTTCAGGCAGGCAGAAAGCTTCTGATCATTGCCGAGGACGTTGAGGGCGAGGCTCTGACCACGCTGGTGCTCAACAAGCTGCGCGGCGTATTCAACTGCGTTGCAGTAAAGGCTCCCGGCTTTGGTGACAGACGCAAGGAAATGCTGCAGGATATTGCGATCCTCACAGGCGGTCAGGTCGTATCCTCCGAGGTAGGGCTTGAGCTCAAGGATGCAACGCTGGATATGCTCGGCCGCGCCCGTCAGATCAAGATCAACAAGGAGCACACCATCATCGTTGACGGTGCAGGTGATCCTTCCGAGATCAAGGCTCGTGTTGCTCAGATCCGCAACGCGATCGCTGAAACCACCTCCGATTTCGACCGTGAAAAGCTGCAGGAGCGTCTTGCAAAGCTTGCAGGCGGTGTAGCAGTCATCAAGGTTGGTGCCGCTACCGAGGCAGAAATGAAGGAAAAGAAGCTGCGCATTGAGGACGCACTCAACGCAACCAAGGCGGCAGTCGAGGAAGGCATTGTTGCAGGTGGCGGAACCGCTTACCTCAACGTCATTCCCACCGTTGCAAAGCTGGTTGACACCGTTGACGGTGACGAAAAGACCGGTGTGAAGATTGTACTGAAGGCACTTGAAGAGCCCGTACGTCAGATTGCAGCAAACGCAGGCTTTGACGGCGGCGTTGTTGTTGACAAGATCCTCTCCTCCGAGAAGCTTGGCTACGGCTTCGACGCATACAACGAGGTTTACTGCGACATGATGGCAAACGGTATCGTGGATCCTACCAAGGTTACCCGTTCCGCTCTCCAGAATGCAGCATCTATCGCATCTGTCATTCTGACCACCGAGGCTGTTGTTGCAGACCAGAAGGAAGAAGCTCCCGCAGCCGCTCCCGCAGCAGGCATGGGCGGTATGGGCGGTATGTACTGATATCACTCAAAAAAATTTGGGGTATCGCATTGGCGATACCCCTTTTTTTTGAAAACGGATTGTTTTTTGGTGTATTCTATGCTATAATTTGAACATCACCTCACCACAAAGGAGAAACTTTCTTATGGAACGTCTTATCAGCATCAGCATCGGTGCGTTTCAGCAGAGATACGGCGATATCGAGGCACTCAATATCGCAAAAAAGATCGGTGCCGATGCCGTTGATTTCAACACCGCATCCCGAAAGATCTACGATTACCGTATCCCGGGCTCTCCCTTTGACGGAACCGATGCGGAATTGGTCGAATATTACACTGCTGTACGCAAGCATGCCGATTCCCTTGGTATCAAGATCGCGCAAACGCACGGCAGAATGCACATGTACGTTCGTGATGAGGCGGAAAACGCCGCCATTCTGGAAAACGCACGCCGTGACCTATTGGTTGCCTCGGTGCTCGGCGCTCCCTATTGCGTGATGCACAGCGTTACAACAGGCTGTATGGGACGCGAAACACCTGCAGAGGTCATGCGAGAACTCAACAAGCGTTCTTTCTGTGACATACTGAAATACGCCAAGCAATACGGTGTGAAGGTTGCCACCGAAACCTTTGGAGATTCCCTGGGCGGAGAAGTTTGCGACTTCTTCGGGCAATGGGACGAATTCATGGCGACCTACCGCGAGATCTGCGCAGTTAATGATAACGCCGATTGGTTTGTAACCTGCATGGATACGGGACACACCAACAAAGCGGTACGTTTTGGCTATCCCCTGCCTGCCGATGCGATCCGCGAGCTGGGTTCCTCGCTGAAGTGTCTGCACCTCAATGACAACGACGGCATAACCGACCAGCATAAGCCGCTCCTGATGGGCAACATCGATTGGAATGATGTGCTGGATGCCTTGGACGAGATCGGTTATGACGGCATCTATAACATGGAACTTGCGCTCAATCACTTCGGAAAAGACTTTTTGATTGAGGAAGCTGAATTTGCAATCAAAATTCTGAGGCATCAATTTAAACTAAGAGATTCCAACTAAGTCATGACCACCAGCCGTGCCGGTGGCTTGCACAAGCCCCCTTGGGGCATTTCACACGCTGAGCCTATAGGCTCGTCGAATGATCCGCCACTTGCGGAAGTTGCCCCACTGCCACAGATGTGGCAACTATCCTTTAGCCGGAGGTGGCACGACGACGGGGTTCCCCGAAGCGAGGTTACGAGCTTTGGGGTTCGCGGCTATGTCGTGACGGAGGGATTGTTTTATCGTTCTTTTTCACGAGTACAATCCCTCAGTCAGCTTCGCTGACAGCTCCCTTTACACAAGGGAGCCTCCGCTGCGGCGGGAACTGTGCAAAGCCAAAGCTTTTTGGAACCACCAGCTCTGCTGGTGGTTTTCGTTATACAAAAACAGCCTGCCTTGCGTTCTTTGGAACGCAGGATAGGCTGTTTTGTTAAAAAAATGAGATATCAATTGTTTGACGGGTTCCCAAGCCGCAAAATCACAGGGATCAGATTACCTCCGATTGCGTTGCCAAGCGTGATGATCAGAATCGGCACCAGCGATTCAACCACCTTCCCTGCCATCACCGCATAGAACATATCGGCAATCGAGTGTTCAAATTCTGCGAGAATAAAGACAACCACACCGAGGATCACAGCGATGTATGCAAGGACAGGATATTCCTTATGATGCTTTTTATAGGTATCAACCGCCAGAAACATCAGCAAACCGCAAAAAACGCCGAGGATCAGAAGGCTATACCATGTACCGCTCAGTTTGCTCTCCATCAATCGCGCCGCGGCAAGCTGCAGCTGTTCCCCGTTTCGCGTCAAGCGCATCACGCACGCCGACAGGGCGGTACCCGCAAAGTTTCCAAGCCAAACAAGAAGAACCGTGCAGAGATAGCGCGGCTTTTTTTTCGATCAGACGGTCAACAAGATACCCAACCATTCCCGTGTAAAGGTTGAAGCCAAAGATCAGTATGGTAAAGAGCCCCACCGTAAAAAACAGTGCGCCGATCACGCGGTTTTCCTGCAACAGAGAAACAGTACCGCCAACACCAATGCAGAGTCCCGACGCCAGTGCCAAAAGAAAGATCTTTAAAATCATTTTCAAGGTCTTCATACACCTCATTCCTTTCCTAGTCCGATAGTTTTTCAACGCCACAAACCGACAACACGTCGCCCTTGACGTAAAACAACACGTTATATCCCGCATAACTCACCCCCCATTCACGCGTTTCATCGTGAATATAGGCGGTTCGGGGATCCTGCGCAAGAATCTCAATGATATTCTCGCGCTCAGCTTCGGGAATCAAATCCAACAAATGCTCGGGGAACTCCACAATCAAGCGATGCTCCTTGACCTCGGCACCAAACCCGCCGCGCGCATCGGCATGGCTGTCGGCATACGGCAGATAAGGCTTGATATCGTAGATCGGTGTGCGATCAAGCATATCAATACCGCTCACCCAAAGAACAGGGCCGAGATTGGGATCGATCTCCACCCTCTCCAGCTTGACCGAGGAAAGACCGATGGGATTTGGACGGTATGGCGAGCGTGTGGCAAACACGCCCATTTTCTTTTTTCCGCCCAGCCGCGGCGGAGCAACGGTTGCCGACCAACCCGTCCGCGTCACCTTGGAAAAGCCCCATAACAGCCACAGGTGCGAAAAGCCCTCGATCCCTCGGATCGCTTCGGCGGTACGGTATTCCGAGCGAAACACGATCTTTCCCTTCAGCCCCTCCACAAGACCGCTCTGTCTCGGGATACCGAACTTTTCGGGAAAATCGGTGTAAATATCGGCAATGATCTTCAAATCCATGGTTGCATATTTTTGAAAGCTTCCAATTGGTGCTTTCAAACCTTTCTTTTAAAGTTTCCGAAGACCTCATTGACCTTCACAAAGCTGGCAAACGTATCGGGATAGCTTTTGATGATCCGCATCATATCACCGATCTGACGCTTGTTGATAATACAAACCAGCATATATTTATCGGTACCAGAGTAAGCACCCTGCACGCGGATCTCGGTCACACCGTGCTTCAGCTTTTTCATCAGTTCCTCTGCAAGCTCGTTCGGAGCTGCCGTTACGATTTCAAACTTATACCCGTTTTTGATACCGCTCAGCCCATTGTCCACGATCATATTCGCAATAAACAGATTGAGCAAAGTGCATATAACAGGCGTAATTCGCATTCCGTAAACGAAAAATGCAATTGCCACAACGCTTGCATCCATAATAAACGACACGTACGCAATGTTCATCTCGGGGCGCGCTTTTTTCAAAAGTGCCGAAATACCGTAGGTTCCCCCGCTTGCACCGAAGCGCTTGAGCATCATGGAAAATCCAAAGCCCGAAATCACACCCGTTGCAATACAGGCAAACACAATGTTGAAATCATCCGCATTGTTTGCAAGGCAGTAAGGTCTTGCTCCTACCCACTCCAGCAGCTGCGGTACCAAAGACTGTACACACAAATATAAGATCAAAATAAATCCTAATTTGCGGTCGATCAACGCGCTGACCAATATCATGATCGGCAAATTGAATGCCAACATCAACACCGACCAGCTGACTGCATCATTCAGCAGGTAGTGCGTGATGGTAGCAAGACCGCCCACTCCTCCCGGCGCAAAGCCGTTGCTGTTTTGGAAAAAGAAATATGCCGTGCCAACAATCGTACCCGCTAAGATCGCGTATAAAATATCAATTACAATCAGAGTGCTCTTAGATCGTACTTTCATAATGCGTCTCCCTCTTAAAGAACCTCTCTTACGATAGAATTTGTAATAACCGATAAAAGGCATTTTTCCGAGACTGTGTCCAAGGAAAGTGAACGGCAAACACACGGCGCTTCCCCAAAAACGGTTTGATAATGCACCAGTGCCGCCAGTGTGCTTCCCAAAAGCGACGGATGCGAAAGATCGGGCATATACAGCTCTGATTCGGGGGCAATGTCGCAAAGCGCTTGGAAGGCGCGTCCAACGGGTGATAGCTGTGCGCCAAGCGTTTCGGCGGCTTTTTTGTATGCCTCCTCCAGCTTTGCCCCCATTTCGGCACGCGTCAGTCCCAATTCATCCAGCAAGGGACATCCTTCTTTTCTGCCCCATGTGGCGTAAAAAACGGTGCGTTTCGCGCCGACCAGCTTCATGAGTCCCGAAAGTCCTTCCAAAAACCTTTCATAGTCCACCAGGGCAAAATAGCTTTGCTCCTGCAGAATCAGCACATCGTATTGCTTTTCGGAGCAAAGACCGACGATTCTTTGATGGTATTCGTCCTCGGGTACGAGATTTTCATACAGCCGTCTGCCACCCTTGGTCACCGAATCCACCACCGCATCCTTTCCGTTTTCCAAAGCCAGCTTTTCAAAGATTTTCGGCATATCGTTGAAATAGGTATAGCTGTTTCCGACAAACAAAATATTCACAGCAGTACTCCTTTAGCCAATGTGAAATTTATCGCTCTCCTGCAGATCCAAAAGATCTACCACATGCTTTCCGAATGCAAGAAGATCGTCAAACTGATCGGGTCCGTGTGCATCGCTGCCGAAATAGAATTTACAGCCGCATCCCTTGGCAATGCGATAAACGCGAAGGATATGCTCCGCCTCATGCTCTGCAAAGGATGTATTGATCTCAATACCGCATCCCAGCTCTGCCGCCTTGGTAAACAAACGCTCCATCTCCTCGGAGGGGATCAGGTCAAGCGTGTGCAGATATGCCTTCGGTGAAGTCTTATTCATCAGATAACAACAAAGGTGCGCAACGCCCACCTTGCCAAACGGCAGATTCTTGGAAAGCAGCGCATCAAATCGCTCGACCCAAAGCTTTGCCACGCGCTCATCCACACAAAAATCCTCTTCCGCAATCGCAAAGCCCTTCATATGCAGGTGGGTTGTGGGAACGATGATGAAATCAAAATCGTCATACCGCGACTCGGGAATTCCGACCGTGTTGAATTTGTCCATATCGGTCTCGCATCCAAACAGGAATTCAACCCCATCTGTCTGAGGCAGATCGCGGAACTGCGCGATATGGTCAAAATTCTGCGGCTCGTACCATTTCGATGCCCCGGGGACGGCGCTGTCCCAGTAGTGGTCGGTCAGACAGATCTTTTTCAGCCCGTTTTCCTTGGCATATTGCAGAATACGCGCAGGTGTCTGCTCGGGATGACGGGAGCAGGAGGAGAGCTGTGAGTGAATGTGATAATCGTGGTCAACTTGGAATTTCATGATCAATCTCCTTTATGTATATCTGTATATCAAAAAGCAATCGAACAGCCGTCGTAGGAAACCGAGCAACCAAAGGTTGCGGCTTTTGCTTCCATTTCCTCATGCAAGGGATTTCCGTTGTGCGAAAAATGATTCACATATAGGCGTGTACCGTCATCTATCGCACCGATCTTGCACAAGCGGGCAACCAATCGCTCCACGGTATCCAGCCCCATGTGATTTTTGGAATCGTCACAGGGTAACTGCGCATACGTGCAATCAAAGCTGGCAAGATCAAACCGAAGCTTCTCTATTTGGATATAGTCAAGCACCTCGTCGTAAAAATATCCCGTATCGTGCGCATAAAGCAAAGACTTTTCGCCATCTTCAATCACATAAAACAGTGCGATCTCCCCCGGTGCGTGCTTTGCGGGAAGCGGTGTGACACGGTAACGCCCCAAATATATCGATTCATAGGGTTTTGCGATGATCACATCGATCGTATCGGTGATCTCCTTGGGTTCCGTAGCAAGGTAACTCACAAGATCGGGATAGACCGATTCGGAGCAAACGATCCGCAGCCTTTCTTTTTTCATGCGGTAAGCATAATAGCTCCCGTGCAAGCGCATATCCAAGCGATAGTAATGATCGTGGTGCGAATGGGTGATCAACAGCGTTTCCACCTCATCACCGCGCAAACCGTTCTGCTGAAAATGCGAGAGCGTATCGGGTGGAAAATCGATCAGCAGATCGTTGTTTACAAGTGCCTGTGAGCGTGTGCGAAGATTCTTTCCGCCGCGCTCCCGAGCCGTTTTGCAACAATCACAGTTGCAAAACAGAGCAGGACACCCCTCTGCCGCCGCAGTTCCGAGATAGGTTAGCTTCATCTGATTCTTCCCCTCTTTCTTTGCTTTTCAGTATATCATGTTTGGAAATAAAATGCAAGGGATTTACAAAGATCTCTTACAAAGCAACATTCAGGAATTCTGCAATCGGATCTGCACGACCTCGCAATCACTTCCCACACGCATCGGAGGACCCCAGAAGCCAACACCCGAGGAAACGATGACGTGCGGGCTTTGCGCGTCCTTTTGATAATATCCGTAATCGACCGTATACATTGCTCCCGTGATCAAGGATCCGGGAAACACCTGTCCCTTGTGCGTGTGTCCGCAAAGGATCAGATCGACCTCACTGCCGTATTCCTCCACGTGTGCGGGATTGTGATCCATCACAACAACGGGCAGATCGGGGTTTGCGCCAAGCAAAATCTGTGAAAGGTCACCGTTCCGTTTCACCTCACCATTGCCGTAGCCGCCGATCGGAGAGGCATCCACACGCCCTACCAGCACCAGCCGATCATCGACCGTAACGTAAGCATCCTTCAAATTGCATATATTGGCACGGCGCATAAATTCTTCCATTTGGGCAAAGGTCTCGCCCGAATCGTGATTGCCAAGACAAGCGTAAACGCCGTATTTTGCGTTGATGCCGCCAAGCAGTGCGATCGCGCGTTCGGGATCCTTAATTGCCGAATAGTCATTATCAAACAGATCTCCCACAATGCACACCAGATCGGGCTCTTGCGCGTTGATCTTCTCAACGATCCCCTCCAGCCGCTCCTCGGAGGTCAAAGCCCCCAGGTGCAGGTCGCTGACCATCACAATGTTCATGCCGTCTGTCGTTTTATGCTCGGCAAGGGTAACGTCATAGGAAACCGTTTGGATCTGTTGCGCGTGATAAAAGCCATAGCAAGACACCGATGCTGTCAACACCAGCACAGCACTTCCCGCCACAAAGCGCGAAAGAGCTACACGGTCTGCAGGAATCAGCTTGGCAAGCGACACAATCCAAAGAACAAGATCGGCAAGCAGAACAAACAGGAGCAGATACAAAAAGATTCCCATCCAATAAAAGCTGATCGCTCCCAAAACACCTTTAATTCCGCTTGAGATCGGCAAAAAGGACCGTACAAATCCCAGCAACAACAGCAAAATCAAAAACGCAAAAACAACAATGCATACCCACAAAGGAAGCTTTGGCAACAAATAGCTCAATGCCTTTTGCGCGCGATGTGCCAAGTAATAGCAAACGCCTCCCAGCATTGCCGTAAGCACGATCAAAGCCAATACAAACATCAGATTTTTCCCCTTTTCTCTTCTTCGTTTTCGTCAAGGATCAAGCTGTCGGTTATGTATGCTTCGAAATAACGCTTTCCGAACGCACGAAGCGATACCGCATCAGAGTACAGGAAGTCATGTATCATTTTGATTTTTCCAATTCGGATTTCTGCTGGGTCTTCCCCTCGGAGTGTCCCAGCAAAAAAACCGACACAAGGATCAACACAATGCCGATTACAGAGCCATAGCCAAGATGCTCGTCAAACAACACAAAGCTGAAAACGGTTGCCGACATCGGCTCAACGATGCTCAGTGCCGAGGCTGTTCCCGCAGGAATGTCCTTGAGCGCCATGGTGTAGATCAGATAAGGAACCACAGAGGTCAGCACTCCAAGCCCTGCCAACCACGCAATCGAAGGAATCGGCGCATCCGCAATGTGAACTGCCATATCGGCGGGCTCGGCAAACATCGCCGCAAAAGCCGACATAGACAAAAAGCCGTAAACAGTTGCCGAAACGGCGTTTCCGCCGCGCCTGAGCGAGATCTTGGTCACAATATTATACGACGCATAAGCGATCCCCGAACCAAGACCGAATAAAATACCGATGAAATGGAACTGAAAACCGGTCAGCACACCCGATACAAGGCAACATCCCGCCAGCATCAGGATCACAGCCACCAATTTTGAAGACGATAGCTTTTCTCCCAAAAAAAGGATCGAAAACAGCATCACGTACACGGGTGCCGTATACATCAAGATCACAGAGGTGGCTCCCGAGGTCAGTTGCATCGAGGTGTAATAGCAAAAAGCGGTGCCGAACAGGGCAAGTCCGATCAGACTGTACAGTAACAAATCAAGCGGTCTGACACGAAAAGCCGATCGGTCAAAGATCAGCGCATAGCCTGCCATGCACAGAAAGGCAACCAAGCCGCGCGCAAAGGTCATCTGCGCCGAGCTGAATCCAAGCGGTGCAAGAGCGTGTACAAAGATCCCCGATGTTCCCCACAGAACGCCCGCAACCACAATAAATAAAAATGCTTTTGTTTTCATGTGTAAATCGACTCCCAAAACCAAACAGTTATCCAAAGACCTCTGCTGCCGCAACGGTCTTTATTTTTTCGGGATCTACAAGATCCCTGCCGTACGCATCGAAAAAGCGCTCGCGGTATGCGTCGGTCTTCAAGTTAAAGCCCAGCGTCCACGCACCCCAGAACAGATCAATATGCCTGTCCCCAACGCCGCCGTTTCCAAGATCGATAAAGCCCGAAAACCGCCAATGATCCAGCATGATATTTGGCAAGCAATAATCTCCGTGTAACAACACACGGCTGTCAAGCGTATTTTTGCCATTCTGCAACACCTTGTATGCTTCATCGGCAGACGCATACCCAAAGCTATCGGGGAAAGCTGTTTTGTCATAATTTCCCGTTCGATAGTTCTCCTCGGCAAGTGCAAAATAAGACGGCATCCGATCCCACACGGGGCAATCTGAAAAATCCAATTCGTGCAACGCGCGAAGCTGCTGTGCAATAGTGTCACACAGCCGCTTGGGATCGGCAAGATACTCCCCGTAGGTACAATCCTCGCCTGCCACGCGTGACGTCAAAAGCCAATCATAATCCTCCGAAAAATATCCCAAAACCTCGGCACCAAGCCCTTTTTTGTGAAAATAGCGAGTCATCTCGGCTTCCTTCCAAAGACTCCCCTTCACTCCCCGTTTGAGATAATAGCCACCGTCGCGGTCAATCAACCAAACCCGCGCCTCGGGCGAACAGGAGCTGTCATATACCTTCGCTCCCATAAGTTGCGGAAGAAGATCCTTTGGTACGGATTCTTCAAACCGATCCAGTAATGTTCGTTTCATAAGTCCCTACTTTATAAATCCTTGATGTAAATGACGTCACAGGCAAAATGCCCCGTTTTGCCAAGCGGACGGTCCAATCTTACAAATCCGTTTTTTTGACACCACAGCGCGATCGCGCCCCACTCCATAGCCGTCATCAAATGCCAGCCCTCACCCTTTTTGGCACAAGCTGTTTTGATATTTGGAAACGTAAATTCCGTCCAACACCTTGCCATCCTTCACGAACGCGGGATGCACAAGCTCTGCGCCCCCGTTCATCACATCACAAAGCCGAAAGCACGGAACAAACACCATCACGGAGAGGTTACCGAACCGATCAACGGTCACTTCATTTTTTGGAAACTGTTTTTTCAAGTCCTGATAAAGCTGATGCATAAAACGCGCTCTTCTCATGTTGTTATTGATCCTTTGGCACAGCAATTCCGAGGCGGTGGAAAATATACACAGGAACCGCGCTCCAGCCATGGCACAAGCTTCCCGCATTGTGGAAAGCGGAGGAGCCCTCCAGCGTTTCCCAAACCGTTGTTGATCCCGCATCCAGCATTTTTTGATAGTTGGTTCGGATCTCGTTTAAAATGCAGTTCTTGTATTTTTCGGAATCGGTTTGCAGAAGTGCCTCATACTTCCAGATATTTGCGCTCAAAGAGGACGGCGTTGCCTCATCCGAAACGATCCGATCACAAATCGTTTTTGCAAGATCGCCCTCAGCGGCACCGCACAGAATCGCCAGCGCATTGCCCATCACAGTGTATTCACCGCTGTTCCGATGAAACGAGAAGAGTCCGCACTCATCGAAAAAGGCAATCCGCATAGCGCGGCGAATTGCCTCTGCCCTTCCCTCATACCGAAACGAAAGTCCCGCTGCTTGGCACATTTCGGCATAAGCATCCAAAGCCATTACAAACAGCGCGTTGAGTATAAGATCGGGACGGGAAACACCCCTTTGGTGCTTCGGATCATCCAAATAAGACGACCAATCATAAAAATTCCACAGATTCTCGCCCGACCGTGAAACGATCAAGCCCTCCTCCTCTGAATATTCTCGCAAAAAGGCATCCAAAATTGCCTCGATCCTGCCAAAATAACGGCAAACGAGAGAGGAATCCTTGGTATAGTGCAAATACTCCTTCATCGCAAGGATATAATACAGCGAAAACGACGGGATCGCCAGCGCGGTTCCGCAGGGCGAGCAGATCGATAAAAGCCCGTCCTCGCGTCGGTCCTCACCCAACAAAGCAAGATTCGCCCTTGCATAGTCCCGATTTCCGTTCAAAAAGGCATAGTAACCGCAAAGCATTTGGTTACGCGAATCAAACGCATACAGGCACTGTTCTCGCCACGGCGTATCCACGTAATGCTCCATCATGCAAAGCCTGAGCGTGTTGACACAAGCATCGTAGATCCTGCGATCCTGCTCCCGTTCGATCAGGTACGGCTTTTCTCCGATTTCATAGACCTGCGGCAGAATGCCAATGTAATCGATCTTAATCGGCAATTCGGCTGTAACCTCCAGATATCTGCCGCCAAGACGAAGCATATAGTCGGTAAATTGATTTTTTCCCGCTTTTGCGCGGTATTCAAAAAAGAAATTCCGAATTCCGATCTGTGTACGCACTCTTCCGTTGTCAAGGCTTTCTCCGTATGCCACTCGGATGGTTTGCTCGTCATCCGACCAAAAATCAAGCGTGGCAAGACCTACCGTTTCCTCTCCCAGATCGATCAGATAGGTTTGTGGATCAAGCATTTGAATGCTTTGAACGGGATGTCGCTCCAACACCTTTTGTTTTTGGACGGGACGCGGATAAAAAACTGTTTTTTTCGATACACATACCGATGGCGCGTATCCACCATCGTTTGCCTTTGTTGCATCATAAGTAAAAGTAAACCCGAGCTGTGGACTAACGATACGTTTCTGCCCGCTGATATAGGTCGGACTTTTGCGGGAGAGCGTGTCCGCATCGCTGCAGCAGAGTACTCCTGCCTCTCCGATCACCTCATAGATCAAGCCTGCCGCCGCCTTTTTGTAGCGTTGCGTATTCACGCCACAATGGTAAACCAAAAGCTTCAGTTCATTTTTCCCTTGCTTCAAAAAACGGGTAATATTGACGGTATCATAAATTTTGTAATGCTCAAAATCGCCGTATTGATTGGATGCGGCATACACACCGTTTACAAAGAGCGTGTAATCGCTATCCACCGATACCCGAAGGATCACCTCCCCTTCAGGCGCATCAAAGGAGTCCAAAAACTCCGCATAAGTATCCACGCCGTCACACGCGGCACACCATATCCATTTACTGCTTTGAAAAACCGATTGCATGGTCATTTTATCGCTTTTCATTGTTTCGGTTACTCCTGAACTGTAAGATTGAATTTCAATTTAATTTTTTTGATGTATAGTAAAGAGCGCGTCCGCAACTGCATTTGGAAGTTCAAACAAGGTGTATTGCAGTCCGTCCTCCTCGGCAAAATCAGACTCATACACATAGTATAATTCGCCGTTTAAGATTAAAAACCAATAGCTTTCCACATTCACCAGACCCTCTTTACAGACAAGCTTTATTTCAAATTGTTCTGCATCATCTAAAACAACTTGTTCTTGATGCAACAATGAAGTATCGGTATTCAAAAAATCGCGCACCGTCTCCATTTCTTGATCGGAGAGCTTAAATTCACGCTTGTTCCAATCGTCATAATATCCGCACAAGTTGTCTATATCCGTGTAATATGCAATCACGCTTTCTCTTTCTTCCACGGGGCAAAACAGCAAACCGAATTCATTGCTGACAAGATTGAACCCTTGGCTGTTTTCGATTGCATAGTAATTTCCGCATTGGGAACCGTTCAAAAAGCCATCGGTCTTATATGTAAAAATGGGATTGGAAATAGCTTCTGTATCATACACTTCAAAATCCAAAACCTCATAAACGACTCCGTCGGCGGTAAATCTTGTATCTTGATATCCATCTTCTTCTATGACGATCGCGGTTTCCACAAAGCCATCGGGCGGCATTGAGTTAATATATACAATAAACGAAAAAAAGCCAATAGGAATCAAGGTGATTACAATACCGATTGATAACACAACGGCAAAAACCACGGTTAAGACCTTTGGAATCGGATTGCCTGTTTTCCTTTTTTTGCGGCAAATAACAAGTCCAATAATCCCCGCAATTATTCCCGTAATTCCAACCATCAATAAGAGGATGAAAAGTACTATTGCAAATATTACTCCCATGTTTTTCTCCTTTCAACATGTTAAACATTACTGCTTTAAAATGAACTTTCGAGTCTTGTTCAAAAATGGGGGGTAAAAGCGAAAGGTATCTGCATTTACAACTCGTTTAACAAATCCTTTTCATCGGGATTGAACGCTTTTATCAGTCTTTCTCGTTCTGCCCGTGTCATTGTTTTGATAGCGTATTCTCTTTCAATCGTCTTCTCTTCGTTATCGCACGCCTCATAATATACCAAATTTGAACAATCTACCAAATACAAATCGCCATTTTTACGGTCTTTCATCACCCGTTTCAAATCGGTTGTAGTTCCTACAAACAATAAGGTTTTTTCGTTGTTTTCCAGAATATAGGTGTAATACATTCATGCTTACCTTTCTATATGTTATACCGTGCTGCTGTAAATGACTTTTGAATCTTTCTCAAAATCATTATTCGTCCCAAAGGTTCCTCTCACTTGCGCCGCGAGCGGCGCAAACTTCACTTCGGCGTTTGCCACTGATTTTGGAGTAGTGTTTGGGAATAGTCTATCGCTCCAACAATTATCCACACTGAAGGGAAAACCATGCATTTTCAAATCGCTTTTCTGCAAGATCCTGCTTTTTGATATAAAAGTAGAGCATACCGCAATCACCCCACATCAATTCCCAATCATCCTTTGTGAGTGTACTAAGTTGAAGGAGCAAGATCCAGTCCTTTGCACTACGTTGAATACTTGCTTCCACGTCTTCGGGGGTGTTTTGATAACTTTCCGGATTCCCGCAATAAAGCCCACGGCTTACTCGCTCACAGTCGGATAGCATCTCGCTCTGTATAATATCTGCATATCCCAATAGTTTGTGATGTTCCAATTCTGTATCAACACCTATTTTCTTTAGAATCTCATCATGGTCATCCCATTCACAGTCGATATCGCTATAAATGTCAAGTTCCTCGTACCCCGGATAGGATTTTCGCGCCGTGAACTGCACTGCCATTTCCGGGACTATGTACTCTTCTGCTATTCCATCAGGCAACTCCATCGGTGCGAAATTCTCTGTGTTCTCAAAATAGAAAACACGGGCACACCCCTTGTCTTCGGGATCAAATCCCCAACGGAACGATTCACATTCATAAAAGAAATACAACATACCGCAATCAGGTAACAGTCCATCAGCATCATACTTCTTCACATCAGCAACATTGATCTGACAAAGGAAGGACAACGGGCGCGTTTTTGCCTCGTTCGCATCTGTAAACAAAGGCCACTCAAATTCCGAAGGAAGCCACGGTTTGCCGCCAATCTTGCTTGCATTGGGAGAAGCATTTTCCGCATTGTTATCAACTTCCATAACAATTTCTTGTTTTTCAAGAGATAATAAAACCGATTCTAATTCGCTGTTATTCTTTTTTTCAACTTTTGCTTTTTTCTTGAAGATATCAAAAATCGACATAGCTTTCTCCTTAATGTTGTAATTATTTATTATCCAATTCGATATATTAATCATTACAGCTGTAAAAGGACCTTTTGAGTCTTGCTCATAAATCACTTTTATCCTTAACCGTTCCCCTTTGCGGTGGTAACGGAGGCGATGAGTTTTCTGCGAATTGCACCGCATTTGTTAGAAAGCGTTTTATATGTACTTTCGTCCATTGAACCAACCTTGAAAAGAATTTCAAGCCAATAGTCGGTTTCGTAACATTCTTTAAGGGCAATTTCAAGTTTGTTAACAAAGTCAGCGGTACTTTGTGCATATTTTGCTTCGTAACTGTTTGCTCCGATAGACGAGCAAGAACGCAAAAGTTGATTGACAAAAACGCTTCTTCCTTTAATATCGTCACAAACCGCAGTGATTTCTATGGTGAGTTCAACTGCGAGTTCTTTAATGGTTTTATTCATTTTAGTCTCCTTTTAGTTCGCTTCGCTCACGCGATATGCTCCTCTGGTGCGCGATATATTTGCTTCGCAAATGCGATATTGTTTCGCATAGCGAAACAGCGATATATTCGTAAAACGAAATATGTTTCGTTTCACGAACGTGGTCGAAAGTACGCAGATATAAATCCCCGCGTCTTATGCGCACAAAGTGCGCTCACGTGCCGAAGGCACATATCGCGCCGCAGGCATATCGCACGCGACCGAAGAAAGTGTATATCGCAAATCCCGCAAGGGATTTATATCGCTTTAGTTTGTCTGACGAGTCAGACAAACTAAACTTTCAACATGGGTCAAGACTCCGAAAGGTATATTTTCATGCCAAAAACAGGGGTTGTAAGTTCAAAAAGTCCTCAAAACATAGGTGGAAAAGCACTTTTGTCCCTGATTTTGAGGCAGTACTTGGAAACATATCAATAATCGTATTTTTCCTCGCGTATTATCTTTATGCGATTGTATTTTAACGATTTTAAGAATGTTTCGTTTTTACTTAATGTGCCGTCGTCGATTATCTTTATTAGAATGTTCTTTGACTTGTCATAAAAGAAAATTCTTATTTTCTTGCGAATACCGTACTTGGTAGCATAATACACAGTTAAAACTTTGACCGAGCCAAGTTCTTCACCTCTGGCAATCCGATTTTTTCCGAAAGCCTTATAATATTTATAAACACCGTTTGAATAGGTGAGCTTTTCATAAACCCAAACATAAACACCAACCGCTGATAAGAGCGATAAAACCAAAAAAATATAACCGATGTAAAAAGTATCCGAAGCTATTGTATTTTGTGTTTTAAGAAAGAGAAACACAAAAAAGGTTACAAGGCAACCTATCATCGCGAATAGACAAACCCAAAACGACCAAACGGGATTTCTTATCTCAAATCCCAATGTAGGATCAAATTCATTCTGTTTTGAAACTTTTGATTTCATTGCTTTTCCTTTCGATGTGTTATATTAAACGGCTGTAAATGAGAGTTTTACTTAAAATTCACTTTTGACCGTTGTTTTTAGCCTTAACTGTGGTAATCGATGCAATCAGCATTCTTCTAATCTTGCCGCACTTGTTGCGCAGAGTTTTAAATGTTTGCTCGTCAACAATGCCACTCTTAAATAAAACATTAAGCCAGGTTTCTGTTTCGTTTGCTTCTTTTTGTGCGATTTCAAGTTTATGTACAAAGTCAGCGTTACTTTCGGCGTATTTTGCCTCGGCTATATTTGCACTGATTGAAGATGCAGAACGGATAAGCTGTTTTGTGTATTCGGGACGCCCTTTTATCTTTGAACAAAGCTCTGTAATTTCGACTGCAAATTCAATTGCAAGCTCGTGTGAGGTTTTTGCCATAATAAAGACCTTTCTTGTCCGCTAACGCGGAGTGATACGAATTGTCCACCTGCGGTGGAGTGATATGGACGGCGTTGCCGTCGTGATATAGCACAACCACGTCGTGCGTGATATGGAAAGCCGCTGGCTTTCGTGATATGCCGTCTTCGACGGCGTGATATGCTCGGCAAAGCCGAGCGTGGAGCGCCACCTTACGTCGCGTCAGCGACATAGCACGAACGCAAAGCGTTCCATATCACGACACCGCAGGTGTCTATATCACGCGCCGTAAGGCGTTATATCACGTCGATTTGGCTCGTGAGAGACAAACGACACTCTCGACATGGGTCATAAGACCAAAAGGTATAAAATTCGGTCAAAAACGGAGGTTGTAAGTCCAAAAGGTATATTTCAGAACCAATGCTTTTGCATTTCTTCTAAAAACTCTTTTGTAATTGGATATCCTGAGCTTTCACCAATTACGGAATCGATATCGCAATACGGGCAGAGTGCCGTACCCTTTGTATCAGGAATCCACTCTGTAATTTCAGAGGGAGAAAAAATTTCAAGGCAGCAAAAGCATCCGCAGACAGAATCTCTCTGTAAGTTGACTTTATTGTTTGTACAGTATTTGTGTGCATCAATAATATCTTTTTTCATTTTTAACTCCTTGTGAGACAAACGACACTTTCAACGTGCCCTGTCCTCGGAAACATATCCACAGGCGTAACAACACCAATCTCATATCCCAACTTTTCAAAGATCACACAATCGCGCGCCAGCGTATCGGGATTGCAGGAAACGTAGACCACGCGATTAAATCCGCGGTCGGAGATGTAGTTGATCAATTCCGATGTGCTTCCCTTTCGCGGCGGGTCAAATACCACTACCGTATTCTTGGGATCAAGCGTTCCGCGCTTGCGCTCGGCATTCTCCAAAAGCTTTTTTGCATCGGATGCGTCACCGCAATAAAAGGATGCGTGTTCGATCCCGTTGCGCTTGGCATTCTCGCCCGCTCGCTCCACCGCTTCGTCTACGATCTCAATTCCGATCACCTCGCCTGCCGAGTCTGCCATCGAAAGTCCGATCGTACCAATTCCGCAATACAAATCAAGAAGAGTCTCCTTGCCCGTCAGCGCGGCGCGCTCCTTGGCAATGCCGTACAACAGCTCGCACGCATCATGATTGACTTGATAAAAGGCTCCTGCCGAGATACGGAATGTGTGACCGCACAAGCGATCCTCGATCCACTCACGTCCCGCCAAAAGACGGTAGTCCTTTCCCAATACCACGTTGGTGTTCTTGCGGTTAACGTTGAGCATCACGCTCTTCACCGCATCAAATTTTGCGCACAGCGCCTCGGCAAGCTCACCCTCACGCGGAAAGCCCTCGGCATTGATGACCAAGCATACCATCACCTCGCCCGTCTCTGCGCCCATGCGCAAATAAATGTGGCGCAAAAGCCCTTTTCCCGTGGTTTCCTCATAAGCATTGATCTTGTGTCGGGTACAAAAATCGCAGATAAACGACACGATCTCACCAAAGATCGGCGGTTGCAGCTTGCAATCGGTTGCGGGAACGATCCTGTGCGAAGCCGTTGCAAAAAATCCTGCTTCAATTCCATTTTTTCCGTTGCAAACGGGATACTGCGCCTTGTTGCGGTAGCCGGTCAGCTTGTCCGTGTGTCGAACAGTCTCCACTTCCACGTCGGGAAGTCCTGCTTTGCGGAAAGCGGACACCACATAGTCACGCTTCAAGTCCAATTCGTGCGCGTAGTCCACGTGACGGTACACACAGCCGCCGCATCCCTGCGCATTGCAATCGGGTACACAGCGCAAGGAGGAGGGGACGATGATTTTCTCGATCTTCCCCACCAGATAGCTTTTATTCACCTTGATGATGCGCACGTCCAGCTCGTCACCCGTCACGGCATCGCGCACGAATACCACGATCCCGCGCTCCCGTTCGTTGCCGCCGATGTGTCCAACACCGCATCCCAGATTATTGATCTCCTCAATCGTGAGGCGAACGATCTCATTCTTTCGCATTATGCGTAAAACTCCTTGCCGTTCTCAAGACACAGGCATCCCAAAGAGCCATCGTTTGCAACGCCGCAATCAACCATGATCCAGCCGTCTCCTCGCTCGATCCTGCCGCTCTTTGTGGGAGCGTGACCAACCACTACGGTCTTCCCCTCGATCAAAGGACGGTCAACGGGAATCGACTCCGAGAAAAAGTCCTCGGGCTCGTAATCGTACAGATCGGTGTCGGGATCATAATCGGCGATTCCTGCGTGAACCAGAACGTACTCCCTGCCGCCGATCTCCAGCTCCTCAAACAGCGTCATTTCCTCCAGATATTCCAGAACGCCCTCGCGTTGCTCCTCATCCAAGGCGCGAAACGCCTCCAGCGTTGCCTGACCGCCATTTTGCGCCCACTCCGTCATCTCGGCAATATACTCCGCATCGGGAGCGGCACCGCTTTTCAGCATTTTCGAAAAGCCCTTGAGCATTCTTGCCGCCAAAAAATCATGCTCACCCGCAATCGGGTACACGTTGACGCGCACCGAAATATCCTCGATCAGCTCCATTGATTCCTCGCCGTAGTCCACAATATCGCCCAACAGATACAGAATGTCCGAATCGCGGAACGAGATCTGCGACAGGATCGACTTGAATTTTTGATAGTTGCCGTGTATATTCGAAATTACATAAGTCATAATCGATTCTCCTTTTCTTCGTTACAGAACGCAAGCCGTGTTGCTGTCGGTCACGTCTACCTTAAGCGTTGCATCGATCTCGTGCAACAGCTCGCAAATACGGTTGCAAACCAAATTTTCGGTGTGGAAATGACCGCCCGCCAGCAGATTCATGCCGATCTCGGGCGCATCCATGAGATTGTTGTGCTTCAACTCGCCCGTCAGATAGGTGTCAGCTCCCGCACACTTTGCTGCCGCTACGTCCGAGGAACCGCCACCACCGAGAACCGCCACACGCTGCACCGCAACGCCTGCATCGGCAAGCACGATCTGATCGGCACCCAAAACACGCTTGGCATGCTGTGCGAATGCCTCAACCGTCATTGCCTGCGGCAACGTACCGATCCTTCCGATCGCCTCACCGTCAGAGCCGAACGGAACAACATTCTCCAGCCCCAAGGCATTTGCCAGCACGTCGTTGACACCGCCCTCCACCGCATCCAATCGGGTATGGAAGGACATTGCCGTAACACCCGCGCACAGCAAGCGGATCACCTTTTTTGCCACGGGATCGTGCGGCTCCACGGCGCGGAGCGGTGAAAAGATCAAGGGATGATGCGAAACGATCACATCATAGCCCCCTTCGATCGCGCGTGTCACGACCTCTGCGGTAATATCCAATGCCACCAGCACACGTTCCGCCTTTTTTTCGGGATCGGGACAGCACATCAGTCCATCGTTGTCCCAGTCACACGACAGCGAGGTCGGAATTTTTTGATTCAATGCGGCGTAAAGCTCTCCTGCGGTCATAACAGCTCCTCCAATTTTCGTTTCATTTCGGTTTCAAACGTGACATCGGCATTTATCGATTGTGCTTTTCCCTTCAGGATCGCGTCAAATACACCGATCTCATGTCGCACAAATCCTTCAAACAAAAGTGGGCGTGTTTCTATGTTCTTAGCTCCCACCCATGCTTCCACGTCACTCAACTTATAGCATTTACCGCTGTAACGTGCGGCAATCGTTTGATAATATTTATCTTCAAAGGTCAAGGCTTCTCCCACGATCTCAAAGCCGTTTTCGGCAAGATAGCGGCGCAACACCGATGCGCGCGACATGGGCTGTAAAACCAACCCCACGCGATTGTCTTTCACGAACGGTGCTTCGGACAGGATACGAACGATCAGCTCGCCTCCCATTCCAAAGATCAACACGTCATCCGCCGAAAAATCCTCGGTTCCATGCAATCCGTCTGTCAAGCGCGTTTCGATTCGGTCCGACAGTCCTGCCGCGGCAATGTTTTCGCGCGCCGATGCGATCGGACCTTCGTTGATGTCACACGCCAGAGCCGCCGACGAGATTTCCTCGCGGATCAGCGCAATGGGCAAATAGGCGTGGTCGGTTCCCACGTCGATCACCCGTCCGCCCTGTGTCACGAACGGCTTGGCACTTGCAAGACGTGCGCCCAATGTATTCACAGATTGCATAAGCCTTTCCTCTCTTCGTCTGTAATGGTAATAATGGGGCTGTTACAAAGCTGCAACAGCCCCATGGTTTTATGCATTCTTGGATGCAAGGAATTTGTTGATCTGCTCGATCAACGCATCGGCATCGGTGCCGTGAACAGCGCAAGCATCTTCAACCGACTCACCGCGGGATGCGGGACAACCCAGACAGTGCATACCGATTGCGAAGAAGAACTGCGCGGTCTCGGGCTCGTAATCGAGAATATCTCCGATAATAGACTGTTTCGTAATAACCATGATAATCATCCTTTCTGTAGCATTTCTCAAGGAGCGAAAAATCGCTTCTTCTTACCCTATTATTATAACCTAAAAATACCTCTCTGTCAATACGCCCAAGATTTTTTCAAAGAAAATTTCGTTTTACTCTTGCATTTGGGACAAGAATCATATATAATATATTGTGACAGAAAATGCCGTTTTTAACAGAATCGGTATCAGTTCACATTTTTATCCACTTCGGTGGAAGTTTGAGGAGGAAAACAAATGAAAATCCTGGTTGTAAACGCGGGTAGCTCATCCCTGAAATACCAGTTGTTCGACATGGACAACGGCAACGTGCTTGCTAAGGGTATTTGCGAAAAGATCGGTATTACGCCCACCAGCGGCACGCTGACTCACAAGCGTCCCGATGCCGATAAGTACTTTACCGAAACTCCCATTCCCGACCATAACAAGGCAATCCAACTCGTTCTGGATGCTCTGACCGATAAGGAGCTCGGCGTGATCGCGGACGTATCCGAGATCGCGGCTGTTGGTCACCGCTTCGTGCATGGCGGCACCATCAAGGAATCCAAGATTCTTGACGACGAGATTCTTGCATACATCGAATCGATCATTCCGATCAACCCCCTGCACGGTCCCGCATCGCTCAAGGGTGTTGCAGCTTGCCGTCAGGCAATGCCGAACGTTCCTCACGTTGGTGTATTCGATAGCGCATTCTATGCAAATATGCCCGAGGAATCCTACACTTATGCAGTTCCCTACGAGTGGCTTGAGAAGTACGGCATCCGTCGCTACGGCTTCCACGGAACCAGCCACCGTTTCGTATCCGCCGAGGCCGCAAAGCTGGTTGGCAAGCCTTTGGAAGAGTTGAAGATCATTTCCTGCCACCTGGGATCGGGGTCTTCGGTAACCGCGATCAAGGACGGTATTGCGGTTGACACCTCGATGGGCTTCGCTCCCCAGGACGGTCTGCCCATGGGTACCCGTTGCGGTCCCTTGGATCCCTCGATCGTAACCTTCATGATCAAGCAGGGCTTCACTCCCGACGAGCTTGACACCATCCTGACCAAGAAGTCCGGTTTGATCGGTGTTTCGGGCGTATCGAGTGACGCGCGCGAGGTTTGGGCAGCAGTAGATCAGGGCAACAAACGTGCGAAGCTGGCACTTGATCTGGTTGTTCACCACTGCAGAAAGCTGATTGGTAGTTATTTTGCAGAAATGAACGGTGCAGACGTGTTGTTGATCACCGCAGGCTTGGGCGAGAACGACGAGCTGGTTCGTAACGGCATCCTGACCAACATGGAAGCACTGGGCATCAAGATCGACGAGCAGCTCAACCTCAACGCACCTCGCGGACAGGTTGTTGAGTTGACCGCAGAAGGCTCTAAGGTACGCGTATTCATCCTCCCCACCGACGAGGAGCTGATGATCGCAAAGGACACCGAGCGTCTGGCAATCGATTTCTACGCTTAATCAAACAAAATAACGAGAACCCCGATGCGATGAAAATCGCATCGGGGTTTGTTGTTATATCCTCTCCTTATGACATACGAAATAGAAAATCTGGTATTCCTCAGAAAGCTTTTCAAGCATATTCTTTGCCGCGTCAAGCCGCTTGTCGTCCAAATTCACAAAGGGATCGTCCAACAAAAGGAACGGCTTTTCACCCTCGGCATACAATGCACCTGCCAGCGAAAGGCGAATACAAAAATCCACAGCGTCGCGCCAGCCTCGGCTGAAGCTTTCCAGCGTTCTCGTTTTTCCGCCCTCACGGAGTGACACTGCAAAAGAGGTATCCATCACCGATTCGGGAGCCTGTCCCTCGGTCAGAATCTCAAAGAACTTGCGGAAAGCATCCTGCATACCGTCAAGATAGCGTGTGGAGAGTCCGTTTTTGGCTTCCTCCAAGAATTTCTGCGCATTTGCCACAGTGGCACTGTTGGCACGAGCCGTGCGCAACTCCTGGGCAAGCTGTACCGCGCGCGCTTCCATCTCGGGGATGCGGTCGGTTTCCATGCTGAGTCGCTCAATGCTGTTTTTCAGCGTTGCGTGTTTCTTTTGAAGCTCCTCGATCCTGCGTTGCAGCTCGGTCTCCTCGGCGCGCAAGCGGTCGTAGTCCTCAGCCCCCGAAATATCCATATCCGCCGTCAGCTTTTTCTCGGCAACAAACTGCTTGATCGCCTGCTCCTTTTGCAGAATCTCACGCGACAGGCGACTGCGCTCGGCACGTTGCTCGCCTACCATTTGCAAGCAATCGCCCTCCGACATCGCCCCCATCGGATCGTATTTGACCAAAAAGGTCTTCAATTCCGCACTCAGCTCGGCAATTCTCTGCTCCGCATCGGCAAAATCGGCAAGACGCTTCTTTTCGGATGCCTCCAGCTGCAGATATGCCGCAACCTCACGGCGCAGATCCTCCAGCTCGGTGCGATAGTCACTCTTTTGGGGCAGCTCACCCAAATACCGCGAAAGACCTGTGCGCAACCGCTCGGAAACCGCCAGAAAACGGGTTTCCAAGGCGTTCAGCTCCTCGCGCATCTGCTCCCGCTTGGCAAGCGCATCACGGTACTGTGCGGAAAGCAAGGTCAGCTCGGTCAAGGCTCGCATCGGATCGTCACAGGGCATACGGTATTCGCGCAAAAACGCACATACGCTGCGCAAATTCTCATCTGCTTCGGTTTTACGGCGTTGTTTTTGCGCTTCCGCCTCCGCACATTGGCGCAGATAAGCGTCTCGCTTTTTCATTCCCATCCACAAGGCAACTCCACCGCCTGCAAGCAAAATTCCCGCAAGAATCAGCAGAACCGTCATTGCAGAGGAGATCGCAAAGCCCAGAATCGCAAACAGCACGCCCAGTACAAGCACTCCGCCGCCTGCAAGCATCAAGGGCTTATGCGGCGGATTCTCTGCCTGCACCTTTTGCACCTCCGCCCGCGCATTCAAGGCAGACTGCAAGCGTTCCTTTGTTTTATCAAGCGTACGCTCGCTCGGAACACCGTTCGGGAAACGGCGGAACGGCGCATCGGATTCGATCTGCTCCTTCAAAGCCGCCGCACGACTGCGCATATCACGCATGGCATCGGCATCCTGCGACATTCTCGACAAAATGGTTTCGGTGGGTACGCCCGCCGAAAACGACTGACGCATCGACTTCAGCCGATCGCTGTATTGCGGTGCGGACGCAAACAAATTGCGCTGTGCTTTCACTTCCTTCAAGCTGTCGAACAGATCGCAATAGCTTCTCCATTCCTCCACAGTCGGGGTTGCTCCGCGGAAGAATCGGTCGGTTTGAGCGTATTTCGCGCGCAAGCCCTCCAGGTCGCGCTCCATCGACTTGCGCTGTTCCACAAGTGCCGCGCGTTCGCGGGCAAGTCCCGCATTTTCCAAACGTGCTCTTGTTTCCTCGGAAAGCTTCCGTGCCGCCGCCAGCTCGTCAACGCACGAGAAAAGCTGCTCCTGTTGAACAGTCAGCGCACTTTCGATCGAGCGTGCATGCTCCAGCTCCTTTTGAAGCTCCAGCTGCTCCTGCTCCATCTCGGCAATCGCGCCTCGGTTACCCGTCATTACATAGTGCTTTCTGCGCTTGTCCAACGCCGCGACGGCGGTATCGTAATTACCGATATCCCCGACATCGTCCAACAGATTTCCAAGCTTTGCCGAAATGCTGTTGTTATCACGGTTACCCGTGAGTGTGCGCTGAGAAAGATAAGTGCTGCGCTCAAAGCCTTCGGCATCGATCCCGAAAAGCTCCTCGCCAAGCGCCGCAGAATAGGCATCCGAGGGCTTGTTGGTGGAAAGGTCGTAAAGCGCAAAGGTATCGGCGCTTTCCTTGGCACCGAAGAAGCGCTCTGCGCGAAAGCTCCCCTTTTCGGTGGAGAATTCAATACTTCCGCCAAACGCACCGCCCTGCCAGGGGCTGTATTTTTTGCGCTCGTTGTCGTCCAGCGAGCGTTTTGTGGTTGCGGGCAGACCGTAAAACATTGCCTTGATAAACACCGCCAAGGTGCTTTTGCCCCAGCCGTTTTTCTGATACAGCACGTTCAGCCCTTCCGAGGGAACCAGATCAAAATCCTGCAACGTGCCGAAATTTTCAATATGCAAGCTCAAAAGCTTCAAAATCCTACCTCCTCCCCGCAAAGCGCACGGAAGCCGCACGCGATCACACGTTCTTTTTCTTCGTCCTTCAGATTAGAAGCCATCACACGGCGCACAAATTCACCCTTGAGCGAAATATCGTTTCGATAGCTTTCGGGATCGATCAGGAGTCGGCTCTTATCATTGATTTTTGCAAAATAGAAGGCATCCGACAAAACACTTTGCAGGTGTCCCATATCCTTCATCTGCTCAACGGGACAGCAACCCGTCAGCTCCAGCTTCACAAGATCGGTTGGAGCAATTCCCGACACTGCCTCCATTACCCGCTTTTCCAGCTCCACCTGTGTGGAAAATCCGCTGATATCACAGGAAACAGTGTGCAGAGTACGGCGCGCCATCGGCACAAATCGGTGTATCAAGCCCTTATTGGTGGTTTCCAGCAGAACGTAGCCCTTTTGTCCGCATTCGTCAAAGCCTCTGCCCTCCAGGCATCCGCTGTAGCAAGCAAGTCCGCGCGCATCAAGAGGGGCTGTGCGGTATTCATGCAAATGCCCCAACGCAAGGTAATCAACGTGCTTGTTTTTGAGGTGCGAGAATCGGATCGAGTTCTCTCCTGCCACGCCTCTGCCGCTTCTTTCCTGTCCGTGCATCAAAACGATATTCAGCGCATCCTCCTCCAAAAGCAACGTATCGGGATCGGGACGCTCACTGCCCGTAATGGTAACCTCACCAAATTGATAGGACGACCACTCGTCATCAAAGGTGTAGAGATTCTCAGGTCTGTTCTCGGCAAACCGCAAGGTGTTCCCCTTATCGTGATTGCCCGCCAAATAGAAGAAGGCAAGCTCGGGATAGGAAGCCATCAGATCCAGCACATAGCGCTCGGTGCGCTTGGTGATGTGGTCGCTGTCAAAAAGGTCACCCGCAATCAAAATCGCCGCCACACCGCCCTCGGCGGCAAGACGAACCATTTTGGCAAAGGTTGCAAGGATCTCGCTCTTGCGCTCCTTCGCCTTTTCGGAAGAAAGATTCGCCTCCATCGGAGAATTCAGATGCAGGTCGGCACAGTGTATCAATTTCATCAAAAATCACATCCTTTCGGAGGGTTCGGCATCGAAATTCAATGCCGAATCGTATCTACTCTTATTATAGCATATTTCCCCGAAAAAGCAAGAGCGCACAGTGCCGAAATTCATATTATTTTTCGGTGCGTTTCGCACAAAATAAGAACTCTCGCACACAAAAAGATCGAAAAAAACAAAAACACTCTTTACAATCGCAGAAAAACGTGTTAAAATAAACATGGGAGCAGTTGTCTTCTGATTTTATAAACGGAGGGGCTTTATATGGCTACTTACGCATCTAACCCCATGCTGGAATATCTCGTACACGGATTTTTGACACTGCAAAACGAACAGGAATGCCTTAGTTTTTTATCCGATCTTTGCACGGAATCGGAGCTTTTGGAAATGTCTCGGCGTATGCAAGCCGCAAAAATGCTGAAAAGCGGCATGATCTACACCGAGATCGCCGAAAGAACAGGGCTTTCCACGGCAACAATCAGCCGCGTGAACCGTTGCCTGAAATACAACGAAAACAGCGGCTATGATATTGTTCTGAACCGACTGACCAAGGAGGGGCATCACTGATATGGGATGCGAGGGTTACACCGCCATCGCGCGCGTTTATGACAAGCTCAACGCAGAGATCGACTACACCGTGTGGGCTGATTTTATCGAGGCTTGCTTCGACCGATATCTTCCCGCCCGTCCAACGCTGGTGCTTGACCTTGCCTGCGGAACAGGAAGCATGACGTTGGCTCTTGCTGACAGGGGCTACGACATGATCGGAATCGACGGCAGCGCCGAAATGCTGTCCGAGGCGTACAACCGAGCAAGCGGCAGATCGGGAATTTTATGGCTGCAGCAGGATATGCGCACCTTTGAGCTGTACGGAACAGTGGGGGCTGTAACCTGTTGTCTTGACAGTCTGAATTACCTGCTCTCGCCCGAGGATCTTGCCAAAACCTTTGCCGCTGTACACAATTACCTGGATCCCGGCGGGCTGTTTCTGTTCGACATGAACACCCCTTATAAATTTGAGAACACCTACGGAAACAACGCCTACGTTCTGGAGGACGAGCTGGTGTGGGATGCGGGAACCGAGGACGAGGAACGAGCCGCCGTTTTTTGCGGTTGGCAAAACACTTACCATCCCGACACACGCTTATGCGACTTTGATCTTTCGCTCTTCGAGGAAATGCCGGACGGCTCCTACCGCCGCTCGGACGAGCATCAAGAGGAGCGCTGTTACACACAAGCCGAGATCGAGAACGCGCTCAAAGCCGCAGGACTGGAGCTGATCGGTGTTTGGTCGGATTTTGGTTTCTCCCCTGTCAACGGTCAGACCGAGCGATGGTATTTTGCCGCTCGGGCGATCAAATAAAGCAACAACGGTTGCAAAAAAAGAAAATTTACCCCGAAAGGATTTGCTATGTCTTCTACCATTTTGCGCGCCATGACCGCCGATGGAAGCGCGCGTATTCACGTCATCAATTCCAAAGAGATCGTCAACGAAGCGATCCGCCTGCACAATACAACTCCCACCGCCAGCGCCACGCTCGGACGGTTGCTGACCGCAACCTCGATGATGGGCTGTATGCTGGGAGAGAAAACCGACACCATCACCGTAATTCTCAAGGGCGACGGCCCTGCGGGACACGTACTTGCCGTTTCCGACTATATCGGTAACGTGCGCGGATATATCCAAAATCCCGCCGTTGATCTTCCCTTGAAGTCCAACGGAAAGCTGAACGTGGGCGGGGCCGTTGGAAAAGGAATGCTCAATATCATCCGCGACATGGGCGGGGCCGAACCTTATAACGGCTCGGTTCCTCTTGTCAGCGGCGAGATTGCCGAGGATATCGCGGCGTACTATGCGCACAGTGAACAGGTTCCCACGGTTTGCTCCTTGGGAGTCCTTATCGATACCGATTGCTCCTGCCGTGCTGCAGGTGGCGTGATCGTTCAACTTCTTCCCTTTGCAGATCCCCACACGGTCGATCTGATCGAGCGCAACGCAAACGATCTTGCCAACGTGTCGCGTCTTTTTGACAGAGGCGCAACCCTTGAGGAGATCGCACAGATCGCCTTACGTGACATTCCCTTTGACGTATTTGACGAGATCGACGTTGCCTACAAGTGCAACTGCAGCCGTGAACGCACCACCCGCGCGCTCGTGACACTCGGAAAGCCCGACCTTCTGAAGCTTTTGAAGGAACAGGTTGCCGAGGGCAAGCCCGAGCGGCTTGAGGTCGCTTGCCGCTTCTGCGACAAAAAGCAGTATTATAACCGCGCAGATATCGATAAAATGTTTTAAGAAAAAGAACCGTCCGACGCTTACGTCAGACGGTTCCTTTATGTTATAGAAAATCCTTTTCAAACCCCCGCAGACTCTTTTCGTGGTTCTCCCACCCCTTGACCTCCAAAAAGATCGGCGCACGGTTTAGAATTCCCTGCTCCCACGCCCACAAAAATCCGCAATAATTGATCATCGGGCCATACCAACACGTAAGCGGCTTGTGATTTTTCAGCCGTCCGTTCTCGTCTTTGACCGATTGGTGAACGTGATACGCCACGGCACGCGGTCCGATCGCCGCATACCAACAGCTCAGCGGATAGCGCTTTGCCAGCACACCGTTGTTTCTTGCGTGTCCCGTGTCCAGAACACATCCCACGCGGTCGGGCTGTCCAACGGCACCGTTGATCGCATCCACCCACAAAAGCTGTTCCTCGGGAATGAGCGCAAAGCAGCGGTTTTCATCGCTCGGCTCGCCCTCGTCCCAATGCAGGTTTTCTATGCCGATTGTCGCGGTTTTCGGCATGCGTTGCACTGCCTCAACGTAATACGACAAAAGTTCCGCAAAGCAAGCGGGATTCTCCAACACGTCACGGCGGCAGGTGCGCCTTGGAGGATGGATCGTCAGATGATCTGCCTCCAGCTCCAGCGCATACTCCAGCACCTCGTGCCAGCACTCCGTCCCCTCCACATGCCCCTCTTTCCATTTGAGATTCGGCATGTGTACCGACAAAAATCCGTTGGTCTTTTTGCGCCACTCCTTGATCAACGCCACCTGTGCAGGATCGTACCCCCAGCTTTTTTTATCACACCGCAGCTCGATGTATTTGATCCCTTTCTCCAAAGCATATCCAACATCGGCAATCAGATCCACACAGGAAACACCGAAATATTCACACACGCCTTGCGGAACCGACCGATCAAGCGCAAACTTGATCTCGCGGCAGACAACGCGCTCTCCAAAGGTCAGATAGCAAATACACGGTGCGCCCCCGATTGCCTTGTCGGGATCAAGCCCCCGAAATCCAAGCACACGGCTTTTCCCAACCGTATAGTCAAAATCTCTGTGGGCGTGACCGTGCAGAACCGTCAACCGACGCTCCTTGATAAACTCCAGAAAGCGCGTGCGGCATGGCTCCTTCAGTGCATCAAGATAATAATGTAGTAACACCACATCTCCATCGTTCACGGTGCAAAGCCGCGCCCAATCGTGCGCAGAGATCTCCCCGTTCGGCGTGTTCAAGCCAAGGATCCTTCGCTCTCCAAGCATCATTTCCGCATGTTCGGTCAGCGTTTCCAGACTCCTTGCAGTTTTTTTATCACGCACATCAGCGTTTCCGATGATCTCACAATGCGAAAACGGTTCCATTGCGTTGCGGTACAGTTCCCACGCCGCAGGATCGCCAAAGGCGGTAATGTCCCCAAGCGTTACCGCATATTGAATACCGTCACGCTTCATCTGCTCCACCGCGCGCAAAAAATACGCATACTGCGGAGAGCGTCGGTCTGCCGACAGGTGCATATCACATAATATCGCTACTGTATGTTCCATGTTCCCCCCCGTTATGCTTCAACCGTCATGCCGTCGTGAGTCAAGCACGCGCGTCCATCAAATAGCAAATCAATCTTCTCCTCCGCGGCATCGGGATCATTCAGAATCTCGCGCCCGTGATGGAAGAAATACAACATTCCGATCTTTTTGGACGAGAAATATGCATATACGTCATCAATTTTATGGTGTCCCGTCTCTCCGATCAGAATGTCACAACCCGCACCAACCGCACCGTCCAGCTCGGAATAACATTTCACATCCCCCGAATATACGATCCGCTTGCCCTCGCACTCGATCAAAAAAGAGTAGGAACGAAAAATCCCGTCATCGGGCTTGATATGCGCGTTGGGATAGGCAGTTACACGAACCGAACCGTCATCAAACAAAAGCCCCGCATCGATCCCATGATCAACCAACGTGTAACCCTTGTCAAAATCAAATTCGGTACAGCGCAGGATCTGCATCACGCCGTTCCATGTCTTGCACGAGGAAATATAAACATCCACCTGCTCCCCGATCAAGGTTCTCTTGTAACGCGAGATCAGCTTTTGAATCGTCCAAAGGAGATTGGACAGGCCACCAACGTGATCCATGTGTGGGTGTGAAATGATGATTTTTCGGGTTTCCAAAAGATCCAATCCCAAAAGATGCGCCGTTTTGGAGCAGCCTTCCCCTGCATCGAAGAAATACAGCTTCCCCTCTGTTTCAAGCACCCATGAAGCATGGTTGCGTTCGGGCATCGGCTCGGTTCCCGAGCAAGTCCCCAAAAAATGCAGCTTCATACAATCCTCCCCGTTCAAAAAACTTCCGCTACATAAAATTATAATGAAAAGTGCCGCATTTGTCCATAACATATCTTGCTTTTTATATTGTAAATTTTGTTTTTCAATTAAAAAAATATATAGGCTTAAAATTTTTCTATTTTTTTCAAAAAGGGGTTGACAACCGAATCGAGTTGTGATATAATAGCGGGGCCGTCGCAAAACAGGGTTTATCAATCCGAAAAAAAGATTGAAAAAATTTCAAAAACTTTTGAAAAACCCCTTGACAAAAGAAATCGCTTGTGGTATAATAAGCAAGTCGTCAGCCAAGGCGAAGTAATGGAAGCATAGCTCAGTTGGGAGAGCATCTGCCTTACAAGCAGAGGGTCATAGGTTCGAGCCCTATTGTTTCCACCAGTGGTCCGGTAGCTCAGTTGGTTAGAGCGCTAGCCTGTCACGCTAGAGGTCGTGGGTTCGACCCCCATCCGGATCGCCATTATAATACAGCCCTTGCTGTATGCCTCTGTAGCTCAGTTGGTAGAGCAGGGGACTGAAAATCCCCGTGTCGTTGGTTCGATTCCGACCGGAGGCACCATTCCGCGGATTTAGCTCATTTGGTAGA
>JAFTKI010000011.1 GCA_017453335.1 Clostridia bacterium
AAGACCGTTAACGTTATCATGGTTGCTCCCCAGGGCCACGGTCACACCGTTCGCAGCGAGTACCAGGTAGGTAAGGGTGTTCCTTGCTTGATCGCAATCGAGCAGGACGCTACCGGTGACGCTCTGGAGATCGGTCTTGCTTATGCACTGGGTATCGGCGGCGCACGCGCAGGTGTTCTGGAGACCACCTTCCGCACCGAGACCGAGACCGACCTGTTCGGTGAGCAGGCTGTTCTTTGCGGTGGTGTATGCGCACTGATGCAGGCAGGCTTCGAGACGCTGGTTGAGGCAGGATATGACCCCAGAAACGCATACTTTGAGTGCATCCACGAGATGAAGCTGATCGTAGACCTGATCTATCAGAGTGGCTTTGAGGGCATGCGTTACTCGATCTCCAACACTGCTGAGTATGGTGACTACATCACCGGTCCGAAGATCATTACCGAGGACACCAAGAAGGCAATGAAGAAGGTTCTGTCCGACATTCAGGACGGTACCTTTGCAAAGGACTTCCTCCTGGATATGTCCGATGCAGGCGCACAGGTACACTTCAACGCAATGCGTAAGATCGCTGCAGAGCATCCTTCCGAAGTGGTTGGTAAGGATATCCGCAAGCTGTACAGCTGGAGCGATGAGGATAAGCTGATCAACAACTGATCAAAAAGTTCATGCGCTTACGGGCGGCCGCAAGGTCGCCCGTTGCGTGGCTTTATACCGTTTTTTGAGGCGAAGACCGAGGTCTTCGGTTCAACAAACGGTATGAAATTTGGTTTGAAATAGATTGGAGGAATCGATATGATTCAAGATACTATCGTCAATGGCTTTCAAAACGCCCCCCACCGCTCGCTTTATCATGCGCTGGGCTTGACCGATGAAGAGCTTTCCCGCCCCCTGATCGGTATCGTCAGCTCGTACAACGAGATCGTTCCGGGACACATGAACCTGGATAAGATCACCGATGCCGTAAAGCGCGGCGTGGCAATGGCAGGCGGAACGCCCATTATGTTCCCGGCAATTACCGTGTGTGACGGTATCGCAATGGGACACGTTGGAATGAAATATTCTTTGGTTACCCGTGATCTGATCGCCGACAGCACCGAGGCAATGGTGATGGCACACGGCTTTGACGGACTGGTGATGATCCCCAACTGCGACAAGAACGTTCCCGGACTTTTGATGGCGGCGGCAAGACTGAACATCCCCACCGTATTCGTCAGCGGCGGTCCCATGCTGGCAGGCCGCGTTGGCGGCAAGAAGCGCAGCCTTTCGAGTATGTTTGAGGCAGTTGGCGCTTACACGGCAGGGAAGATCAATGAGGAGCAGCTTTGCGAATACGAGCGTAAGGTTTGCCCCACCTGCGGCTCCTGCTCGGGTATGTACACTGCAAACTCGATGAACTGTCTGACCGAGGTCCTGGGTATGGGACTTCGCGGCAACGGTACCATTCCCGCTGTTTATTCGGCGCGTATTGAGCTTGCAAAGCATGCGGGTATGCAGGTGATGGAGCTGGTTCGCAAGAATATCCGTCCCCGTGATATTATGACCGAGGCGGCGATCCGCAATGCGGTAACCGCAGATATGGCGCTGGGATGCTCCACCAACAGTATGCTGCATCTTCCCGCAATCGCAAACGAGTGCGGTGTGAAGTTCAGCCTGGACGAAGTCAACCGCATCAGCGAAAAAACTCCCAATCTGTGTCATTTGGCACCCGCAGGCCCCACTTATATGGAAGATCTGAACGAGGCAGGCGGTGTTTATGCGGTTCTTAAGGCTTTGGAGCCTCTCGGATTGCTGGACACCTCTGTGATGACCTGTACGGGCAAGACCTTGGGCGAGAATATTGCCAACGCGGTCAACCTTGATGAAGAGGTCATTCGTCCCGTTTCCAATCCTTACAGCAAGACGGGCGGTATCGCGGTATTGCGCGGTAATCTGGCTCCCGACGGATGTGTGGTCAAGAGAAGTGCGGTAGCACCCGAGATGCTGGTGCATGAAGGACCTGCAAAGGTTTATGAAAGCGAAGAAGAGGCGATTGCGGCAATATACAGTGGCAAGATCGTCAAGGGGGACGTGGTGATCATTCGTTACGAAGGTCCCGCAGGCGGCCCCGGTATGCGTGAAATGCTTTCTCCCACCTCTGCGATTGCGGGCATGGGACTGGATAAGGATGTTGCGCTGATCACCGACGGACGTTTCTCGGGTGCTACACGTGGCGCATCGATCGGACACGTTTCTCCCGAGGCTGTCAGCGGCGGTAACATCGCGTATGTCAAGGACGGCGATATCATTTCGATCAACATTCCCGAGTATCGCATCGAGTGGAAGGTTGACGAAGAGGAGATCGCAAAGCGCCGCGCCGAAATGCCGATCAAGAAGAAGGAAAATATCACAGGATACCTCAAGCGCTATGCAGCTCAGGTAAGCTCCGCCGATAAGGGCGCGATCATCAATCAATAAACGATAGGGAAGGATTCTACTATGTCTACGAAAATGACGATGACGCAAAAGATCCTTGCGGCACACGCAGGACTTGAAAGCGTTGAAGCAGGACAACTGATCCTGGTAAATATTGACCGCGTATTGGGAAATGACATTACCTCTCCGGTTGCAATCCGCGAATTTGAGCGTATCGGAGCCAAGACGGTTTACGATAAGGAGAAGGTGACCATGGTTATGGACCACTTTGCTCCCAACAAGGATATCAAGGCGGCGGTACAGTGCAAAATGTGCCGTGAATTCTGCGCTGAGCATGAAGTGACCAACTTCTATGACGTAGGACGCATGGGAATCGAGCATGCTCTGCTTCCCGAAAAAGGATTGGTCGTACCGGGTGACATCGTGATCGGTGCCGATTCCCACACCTGTACTTACGGTGCTTTGGGTGCATTCTCCACCGGTGTCGGCTCTACCGATATGGCGTGCGGAATGGCGACAGGCAAAGCATGGTTCAAGGTTCCCTCTGCAATCAAGTTCGTGCTGAAGGGCAAGCTTAACAAATACGTTTCGGGTAAGGACGTGATCCTGCACATCATCGGTAAGATCGGTGTGGACGGTGCGCTTTACAAATCGATGGAATTTACTGGTGAGGGTGTTGCATCCTTGACCGTATTCGACCGTCTGACTATTTCCAATATGGCGATCGAGGCAGGTGCCAAGAACGGTATTTTTGAGGTAGACGATCAAACGATCGCTTATGTTGAGGAGCGCGCACAAAAGCCCTATACCGTATACAAGGCAGATCCCGATGCCGTTTACGACGAGACCTACGAGATCGATCTCGGTGCGATCCGTCCCACCGTTGCGTTCCCGCATTTGCCCGAGAACACCCACACGGTTGACGAGATCGGGGATATCCGTATCGATCAGATCGTGATCGGATCCTGTACCAACGGTCAGTACAAGGACCTTGCCGAGGCGGCTGAGATCCTCAAGGGCAAGAAGATCGCCGACCACGTTCGCGCGATCATCATTCCCGCAACACAGGACATTTATCTCAAGGCTATGGAAAACGGTCTTTTGAAGATCTTTATCGAAGCAGGCTGTGCGGTATCGACACCCACCTGCGGACCTTGCCTGGGCGGTCACATGGGCATTCTGGCGGCAGGCGAGAGAGCCGTTGCCACCACCAACCGCAACTTCGTGGGCAGAATGGGTGACGTGAAGTCCGAGGTTTACCTTGCAAGCCCTGCCGTTGCGGCGGCAAGTGCTATCGCGGGTAAGATCGCAGATCCCACGGCAATCTGAGAAAGGAGCGCGCAGATATGAATTTCAAAGGAACAGTTTTGAAGTACGGCGATAACGTAGACACCGACGTTATCATTCCCGCACGTTATTTGAATACCATTGATAAAAAAGAGCTGGCTTCGCACTGCATGGAGGACATTGATAAGAACTTTGTCAATAAGGTTTCGGCAGGTGATATTATGGTAGCAGGCTACAACTTCGGTTGCGGCTCTTCGCGTGAGCATGCCCCCATTGCCATTCAGGCAAGCGGTGTTTCCTTGGTCATTGCCAAGAGCTTTGCGCGTATCTTCTACCGCAACTCGATCAATATCGGTCTTGCTATTCTGGAGTGCCCCGAGGCGGTAGACGCAATCTCGGACGGTGACGTGGTAGAAGCCGATATGGATGCAGGCATTATTTACAACCGCACCACGGGTGAGCAGTTCAAAACCCAGCCTTTCCCGCCGTTTATCCAGACCATCATTGAAAATGGCGGATTGGTGGAGTCGATCCGCAAGGGTGCTATCAAATAATTTCGCTATTTTAATACAGAAGGATTTGAAAAAATGAGATATAATATTGCTTTGTTAAAAGGGGACGGAATCGGTCCCGAGATCGTTGACAGCGCTGTGGAGGTGCTGGAGGCGGTTGGAAAGAAGTTTGGTCACGAATTCGTATTCACGCCCTATCTGATCGGCGGTTGTGCCATTGACGCTTGCGGAGAACCCTTGCCCAAAGAGACGGTAGAAGGGTGTCTCGCAGCAGACAGCGTTCTGCTGGGTGCTGTTGGCGGTCCCAAGTGGGACACGCTCCCCGGTAACATCCGTCCCGAAAAGGCACTTCTCGGAATTCGCGCCGCAATGGGACTGTTTACCAACCTCCGTCCCGCAAAGCTTTATCCCGCGCTCAAGGCAGAATGCCCTCTGCGTGAGGATATCGTAGCCAACGGATTTGATATTATGATCGTTCGTGAGCTGACGGGCGGTATCTACTTTGGCGAGCGTGGCATGAGAGAGGGGAAGTGGGGCGAGGAAGCCTACGATACCGAATGCTACAGCCGTATGGAGATCGAGAGAATTGCAAAGGTTGCATTTGAAACGGCTCGCAAGAGACGCGGACAGGTGACCAGCATCGACAAGGCAAACGTTCTGGAGTCGTCCAGACTTTGGAGAAAGATCATGCACGAGACTGCCGAGCGCTATCCCGATGTGCAGTACAGCGATATGCTGGTGGACAACGCCGCTATGCAGCTTGTTCGCAATCCCGCGCAGTTTGATGTGATCGTAACCTCCAATATGTTCGGAGATATTTTGTCCGACGAAGCGTCTCAGATCACGGGCTCGATCGGTATGCTGCCGTCCGCTTCTCTGGGTGAGACCACTCGCGGACTTTACGAGCCGATCCATGGCTCCGCTCCCGATATCGCGGGACAGCACAAGGCAAACCCCATTGCCACCATTTTGTCGGCGGCTATGATGCTGTTGCATTCCTTTGGTCTTTCCAAGGAATCCGACGCGATCGTCAATGCGGTTGATGCGGTTTTGAACGCAGGCTACCGCACCGCCGATCTTTCCCATGGCGCTCCTTACCTCTCCACTGAGGAGATCACCGCAGAAATTCTGAAGCAGTTATAAAGAGGACTTATGTCAGACGAAAAAAAGATAGAAGCCCTGTACACCTCCTTGTGCGGTGTTTCGGTGCTTTGCGGTGTTCTGGAAACACCGGTAGTGCAAGGCTTTTTGGAGTATGCACAGGCAGAGAAGCTTCACGACCGATTGCGTGCGTACAGCGTGTTTGTCAATCGGATCTATCAGGGAGGCGGAAGCCTGACGCGGTGTGTACGCCGTGCGGTCTTTGAGGATGAGAACGTTTACGTGACCTCCCGTGCCAGAGATGCGGTATGTCACGCGTATATCCACGAGGCACTGGATCGGGAGCTGCAGGTCTTTGCGGAGTTTGGTGCGCTGACTCCCGATGATTTTGCAAACGATATGAATGCAACGGTCGAGCTGGCAAAATTCGCATCCGAGTGCATCGACCTGAAAAGCGAATATGAAGCACGGGTTTCCGATATCGGCAAGCACGGTTACGGAATCTTTGCTTCCAACGGAATGTTCCGCCTGTCGGATACGGGTGAGCATAAGATCGAGCCGATCGTCAGCGCAGATAAGACCTCGCTGGAATCATTTACCGGATATGAAAACGAGCGCCGTCAGGTTGTGGAAAACACACGGGCGTTTGTGGAAGGGAAGCCCGCGGCAAACGTGCTCTTGTACGGAGACGCGGGAACAGGAAAATCCTCCACGGTCAAGGCGGTTGCCAATGCCTTTTATGAGGATGGCGTTCGCTTGATCGAGCTGAGAAAGGATCAGATGTCGCTTTTGCCCTTCGTGATGGAAAAGATCAGCCGCAATCCCTTGAAATTTATCATTTTCATTGATGATCTTTCCTTCAACCGCAACGATGATACCTTCAGTATGCTCAAGGCGGCACTGGAGGGCTCGGCTTCGGCAAAGGCTCCCAACGCCGTGATCTATGCCACCAGTAACCGCAGACACATCGTGCGCGAGACCTTTGGTGACCGTGACGGTGAGGACGTACACCGCAACGATACCATGCAGGAGCTATTGTCGCTTTCGGCTCGCTTCGGTCTTGCCATTCAGTTCGGGAAGCCCGATAAGAACCTGTATCTGGAGATCGTGCGTGAGCTGGCACGGAAAAAGGGAATCGAGACCGATATCAAACAACTGGAGATCGATGCCGAGGCATTTGCGCTTCGCCGCGGTCACCGTTCGCCCCGCTGTGCGGAGCAGTTTATCGATAGCTTATTGTAAATCGGAAAGGATAAAAAAATGTTGACACTTGACAATGTGTATCGCGCAAGCTATGCGCTCAAAAACGTGATCCGAAAGACCGACGTTATCTACGCTCCCAAGCTTCGCACCGATGCAGAGATCTATCTGAAGACCGAGAATCTGCAGGTAACGGGTTCGTTTAAGGTCAGAGGTGCCTACTACAAAATGTCGCGCTTGTCCGAAGAGGAAAAGGCTCGCGGCGTGATTGCTTGCTCGGCGGGAAACCATGCACAGGGCGTGGCACTTGCCGCACAGAAAAACGGCATCAAGGCGGTTATCTGTCTGCCCGACGGTGCTCCGATCTCCAAGGTGGAGGCAACCAAGAGCTACGGTGCCGAGGTTTGTCTTGTAGAGGGCGTTTATGACGATGCTTACCGCAAGGCACTTCAGCTGCGTGACGAAAAGGGTTATTCCTTTATTCATCCGTTCAATGACGAGGACGTGATTGCAGGACAGGGAACTATCGCGCTGGAGCTGATGGAGCAGATCTCGGATATGGATGCGATCATCGTGCCGATTGGCGGAGGCGGACTGATTTCGGGTATTGCATACACCATTAAAAATTTGCGTCCCAATATCAAGGTATACGGCGTACAGGCGGCAGGCGCCCCTTCGATGGCAAATTCGGTACACGATGGAGAGATCGAGGAGCTTCCTTCGGTTTCCACCATTGCCGACGGTATCGCGGTTAAAAAGCCCGGTGACCTGACTTACGAGATCTGCAAGCAATACGTGGATGAGATCGTAACCGTTACCGATGACGAGATCTCGGCGGCGATCCTTGCCTTGATGGAACAGCAAAAGCTGGTTACCGAGGGCGCGGGTGCAGTTGCGGTAGCTGCCGCAATGTTTGATAAGGTCGACATCAAGGGCAAAAAGGTTGTTTGCCTGCTGTCGGGCGGTAATATTGACGTGACCATTTTGTCGCGTGTGATCGACCGTGGCCTTTTGATGTCGGGAAGAACCTGCCAGATGATGATCGAGCTTGTGGATAAGCCCGGTCAGCTCAAGAATGTGGCACGTATCATTGCCGATCTTGGCGGAAACGTGATCTCCGTACATCACGAAAGAGCAAACAAAGGCTCGGACGTTAACGGATGCTATCTGCGTATCGTTTTGGAAACCCGTAACTTTGAACATATTCAGCAGATCGAGAAAGCGCTGACCGATTTCGGTTTCCGCTTGCTCTGATGCAGAAAAGAGAGGAATCTATATGAAAAAAGTAGCAACCGAAAAGGCACCTGCAGCGATCGGACCTTATTCACAGGCAATGATCGCGGGCGGATTGGTCTATACCTCGGGACAGATTGCCATCGATCCCGCAAAGGGAGAACTGGTAGCAGGCGATATCCGCGTGCAGACCGAGCAGGTGATGAAAAACCTTGGTGCAGTTCTCGCGGCGGCGGGAAGCTCCTACGAGAAGGCGATCAAGACCACTTGCTTTTTGGCAAATATCTCCGATTTTGCCGCATTCAATGAAATCTACGGAACCTATTTCACCGGCAAGCCCGCGCGCAGCTGCGTAGCGGTAAAGGATCTCCCCAAGGGCGCTCTTGTGGAGGTTGAAGTGATTGCCGAGGCAGAATAAAGAAAGGAAGCGAAGAAAATGGCAAAGGATATCGATTGGGGTAATCTTGGTTTTGGATATGTCAAAACCGATTGGCGTTATGTTTCCAACTACAAGGACGGAAAATGGGATGACGGCGGACTGACGGGAGACGAAAATATCGTTCTCAACGAGTGCGCAGGCGTTTTGCAGTATGCGCAGACCTGCTTTGAGGGCTTGAAGGCGTATACCACCGCAGACGGACGTATTGTTTGCTTCCGTCCCGACTTGAATGCAGAGCGTATGATCGACTCCTGCGAGCGCATGAAGATGCCCGTATTTCCGAAGGAAAAGTTTTTGGAGGCTGTGGCACAAACGGTTGCCGCAAACCGCGAGTGGGTTCCTCCTTACGGATCGGGTGCATCGCTGTACCTGCGTCCGTATATGTTCGGTAGCAATGCGGTAATCGGCGTAAAGCCCGCAACCGAGTACCAGTTCCGCATTTTTGCAACACCAGTTGGCCCTTATTTCAAGGGCGGTGTTCGTCCCTTGACTGTTCGCATCAGCGATTATGACCGTGCCGCACCTCACGGAACAGGTCACATCAAGGCAGGACTTAACTATGCAATGAGCCTGTACGCAATCGTGGACGCACACGAGCAGGGCTTTGACGAAAATATCTATCTTGACTCGGGAACGAGAACCTATATCGAGGAAACGGGCGGCGCAAACATTCTGTTTGTTACCAAGGACGGTAAGGTGGTAACGCCTAAGTCCTCCACCATTCTGCCCTCAATCACTCGTCGTTCCTTGATGCAGGTTGCGGCTGATTATCTGGGACTGACAGTAGAGGAGCGTCCCGTAGCACTTGCCGAGCTTGGCGATTTTGCCGAGTGCGGACTTTGCGGCACGGCGGCTGTGATCTCTCCCGTTGGAAAGATCGTTGACCACGGTAAGGAGATCTGCCTGCCTTCGGGTATGAACGACATGGGACCTGTTACCAAGAAGCTGTACGATACGCTTCGCGGCATCCAGATGGGAACCATCGAAGCTCCCAAGGGCTGGATCATGGAGATTAAATAAAAAAGAAGAGTTTGCGGGGAAAACTTTTTGAAAAAAGTTTTCCCCGCACCCCTTTCAAAAACCTTTTAAAGAAAGGAACCGCCGAGGTTACATGAGCCGCTAAACACGGCTCATGTAACCTCGACGGTTTTGTGTATTTCACGGGCTAACATTGTGTCACACCTTTATAAAAAGGTGCATCGGTTAACGCCACGCTCACGTGGTGTTTGGTCATTCGTTAAAATTTGATAAATATACCTCGTTTGCAAATGGCTATCCACAAAAGCAGGAGATACGGCAAGCCTTCCCCAGCGGGGAAGGTGTCACGAGCTACGCGAGTGACGGATGAGGAGAGATATAGAAGAAATTGTTAGCACCAAATGACGATAATAGCACTACTTCCATTTTTTATCACGTGCAAACAAAGCAAACCCTCGCTCTCCTCATCCGC
>JAFTKI010000035.1 GCA_017453335.1 Clostridia bacterium
AGCGAACTACCGAAGAATGGCTATAGATATAGAACTCCTCTTGGCTCGGCATCCACTTCTTTTCTTTGGGAGGGAATGTCGCATCAAATGCCTCGACCGCGGCGGTGTCCTCACAACAGTCGGCGGCGGTGGAGGGAATGTACATCCACTTTCTGCCGTCGAGTACGCCCGGAACAAGCTCTGCAACGAGCAGGGCGGTAGGGAAGTTTCCGTCCACGACGAAACTGACGTTCTTCCTTTTGCAGCTTACGAAACCACGGCTGACGTAGTTGCCGGGATTGCCGAAATTGATGTTCACATCGTAGCCCATCTTGCGAGCTACCTCAAAGGAATGCTCAATCAGCATCTTGCCGAGCTTTTGCCTTTGATATTCGGGTGCGACGCAAAGCGGTCCGAAGGAAAGTATCTCCTTGCGCTCGCCATTTTCGTCCTCAAGCCAAGCTTTGGTGTACATAATGTTGCCGACGATCTCGCCGTCTTTTTCAAGCACGAATGCAAGCGCGGGGATAAAATCGGGATGATTTCGCATCATATGCACGAAATAATGCTCGTCAGCCCCCGGCTTGTAGACGTTCCAAAACGCCTCGCGTGTGAGTTCTTCTACTGCTCTGTAATCTTTTTCAGTTTCTAAACGTATCGTCAAATTGTTCATTTTTTGATCCTTTCATTATTGTGACGCTCAATATACGAGAGGATTGCCGAGAATGTATTTGCAAGCCTCTCGCTTACGCTACAATCTCCAAAAGGTTGGTGTTTTTCAAACAGCACACTCCGATCAAAATATTCAAGCCGTGGCTTGTAGGTACATTATAGCATAAAATTTTAAAATCTGCAATATCCCAAAAGGTTTTGCATGTAATTTACAAGGCTTTTTTTATCATATTCCGTAGGACCCCGTCAGCGGGTCCTGAAAAATGCCGATTTCGGGGGTAAAAAACGTAAACACCACAAAGAGCAGAGCCAGCACCGAAAGCATGGCAATTGCCGGCTTGGGGGACTGATGGCGCAGCTTTTCATCGTGAAAGAGTCGGGTTTCAAAGAGATACGAGACAGCGGCGGAAATAAAGAAAATGACGATATTGATCCAATCCGGGGATTTTCCGATGACGCCGTTATAGGTGTAAAAGAGTACGGGGATCAGGGTGATTCCAAGAAGAATTCCGCGCAACTTTACACTCCAAAAATCGTCACGGTCGGGGAAGAAAAAGCTTTGCACGACAGCAAAAATCAGCATGGGCCAAAAGAGTAGCTTCATGTGTTCCCAAGTAGATTCATTTACCCCGGATAGTGGCGAGATCCATGCAGCTTCTCCCAGCCAATCATACAAAAAGTGTAAAATCGTGCCTCCCAATGAGGTTACGGCAAAGCCTAACAGCTGCCAGAGTCCTATCGAACGTTCTTTCATATTTTCACCTTCCAAAATACTTTGTAGCCTATTGTATTCAAAAAAAATTACGAATATACCCGATGAGACGTTGACTTTTTTTGAGGTTTTTTCCATAAAGGGAAGAATGCGAGCATTCGCGGTGCACTGCCATCCGGCAGATGTGCCGCGGGTGCTTTTTTTGCATATTCAGGCGGAAATATCTGTGGTTTTGTTTCAATTTTTGAAAAAAAGAAAAATCACCATATTTACAATCACGCAAAAACAAGTTATAATATGATTGGTACGTGCTTCTATATACGGCAGGGAGCCTTTTTCGGCACGGCAAACATTGATCGTGAGGTTTGACATGATGAATGATACAAGCAAATTGAATATCTATCACGAGATCTTTTCCTGCGAAAAGGTTTACGATGCCGAAAAAGCATGGACGGAGCTGAAAGCGCACGACGATACCGAGGTCAGTATGGTGATCGGGGGCAACGGCATCCATTTGGTGTTGGACCAGGCCATTCCGTGCAAGGAGGGAGATATTTTTGTGACACCCTCCAATATTCCGCACCGCTTTTTCTTGGAAAATGACGGAGAGCATCTTACTGTCCGTCAGCTACGATTTTTTATCGGAGAGGACCATGCTTCCTTCGAAAAGCGTTGTGGATTGTTTCAGGACGGCTCCGTAACCGCGTACGCCATGTTGAATCGTTCCATGACAGAGCAGATCGGTGCTTTGTACGATGCCATCGAGCAAGAGATAATGGAGCGGAAAAAGCTGTGGCGCGACGCGGTGGGGAGTAATCTCTCATTGCTTTTGATCAATGTAGAGCGATATATCGACAGCTCTATTAAAAATCACTCTGCGGTTTCCACGAATGAATGGAACGTGGTGCTGACCGCCATACAGATCATCAAAAACAATTGCGCCGATGTGAATTTGACGCAGGGCTCTCTTGCTGAGACGCTGGGCATCAGTAAGGCTCATTTGAGCAGGATCTTCCAAAATCTGACAGGGAAGGGCTTTGCCGAGTATTTGCGCACCGCCAGGATCGAGTATGCCTGCAAGCTGTTGCGGGAAAGCAAGTTGACGGTCGAGGAGATCGTTGCCGGCTGCGGGTTGCGAGACGTTCCCTCATTTTATAAAAATTTCCAAGCGTATACGGGGATCACCCCAAGCGAGTACCGACGCGCTATTATACAAGATAACGAAAAAAACAAAAATAACAATACAACTTCAAAAGGAGAAAGAATCATGGTGGTTTTGAGCGAAATTTCGGAGAACCTGCAAAAGGGTAAGGCAAAGATCGTAAAGGAGCTGGTTCAGCAGGCGATTGACGAGGGAGCAAATCCCGAGCAGATCCTGAACGAGGGACTGCTGGATGGCATGAACATCATTGGTGAAAAGTTTAAGAACAACGAGGTGTACGTGCCCGAGGTTTTGGTAGCGGCACGTGCTATGAACATGGGAACGCAGATCCTGAAGCCCTATCTTGCCGCAAACGGCGTGCAGGCAACGGGTAAGGTCTGCATCGGTACGGTGCAGGGCGACCTCCACGACATTGGCAAGAATCTTGTCAAGATGATGATGGAGGGCAAGGGACTCGAAGTGGTTGACTTGGGTACCGACGTAGCTCCCCAGACCTTTGTGCAGACTGCCATTGAGCAGAACTGCCGGGTTATTTGCTGCTCCGCACTGCTTACTACCACCATGGGTGTGATGGAGGAGGTCGTGAAAGCCGCAGAGGCTGCCGGAATTCGCGACAAGGTGAAGATCATGGTTGGCGGAGCCCCCGTGAACGAGGACTTCTGTAAGAAGATCGGCGCGGATTGCTATACCGTAGATGCGGCAAGTGCGGCAGATGCGGCAGTGGCTTTCTGCAAGGCGTAAGTGTTCCTAATACCTTTGGAGGAAGATAACCGTGACAGAGAATGATAAGTTGATAGTGAGAGAGCTTGCCAAGAAATACATGGTGCTTGTTTGCACGGAAAATTATGAAAAGATGGTAAATCGATTTCGCGACACCAACGACCTCAAACCGGTGCGTCCTCCTGTGATCCTGGCCGAGATCCCGTGGTACCAGATGAATATGGATAACGAGCTGACCTGCGTATGCGAGGATGCGCGTGTGCGAGAGGTGGAGCTGTATTTTCGAAAGGCTATTTTCTATATGACGCACTTCAAGGCAGATCATCTTTACGAGCCTTGCTTTGACGTTAAATGCGTAGTGGAATCCACTGGGATGGGGCTTGCGCCTGTCAGCGCGGACTTGAAGCGGACGGACGCTGCCAACAAGATCGTGTCCCGCGAATTTGTGGATATTCTGGAGGATGAATCCGCTCTGGAGCAGCTACACGATCCCGTGTTTACGCTTCGTCCCGACAAGGACGCGGAAAACATGGAATTTTACACCGAGCTACTGGGGGATACGATTCCGATACGGCAGGTGGGCTTTGATCATCTCTACTTCGCCCCCTGGGATACGATTACCCGATTCCGTGGCGTGGAGCCCATCTTGATGGATATGTACGATCGACCGGAGTATCTTCATGAGATCATCAAAAAATTTGTTTCCGCCGCGCATGCGCAGTTGGATTTTGCGGAAAAGAATTTGAACGTGGTCTCCAGGCACTCTCTCCATTGTACTCCCTCCGTTGTGTCCGGACTGGAAAAGGAAGGACTGAAGGCTACTTGGTGCCGCAGTATGGCACAGACCTTTGGCGTCATTTCCCCCGCCATGTTTGAGGAGTTTGAGGTGGATTATCTGCTTTCCGTGGCGGAGCGGTTTGCCTACACCTACTACGGCTGCTGTGAGCCTCTGGACGATAAGATCGGGGTGCTGAAAAAAATCCCCAATTTGCGCAAGATCGGTTGTTCCCCTTGGGCGAGCGTGGAAAGATGCGCCGAGCAGATCCGTGGCGATTATGTGCTTGCGCGCAAGCCCAACCCCGCCCACGTTGCAATCCAAACCGATCCGGACGTGATCCGACGCGAGATCGAGGAAACCGTTCGGGCGTGCATCAAGTACGGCTGTTCCTATGATTATGTATTGAAGGATATCAGTACGGTATCTCACCGCCCACAAAATCTGATTGTCTGGGCGCAAACGGTCAGCGACGTACTTGATCAATACTACGGCTAAAGAAAATTAAAATGAGGTAAGAGTTATGACAACGCGTGAACGTTGTATGAATATCCTGCATTACAGGAATGCGGACCGTATGCCTGCGATCCATTTTGGATATTGGAAGCAGCTGCTTGACGAATGGGCGGCGCAGGGACATATCACGCAGGAATTGGCTGACACCGCCATTCGTGACGGATCGGCGGCGGATCGGGAGCTGGATAAGATCCTTGGTTGGGATTGCGGATGGAACAGCATCATTGATTGTAACAAGCGTTTGAATCCCCGGTTTGAGCAAAAGGTATTGGAGGTTCTTCCGGACGGTTCTCAGCGCATTGTTACGAAAAATGGCGTTATCGAAAGGATCAAGCCCGGCGTTGTATCCATACCATCCGAGGATGATTATCTGTTGAAGGACAGGGAAGCCTTTGAAAAGCTTTTTAAGCCCAAAATGCAGTTTTCTGCCGACCGATTGGATCAAGAGGCTATCATTAAGCGATTCAACGAGCTGCACGCTTGCGATATTCCCGTAGGAGTCAACGTGGGAAGCATCATGGGGGAGATTCGCGACATCACCACCGTGATGGGGATGAGTTATCTGATGTACGACGAGGACGAGGATCTGTTTGCGGATATCGTGGATACCTATGCCGAAATGCAGTATCAATGTGTGGAAGCAATCTTGAATCTGGGATTGCCCTTTGATTACGCGCATTATTGGGAGGATATCTGTTTTAAAAATGGCCCATTGCTTTCCCCGCAAATATTTGACGAGCTTTGCGCAAAGCATTATAAAAAGCGCAACGAGCTGTGTCACAAGCATGGAATCGACATTATCTCCCTGGATTGTGACGGCGTGGTGAAAGAGCTGATCCCTACATGGATTGACAATGGCGTAAACGTGTTGTTTCCCATCGAGGTTGGTGTTTGGGGTGATCAGTTTGAAGCCGCACGCAAAAAGCACGGTGAGCGGCTTCTTGGTGTGGGCGGCATGGATAAGACTGCCTTTCGCAAGGATCGCGCCGCGGTGGACGCGGAGATCGCGCGGATGGAGCGGCTGGCTTCCTTGGGCGGGTTTATTCCTTGCCCTGATCATCGGTTGATGCCGGGATCAAAATTTGAGCTTGTACAGTATTACGCTGAGAAGATCAAGGAAATTCGTTTTTGACGGAGGAGATCGTTCTATGACCGGAGCGGAGAGAGTAAAAAATACCATACTGGGGCTTCCCGTGGACCGTCAGCCCATCTACGCGTGGGTCAGATCCAATCTGACCGACGAGATCACGGAGGCCTTCGGATCAGTGGAAAATTTTGAGGATCGCTACGAGTTTGACGCGGCGCATATCTTCGGAGCACCCAACGTTTTGGACAAGGATGGACTGGAGGCGTTGCGCGGACAGGTTGACGAGCTGACACCGGATATTCTCCTGGAGCATCTCGACCTTTATGTAGAACCCACGGTAGACAATTGCAAAAAATTGAAGAAGTCGCTGGATTTTTATCGTGCCAAGGGGCGCTTCTGCTATATTCAAACCCCCGGATTTTTTGAATATTTCAACGATGTGTTTGGTATACAGAATCAGTTGATGTATCTTTTGCTTTACAAGGATGAGCTTGCGGAGCTTTATGCAAGACAAGCGGAGTGGATCGTGAAATTCGCAGATATCTGTATCGACTTGGGGGCGGATTGCATCCATATTTCCGACGACTGGGGATCACAAAAGGACTTGATGTTTGATCCCAAGCTTTGGGAGGAGCTGATCAAGCCCAATTTGAGAAGAGTGATCGACCACGTGCATTCCAAGGGCGTGTTCGTCAGCCTGCATTCAGACGGTTGTATCGAAAAGGTTGTTCCCGGGCTTGCAGAGATCGGCATTGACATGGTGCACCCCTGGCAAGAAAGCGCGGGGATGTCTTACGATCTATATCTGGAACGGTATTCCGATCGTTTTGCGATTCTCGGTGGCTTATGCGTACAGACTGCCTTTGGGATCTTGACGCAGGAGGAGCTTTTGTCCGAGGTGAAGCGTGTATTTGACAAAATGCACGGAAAGCGCTGGATCTGCTGTACCTCGCACTTTGTGCAAAAGCATTGCTCAATAGAGGATCTCACGGCGGCATACGATCTGGTATATCAATTAGCGAGAGGATAAGATATAAAATGGGAAAATATGATATGAGGCAATGGATTGACAGCTTGAAGGGAAGCGGCGCGAAAAAGCCACTTCCCATCCTGTCTTTCCCCTGTGTTAGTCTGTTGGGCGTAACCGTTCGCGAATTGATCTCGGACAGCACGCTTCAAGCTAAGGGAATGAAGTTGGTCGCCGAGCGAACCGACGCGGCGGCAGCGGTCAGCTTTATGGACCTCTCGGTGGAGGCCGATTGCTTTGGTACAACGGCCTGTGTATCGGATGATGAGGTTCCAACGGTCAAAGGCAGATTGATCAATGATATGGATGAGGCGGAGACGCTTGCCGTTCCGCCCATTGGAAGCGGACGTACGCAGATTTACATTGATGCAATCAAAAATGCTGCTGAAATGATCACCGACCGCCCCGTGCTGGCGGGCATGATCGGCCCTTTCTCCCTGGCGGCACGCTTGCTTGACGTGTCGGAGATCATGATCGATTGCTACGAGGACCCCGATATGGTTCATACGGTGATGGAGAAGGTCACACAATTTTTGATCGAATACGCCAAGGCTTACAAGGCAGTGGGTGCCAACGGTGTGATGCTGGCAGAACCGGTTTCGGGACTGCTTTCACCTGCCTTGGAGGCGGAATTTTCCGCTCCCTACGTCAAGCGTATCGTAGACGCGGTGCAAACCGAGGATTTTGTCCTCATCTACCACAACTGCGGAGGAAATACCCCATTGATGGTGGACTCCTTCCTTTCTTTTGGCGCGGCGGCATACCACTTTGGAAACGCCGTGGATATGAAGGAGATGTTGGAGAAGTTCCCGATAGGTGTCCCTGTTATGGGCAATGTGGATCCCGCGGGCGTGCTCCGTATGGGAACTCCCGAGGTAGTCAAGCGTACAACGCTTGAAATTATGGAGAAGTGCTGCGAATATCCCAATTTCGTGATCTCTTCGGGGTGTGATATCCCGCCCATGACTCCTTGGGAAAATATAGGTGCATTTTTTGAAGCGGTAAGGGAATACTATGGAAAATAAGGCGCTTTTTGCAAGGCTTTCCACGGCGGCATTGGAATTGGGGGCACACAAGGCGGGTGTGATCTCTGCTGACTGGATCGAAACCGACCGATCCTTTCGGGACATGTGCACCGCCAATTCCTGCGGCGTGTACGGTAAATGCTGGATGTGCCCACCCGACGTAGGGGAGATCGACGCGCTGATGGCGGAGATCAAAGATTATCGTTATGCTTTGGTGTATCAAACCGTGTCGGAGTTGGAGGACAGCTTTGATTTTGAGGGTATGGTGGCGGCGAAGAAGCGAACCTATCCCTTGGCGCAAAGTTTGCGGTCCGTGTTTGCGGAGGAAAAGATCACCCACGTGCTGCATCTTGGCGCGGGAGGCTGCGGTGTCTGCAAGACCTGCGCCAAGCGCACGGGTGAGCCTTGCCGCTTCCCTGAGAAGGCGATGGCATCCTTGGAGGCGTACGGAATCAACGTTTCACAGCTTGCCAAGGCGGCGGGTATGAAGTACATCAACGGACAAAATACCGTGACGTATTTTGGAGCGGTGCTGTTTTCGTTTGACGGAGATGATCATGAATAAAAAGATTTTTGTAACCGTCAACGGCAAGCGTGAGGCTTCCGTGGCGGGGCTTACCCTTTCCGAGATCCTTCGTGGCGAAAAGCCGTGCGGCGGTCACGGCAGATGCGGAAAATGTAAGGTCAAGGCAAGGGGAGCGCTCTCTCCCTTTACCGACGCGGAGAAGACATTGCTTTCCGCTGAGGAATTGGCAAGGGGCGTTCGTCTGTCTTGTCTGACACGAGCTCTTGGAGATTGTGAGATCGAGACGGCGGACAGCGCAAAGGGAGAACGGATCGTCACCGACGGCGTGTTGCCGGCATTTGCGATCCGACCTGCCTTTGCGGGGTACGGCGTGGCGATAGACGTGGGGACCACCACCTTGGCGGCAAGATTGTACGACACGGCAGGAAATTTGCTGGCGGAGGCATCACGCCTCAACCCTCAGCAGGTGTGGGGAGCGGATGTGATCTCGCGCATCGAGGCAGCCTTATCAGGCAAGGCGCGGGAGTTATCCAAGGCGATCAGATCCGCCTTGAACGGTATCATCACAGAATTGACCGATATTGCCAATATTCCGACCAATACCGTTGATGGCGTTGTGATCACGGGAAACACCGTCATGCTGTCCTTGCTAACAGGAGAGAACGTGGAGCCCTTTTCCCATGCTCCCTTTGGTGCCAAACGGCTGTTTGGCGAATTTGTTTCGGCGGCATCGTTGGAGCTGTCCAATTTACAAGCCGACACGCAAGTGTATTTTCCGCCTTGTATCTCGGCATTTGTTGGGGCGGATGCCATCTGCGCGATCCTCGCCACCCGACTTTGCGATGGAGATACCGCCATGCTGGCGGATATCGGCACCAACGGCGAGATCGCCATGTGGCATAATGGCAAGCTTTTCGTTTGCGCTACCGCCGCAGGTCCTGCATTTGAGGGCGTCGGTATTTCCATGGGTATGCGAGGTGCCGAAGGGGCGATTGACAAGGTCACCGTCGAAAACGACGTTTTAAAAGCCCACGTAATAGGGGGGAGCGTCCCCGTCGGTATTTGCGGTAGCGGACTTGTGGACGCGGTTGCGTGTATGCTCGATTTGGAGCTCCTTGACGAAAGCGGATATCTGGAGGAGGATAAATTTCTCATCCAAGCTTCCGTTTATCTGACACCCAAGGATATCCGCATGCTTCAGCTTGCCAAAAGTGCCATCTGCGCAGGGGTGGTGACTCTGATCAAGCGGATGGGGGCGGATGCTTCGGACGTTGCAACCCTTTTTATTGCCGGCGGTTTTGGTAATTACCTTGATCGGGAAAGCGCCGCAAGGATCGGCTTGATCCCGCGTGCCTTGACGGAAAAAACGCAGGCGGTAGGCAACGCTGCTCTTGGCGGTGCGGTCATGCTGTTGCTCAACCAAGAGGCGTGTGAGAAAGCCGAAGCGTTGGCGAGGAGCGCTGTCGTAGTGGATCTGTCGACGGATCCCGTGTTCTCCGAGCAGTATATGTCGGGCATGATGCTGGACGAGGTTTAAAAAACAGAAAAAGCATTGAAAAAACAAGCGGTTTTCAATGCTTTTTTTATTCGGAGCTCTGCGGAAATTGTTGCAATGCATAAGGGTTTGTGATATAATGGGGTAAAGGATTTTATAGGGGAACCAATGTGCATCAAAATTTTGGAAGACATGGCTTTATCAAGTGCAATAGAGTAAAGGATGAAAGAATTATGAAAAAAATACAAAAATCAATCCACCCGAATGATGATCTCCATTATCAAAAAATGGGGTTAAACAAGCATATGGTGGAGATTTGGGAGGACGGATCCCGCGTTGATGGCTCCAAGGGATGCTACGAGTGGTGGTATTACGATTCCCACTATCCCGACGGAACAGTACTGGTTTTATTCTTCTTTTCTAAAATGCCCATCGACGTTAACGGACCAATCAAGCCGATTGCATCTATGGAATTGACGCTTCCCGACGGTACAAAATTTTCCGAGGAGGTATATGCCTCCATTGAGGAAAGCCACTATGCCAAGGATAAATGCGACGTCAAGATCGGGGAATGTTGGTGTCGGGGAGATCTCAAGCATTATGATGTGGTATTCAAGGGGAAGACTATGCGTGCACGTCTCACACTTGAAGGCACAATCCGCGCTTGGCGTTCACAGACGGGAAGTATTTTCTTTGGCGATAACGAGGAGCATTATTTTGCATGGCTTCCCGCCATTCCCGAGGGCAACGCCATTGCGGACGTTGTCTATGACGGCGGAAAGACACTCCATTTGGAGGGGTCGGGCTATCACGATCATAACTGGGGCAACGTTTCCATGATCAAGCTGATGCACCATTGGTATTGGGGCAGAGCGAAGATCGGGAACTACAAGGTGATCTCCTCATGGATCACCGCAGGAAAAAAATACGGATACAAGGATCACGACGTTTTTATGATTGCCAAGGACGGCGAGATCTTAGGGGATAACTCGAACCATACGTTACAATTCCTGCCCGAGGGTAGATATATTGATGAGTACACGGGTAAGCCGGTGTATAACAAGGTCATCTACAAATACACGACCGAATCGGGAGACGACTATCGAATCACCTATGATCGTAGCGGAGATATCAATAAAACGCGCTTCGTGGACGTGCTCCCAAAGCTGCTTTCGGTTCTTGCCAAAATGATCGGATTTGACGGCGGGTATTTGCGTTTTGAGGGAATTGCAACTGTTGAAAAGATAGAAGACGGCGCGATTGTCGAACAGGTCACCGCCCCGGCCGTATGGGAATTGATGTATTTCGGCAAATCCTGTGCGGATGAAAAATATAGAGCAAAGCAGTAACGGCGAGGAAGAAACGCTGATTGTTTTTTGCAAATAATGTTGATTTTTGACATCAGATATGGTATACTCTAACTGACCATAATAAATTTGAAGTCTGAATAAAATGAAAGCAGAGGTATAAAAAATGGCTACCGCACACATTAACGCAACCCCCGAAGATTTCGCTTCCACCGTCTTGATGCCCGGAGATCCCCTCCGCGCAAAGATGATTGCGGAAAAATATCTGGAGAACGCAGTTCTCGTGAATAATATCCGAGGTATTCAGGGCTATACGGGGAACTACAAGGGCAAACGCGTGTCGGTTATGGCAAGTGGAATGGGAATGCCGTCCATGGGGATTTATTCCTACGAGCTGTTCAAATTCTTTGGCGTCAACAACATCATCCGTGTCGGCTCCGCGGGCGCATTGAAAGACGATATTCACGTTCGAGACATCGTGATCGGTATGGGCTGCTCGACCGATTCCAACTTTGCGGCAAACTATAACCTTCCCGGCGTATTCGCACCGCTTTGCAGCTATGAGGTTATGAGCAAATGTGTGGAGTGTGCTAAGGAAATGGGGGCGACGTATCATGTGGGGAATTTGTTGTCCACCGACGTTTTCTATGCCGATGATGCGAGCGTAAACGAGCGTTGGGCGAGAATGGGTGTGATGGCAGTCGATATGGAGGGCGCGGCTCTGTATATGAACGCCGCGAGATTGAACAAACATGCCCTCGTCATTTGTACCGTTTCCAATCACATTATAACCGGGGAGGAAACGACTGCGGAGGAAAGACAGAATTCCTTTGGTGAAATGATCACGCTTGCGCTCGAAACAGCATTAAAGCTGGATTAAAGGAGGAAAAATGAAAAAAATAATGGCGAAATTTTTATCGGTTAGCCTTGCTTGTTGCCTGCTACTGTCTATGCTGACGATGGTGTCTTGCACGGATAAAGAGTTTGAGGACATCGTGATTCTTTACGAGAACGACGTGCATTGTGCCATAGAGGGATACTCCAAAATTGCGGCTATGAAAGCAGAACTGGCGAGTGAATTTAAACACGTAGGAGTGGTCAGTTCGGGAGATTTCGTGCAAGGCGGAACGCTTGGTGCCGTCTCCAAGGGCGAGTATATCATCAACCTTATGAACAAGGTTGGATATGATGCGATCGCACTCGGCAACCACGAATTTGACTATCAGCTTCCGCGCTTGACGGAGCTGAACGCCTTATCGAACACTCAGTTTATATCCTGCAACTTTGCAAAGATCGGTGAGGATCGGTCGTGTTTTGAACCGTACACCATCGTGAGCTACGGCGATGTGGAGGTTGCTTATATCGGTATCACCACTCCGCATACGCTGACTTCATCAAGTCCGGCACAGTTCAGGGATGACGACGGAGAAATTATCTATACCTTCAATGAAGAAAATCTGTACGAGATCGTTCAGGCAAATATCGATGCTGTTGAGGATGCGGGAGCTGATTTTGTGATCGCGCTTTCTCATATCGGTTACGGCGAGCCCGGCGAATTGACAGATATTACCGATATTATTGAGAATACCGACGGATTTGATGTCGTTCTTGATGCCCATTCTCACAGCGTGATCGAAGAAAAAAAGGTTCAGGATAAAAGCGGCGATGACGTGATTCTTTCCTCCACGGGAACGAAGTTTGAGTATATCGGCAAGCTTACCATCACCGAGGATGGACTTGACACCGAGCTTGTCAGGACAGAAACTTACGAAAAGACCGATGCGACAGTCGATGCCTATATTGCAGAGATCAACGAGAGCTATGCAGAGCTTGGCAATCGCAAGATCGGAATCGGTTCTGTTGCGCTGAATACCCATGACGGTGAGATTCGTCTTGTCAGAAACAGTGAGACCGCGCTGGGAAATCTTTGCTCAGATGCGCTCCGTGTGATGACAGGGGCGGATATTGCGTTTGTTAATGGCGGCGGACTTCGCGCACCGATCAATGCAGGGGACGTTACGTTCAACGATATTTATTCGGTTTTCCCGTTCAATAATCAGGTCGTAACGGCAGAGGTCACGGGGCAGATCATCCTTGATATGCTCGAAATGGGCGTCATGAACTATCCTGACGAGGACGGCTCTTTTCCCCATATGTCGGGACTTACGTTCTCAATCAACAAATCGATTCCCAGCGCAGTCAAGGTCGATGGAAACGGTTTCTTTACGGGCGTTGATGGAGAATACCGCGTGTATAACGTGAAGATTCTTACTGAGGCCGGTACATATCAACCGATTGATCCGGAAGCGGCGTATACCATTGCGGGATTTAACTACTTTCTGATTGATTTTGGAGGCGGTATGTCCATGTTTAAGGATGCCAAAATCCTTGATGCCGAGGGAACACTTGATGTTGAAGTGCTTGAAAACTACATCGTAGACCATCTTGGTGGCGTAATCGGTGAGCAATATGCGGAGCCCCAAGGAAGAATTACCGTGACCGAGGGTCGTGATACCGTATCATAATGGTAAGGATCGGCAAGATGTCCGTTGCCGATGAGCGATTCGAGAAGAATATCAACAAGCATGGCGAGGGCACAGCCGGGTTCGCGGCTGTGCCCTCGCCATTTACACGAAGAACATATGAATCCATATCTGAAACATCTGAACAAGATCGAATTTGTCGTGACCTACGCCTGCACGGGGCGGTGCAAACACTGTTCCGAGGGGAATCACACCTCTTGCGGTGAGCGGATCGATCCGCAAATTGCCGCGGATGCGGTGCGAAAGATCGCGGCGGAGTACGATATTAAAACTGTGATGACATTTGGCGGCGAGCCGCTACTGTACCCAGACGCGGTCTATGCAATCATGACAGCCGCTAAGGAGCTGAATATTCCCAAACGTCAGGTCATTACCAACGGCTATTTTTCAAAGAATGCCGATAAGATTCGTGCGGTCGCAGAGGGACTTGCCGCGTGCGGCGTGAATGATCTTCTTTTGTCGGTGGATGCCTTCCATCAGGAAACGATTCCGCTTGACATGGTGAAGCGGTTTGCCGCAGAGGCAAAGGGGTGTGGCATCCCGATCCGCCTGCAGCCTGCGTGGCTCAGGAGTGCGACAGATGACAATCCGTACAACAGTAAAACGCGCGAGATACTCAACAGCTTTGCGGAGATGGCAAGCTCCGTAAACGAGGGAAACGTCATTTTCCCCGAAGGAAACGCGCTGAAATATCTCGCGGAGTATTTCACGGATGAGCTTCCCGGAAATCCCTACTTGGACGATCCGCGCGACGTGCGTTGTGTGTCGTTCTCACCTAATGGCGATGTTCTATGTGGAAATGTGTATGAGCGCGATATTATGGAAATTATAAAGGATTATGAACCGAGTATTGTCATTTAACATTATAAAGAAAATTTATATGGAGGTTTGATATGGATTCCAATGCTCTCGAAATTGTAAAAAAAGAGAATATAGAAACACTCAATCAAATATTAGAAGCATATCGTGGTGCAGAACGAAAAAGCAAAATCATTCTTGAAATTATTTTGGTGATTTGGGCAGCCGCCCTCTATTTTGTATTGTTTGATTTACTCGGAGGACTATGGGGATTTGTTTTAACGATTGCCGTTATAGCCATAGGTGTTTTGTGTGTCGAAAAATTAGGAATAACGTTTAATAATGCGCCTATGTCGGATGCAAAGCTTGCATATCGAGCAAGTGTTGCTATGTGGATTCTTATTGAAATCGAAAAGGGAACATATCGTACAGATATAGCTAATGTTATAGGTGTTAGTAGCGGAAATCATGTAGCTTTGTATAAGAATTTTATCAAACTATATCCCGAGTTTGCAAGTAAATCACTTGAGAAGTTGGCTAAGATTGAAACCACCTATAAGGATATGTAGGCTATAAGAAAAATGGATAATAACAATTTGAAATTAGAAGATGGCTTTTTGGATTTAAAACTAAATGAGGCAATAACTGCATTTAGAGAAGAACATAAAACTGAATATAGGGTGCTTTTAAGGGTTAAGTCTTTTTTGTATGAAGTACAAGACTGCTTTGTCGGTAAAACGGTTTCCGAGCAGGATAAGTTTCTTGCGGCTTCCATTGTAGAACTGAACAAACTATTCCAAAGTGCGGTTTTGCTTTATGAAAGAGGGCTTCCTGAAGCCGCTAATATTGTAGTGAGAAGTATTTTGGAATTATCATTTAAGACAATTGAATTGATAAGAAATGAAAACTTTTTGCAAGAATTGAAAATGGATATTAACACCAATGTATCAAAAACGCTTCGTAATATTAAAGAAAACGAGCTTTATGATATGGTTTCTCAAACTCGACTTGATGAATTGTTATCGACTTCTCAACAACTGAAAACGCAATATGGTAATGGCGATATTAGTGTCAAAAAGCTAACCGAACGTAACAAAATGCCAAGAGAATATATATTATACCGAATGTTTTGCGATTATCCTCATCAATCACTTAAAGTAATTGATGAAATTATTGATTATACTCCGGACGGTGTGAACTTGAACGGGGATTTGAGGTCGTATGATTTTTCTCATTCAATTTTAATGTTGGTAAGTATAACAATGATCTCATTTCCAAAGCTTCTTGAGCATTCGCTGATTGATGAAAAATTGAAAGAACAATTTGAGTTATTGCAGAAGGAATTTGAGGAAATTTACACTCCGTAAAGGAGAAAAAATATGACCAACCAAGAAATTTTGAAAATCGCAATGGCGCAATCTGCCGTTGACCTTTGCGCCGAGCCTTCTGATTTTGAGAAAAGCAAGAACGTGGTCGTCACGTCGCGTGAGAATAATGGCGCGAGGCGGTACTTGAAGCTGCCGTTTTCCTGTCAGCTCGTGTCCTACGGAAACAACGTGGTGGCATCGGTGTCGCCCGAATTCCGCGAGATCGCGGAGAATTACATCAACAAATATCCCGTGGAGCATCTGTTTGAAACACCGCATTTGCATGTGCTCAACGATGCGTTGATGGAAAAAGGGCAGAAGATCTGCTTTATGGCGGAGTATTTTTTGCCGGATATGAATGCTTTGAACCAACGGGCAGTCACGCCCTTGTTAAAAGTTTGCAACCTCGACTTCTCGCGAGATCCGACCGCCAAAGGCGGCCGCCCTTCGGGTTTCGACTGCGTCCGCCCGTGTCATCCTGAACGGAGCGTAGCGGAGTCGAACTGCAAAGCAGCGCAGAGCGTAGTGAATGCGGGATCTCGGGCGGACTTCGCTCAAGATGACACGCGAGGGCGGATATGTCGAGATTTGGATGAAGCAAAGTGCTACGAAATGCGGCTTTTGACGCAGCCCGACTTTGCCGACCTATACCTGCCCGAATGGTCGAACGCTCTTTGCAAGGACAGAAAGCACCTTGACGTGCTCGGCGTAGGCGCATACGACGGTGACAAGCTCGTCGGACTTGCGGGATGCTCTGCCGATTGCGATACCATGTGGCAGATCGGCATTGACGTGCTTCCCGCATATCGCAGGCAGGGAATTGCCTCAGCGCTCACCAGCCGTCGTGCCATCGAGATTTTGAACCGCGGAAAAGTGCCGTTTTACTGCGCCGCCTGGTGTAATATCAGATCTGTCCGCAATGCCATCAAAAGCGGCTTCCGTCCCGCATGGGTGGAAATGACGGCAAAGCCCTGCGAGATGGTGGACGGGATGAATCAATAAGAATTTGACGGGGGTGCCGATGCGAACAAAACGGGTTGTGGTCGTACCTTATGATGAAGCATGGAAAAATGCTTTTGAAGAAATCAAGACTGAGATTGAAGCTGAAATCGGCGCTTTAATTATCGGCATTGAACATGTCGGAAGCACCTCTGTCGAAGGAATGTCTGCGAAGCCTTGCATTGATATCGATGTGATTATCAAGGATTATTCGGTATTTGGCGAGATCGTCAGAAAGCTTGGCGCGATTGGATATATCCACGAGGGCGACCTCGGAATCAAGGACAGAGAAGCATTCAAATATACTGATAAGCCCCATTTGATGTTGCATCATTTATATGTGTGTCCGCAGGATTCGGAAGAATTACGCCGCCATATTACATTCAGAGATTTTCTCCGACGCACCCCCGAAGCTGTTCGGAAATACAGCTTGGTAAAAGAAAAAGCCGCCGCGTTATTTCCCGATGAGATAGAGCAGTATATCGCATTCAAGTCCCCGTGCATTGAAGAACTGTATAAAGAATGCGGTTTGAAATAAACAGATTCCAATGACCGAACAGTTTGGAAAATAAGTATTTGACGAGGTGAGGAAATGCTTGAATTGTATGAACCTCATATCGAGGACTTGTGGTTTAAGGAAAAAATGATGGATGATGAGCAGACGATGGCTTACAATCACGCCTATGGAGGTACAATCCCGTTTCCAAAAGAAAAATGGATAAATTGGCATCAACGATGGATTACAGACCACAGCGGAAAGCGTTTTTACAGATACATTCAGGATAATGATGCTTTCGTTGGTGAGGTAGCATATTATTTTGACGAAGAAAGACAGATTTACATTGCTGATGTCGTTATTTACGCTCCGTATCGTGGAAAAGGATATGGTCGCAAGGCGTTACAGCTTCTATGCGAAATTGCAAAAGAAAACGGCATAAAGGAACTCTATGATGATATCGCCATTGACAATTCTTCTGTTGAATTATTCCTCAAATGTGGATTTGAGGAAGTGCTGCGAAGTAACGAGTATATTTTAGTAAAAAAAGAATTGTGGAATTAACAAATCTAATTTTCAGAGCAAAACAATGAAAACAATTTACACAAGTGAGAGAAAAGCATGGCGCGAGTGGCTTGCCGAGCACTTTGAAACGGAAAGTGAGATTTGGTTCGTTTTTCCGATGAAGGAGTCGGGCGACAAGGCGCTTTCCTACAACGATGCGGTAGAAGAAGCTCTTTGCTTCGGTTGGATCGACAGTACCATTAAGCACATTGATCCCACGCACCGCGCACAGCGATTTACACCGAGAAAAAAGGGAAGTCCCTATTCGCGCCCGAACATAGAACGACTGATTTGGCTTGACGAACAAGGGCTGCTTCACCCAAGCATACGGGAAGGTGTGCTCCCCTTGATTCGTGCGCCGTATGTTTTCCCAACGGATATCATCGATGCCATAAAGAACGATGCCGTTGCGTTTGAAAACTACGAGAAATTGTCTGAGCCTTACAAGCGCATTCGTGTCGCTTATATCGATGCGGCAAGAAAACGCCCCGACGAGTTCAAAAAGCGACTTGAAAGCTTTATCAAAAAGACGCGCGAAGGGAAATTGATTGTTGGCTACGGTGGAATCGATAAGTATTACGGATAAGATGAAAATTACGATTTGAAGGAGTATCGCCATGCTTGAAAAGATGGCTGAATTTTTTGAAAATAGATTAAACGGATACGATGAACACATGATGACGGGCATTGAAGCGGCAGACGAGTTCTATCCGTTCACCGCAAGTCTGCTGCCGACAGCTAAAGGTAGCCGTGTTCTTGATTTAGGCTGTGGTACGGGTTTGGAGCTGGAAAAATATTTTCCGCTCTGTCCGTCAGCAAGGGTGACCGGCATTGACCTGTCCGAGGCAATGCTGAATGCGCTGAAAAAGAAATTCACGGATAAGGACATCACGTTGATCGTCGGCTCATATTTCGACGTTCCGCTGGGTGAGAACGTCTTTGACGCCGCCGTTTCCGTGGAAAGCTTGCACCACTTCACAAAGGACGAAAAGATCCCACTTTATAAGAAACTGCACACCGCGCTGAGGGCGAACGGCTACTTGATTCTGACCGATTATTTTGCTGCCACCGATGATGAGGAACAGACGCACCGAAATAACCTGAACGCATTGAAAGCGGAGCAGGGAATCCGCGATGACGAGTTTTATCACTATGATACACCGCTCACCGTACAGCACGAAACCGAAGCACTGCTTGAGGCTGGATTTGCATCGGTTCAAGTGCTGAAATCTTGGGGCGCGACATATACGATCAAGGCGGTTAAATGATTTCATTTGATTCAGGTACAGAGGATATTGCTATGATTTTAGAAACAAACCGCCTCATTCTCCGCTCGTGGTGCGAGAGTGACGCAGAGGATTTATACACATACGCCAGCGACCCCGAGGTGGGTCTGCCTGCCGGATGGCCGCCTCACACAAGCGTGGAGAATAGCCGCGAGATTATCCGCACGGTGCTGTCCGCGCCCGATACCTTTGCCGTGTGCCTGAAAGAAGACGGTAAGCCAATCGGCAGCATCGGTTTTCACCGCAACGACCTTGCCGAAGCGGACGATGAATACGAGCTTGGCTATTGGATCGGCAAGCCGTTCTGGGGGCAGGGACTCATTCCCGAGGCATCGCGCGAGATGCTTCGTTACGCGTTCGATGATCTCGGTATGAACCGCATCTGGTGCGGCTATTACGATGGCAACGAGAAAAGCCGCCACGTGCAGGAAAAGCTGGGATTCGTCTATCAGCGCAAGACCGAGGGGATCGAAGTGTCGCTCCTCGGCGAGATCCGCACAGGGCACTCCAATCTCATGACAAAGGAGCGTTGGCAGAAGGTCAATCTGTTCCGTCAGCAGAAGAAGTTACTCGACACATTCCTTGACAGCGGCGCGATCTCCCAAGCTCAATACAATAAGAGCTTCGGAGACCTGCGCGACTTGATGGAAATGCACGGGGTTGAATAAACAAAAAGGTACGAAAATGAAGATTGAAAACAACATTCTGAAGCACTATCTGAAAAACGTATATTTCATCACCGGAACTGCATACGCCGGCAAGTCTACAACGGTCAAGATGCTTGCCGAGCGGTACGACATGGTGTGCTGCGGTGAGAATTATCACATGGCGGTCTCCGAGATCGTGGCAACACCCGAAACGCATCCCGATCTCTGCTACAACAGGAGCCTCACCGATTGGCGCGAATTTGTCACTCGCACGCCCGAGGAATACGAGCGGTGGATGTATGCTGTAGGTCGCGAGGCGGCAGAGTTTGAGGTTGCCGAGCTGATCGCCATATCGCAAGACAAGAAGGTGATCGTGGATACAAATATTCCTCTTGATGTTCTCAAGGAAATCTCCGATTACAATCACGTCGCAGTCATGCTATCGCCGCAGTCCATGATTGTGGATCGCTTCTTTGACCGCGAGGATCCCGAAAAACAGTTTCTTCTCGGCGTGATCGACAGCTGTGATGATCCCTCAGCTGTTATGGACAACTATCGCAAGGGTCTGGAACGTATCAACAGCAAAGAACACTACGACGAATACGCAAACAGCGGTTTTTTCACGGTCGTGCGCGAGGAAAACGGCACGGATACGAGAGAGCAGGTTTGCGATATGATCGCCAAGCATTTTGGACTTATGGAGTGAAGATATGATTAAAGAACTGATGCATGATCCGATATTCCTTGCAGGAAAGTCGGAGGTCGCTACGAAAGAGGATTTGCAGGTTGCACAGGACTTGCTTGATACGCTGATGGCGCACAGAGAAACCTGTGTCGGCATGGCAGCGAATATGATCGGCGTGCGTAAGCGCATTATCGCCTTTCTTGACGAGAGCGGATTAGCTCCGGCTCGCGGTTCATCCGCGAGCAAATATACGGTGATGCTTAACCCTGAAATCATCAATAAGGACGGTGCTTACGACACCGAGGAAGGCTGTCTGTCGCTTC
>JAFTKI010000036.1 GCA_017453335.1 Clostridia bacterium
ACATCCCCGGCATCATCCAACGCCCACACTTTATCCTCGACTCCCGTCAAGGCGTAGCAATCGAATACTTACCCAACGCAATCTAAAAGAAAAAGAGTAGAAAAACGCTACTCCTAACAACAAAATATAAATGCAGACATAAAAAATATCGAGTGTCCATAACTGAAATCTGTTATGAACACTCGATATGGTCGGAGTGACAGGATTCGAACCTGCGGCATCGACGTCCCAAACGTCGCGCGCTACCAACTGCGCCACACCCCGTTGAAAATACAAAATGCAAAAAATTATACGGTTTCGAAATTTTGTACTTTATTATTATAACAGAATGGAAGCGAAAAGTCAATAGAAATCGGTCGGTTTCTCTAACTTTTTAAATTTTTTCAACCTTATTAACTTTTTATTTTTTACTTCTTCGAACATTTTGCCTGCCGCACAGTTTTTGTGCGACAGGCAATTCTTTTCATTCCTCAATTCTTAAAAGATACGTATAGTGTCCATCCTTGGCGATCTTGGAAAGTGTCTTCATTCCGTCAAATGCAAAATCGACCTCAATGCTCTCTGGCACATCGGCGTGATAAAGATAACAGCCGTCGGGCTTTCGCTCCCACTCCACATAGATCCGTCCTGCGGGGGCGGTGTAATATCCGCAGGCAACCGTGATCCTGCCCGTTTTATCCATATAAGGATGCAGATTGAGCTTGGTCCTAAAGCCAACCTCTGTATCATCGGGCTGAATCCCGAGGCAATACGCGTACATCCACTCGGTGCAGGAGCCAAGGGAATAATGGTTAAAGGAATTCATACCGCCCAGGATGCCGCGATCCTTGGTGTAGCTGTCCCAATGCTCCCAGATCGTGGTTGCGCCGTTGAGCACTGAATAGCCCCAGCCCGGATATTCCCGATTGGTAATGATCTCATAAGCAAGATCACTCTCGCCAAACTCGCACAGGGTGGGCAGCAGATACTTCACACCCAAAAATCCCGTGGTCAGCTTGTTATTCGCCCGTCTGAGCGTGCGCAGCAGATTGGGCTTTGCCTCTTCCCTTTCGAGCAAACCAAACTGATAGCCAAGCAGATACGCGCTTTGGGTATCCGATGTCAGTCTTCCCTCTTCTGTCAAGAACCGTGCGCGGAACGCGGATTTGACAAACGCAAACAGCGCACTGTATTCCTCGGCTTCTTCCCGATAATGCAATATCTCGCAAAATTCCATTGCAAGCTTGCAGGCATAAGCGTAATAAGCGGTGGAAACAAGGCCGAGATCGGTCGGCGTTCCGAGCGAGAGCCAATCTCCGTAAGCGCCCTCCCCCGAACGGATCCCGTCGGGGCTTTCTGCGGCGTAGTATTCCAACAGGCGGCGCAGCATGGGAAGTGTATCGCGCAACACGGCTTTGTCGCCGTACATTCTGTAATGATAGTGTGCGATCACGGCAGGTGCCTCGCTCCAGCCTGCGGCAACCTCGCGTCCCGTATAAGCGAAGGAACCAACATGCGGCATAGGAGCTACGCTGGGGATCGCACCGTTTCCAAGCTGTGTGTCACGGATGTCGGCAAGATATTTGCGGTAATAAGCATTGCAATCCATGTTGTACATGGCACTCAGGGAGAAGATCTGTGTGTCAGCCGTCCAGCCGAGACGCTCGTCTCTTTGCGGACAATCGGTGGGAACGCTCATAAAATTGGATCGCTGTCCCCACAAGGCGTTTTCGTAAACGCGGTTGACCACAGGATCCGAGCAACGGAACTCCCCCGCTACGGGCAGGTCGGTATACATGACCTCGGTAGCAACTCCCGAAAGCTCTGCCTCACCCTCCACCGTGATCTCGGCATAGCGATAGCCGTGGTAGGTAAAGAGCGGGCGAAACTCCTCGCTTCCCTCTCCCGACAAAATATAGGTATCGGTTGCCTCGGCTTTCCGCAGGTTCTCGGTATACAGCTTTTCATCCACCAAAAGCTCGCCGTGGCGCACGGTCAGCTTGGTACCACGCGTTCCTTTGACGAAAAAGTGAAGTACACCCGCCATATTTTGCTCGAAATCGTACAAGTAAGTATTCCCCATTTGAGCGATCAGCTTGCCCTCCAGGCGGTGCATCACGCGGATCGGCGGGATCTTGACCGCTTCCAAAAAGATGTTACGGGAGAATTTGAACACGACCTCCTCGGCATGATCCCAGCTTGAATCATCGTAATCCCAAGCAGAAAAATTACCGAGCGACAGGCGATGGTCGATATACTCACCCATATACAGGTCACTTCGCAGAATCTCGCCCTTGGTTGCCCGCCAGGAATTGTCGGTAGAGACCGTCTCGGACGTTCCGTCGGCATATTCCAGCGTCAGTTGTGCGGTAAATTCGATGCGATCGCTGTAGTTGTTGCGCTTGAAGGTATAGTTGGAGCCAAGATGTCCAACCGCCCAACCATCGCCAAGAACCACACCGATGGCGTTATTCTCTTTCACAAGATTGGTCACGTCATAGCTCACAAGCGGCAGTTTTTTGGAATAGTCCACCCAGCCGGGCGACAGATAATCGTCTCCCACGCTCTGCCCGTTGATATATGCCTTCCAAACGCCCAACGCGGACATCTGAAGCGTTGCCTTGGTCGGCTTTTGGGGGCAAACGAAGCTTTTACGGAAATAAGGCGACGGATTGCCGTATTTTTCGTTCAGATCCTTGTATTCTCCGGTCTGATAGGTGATCCATTTTGATTTGAGTAACATCACGCGCTCCTTATCAAAGTTCTTACCCTTATTATACAAGAAAATTTCTCGGATTGCAAGGGGATTTGATACAAAAAAGGGGGCTGAATCGATCAGCCCCAAAAAGGATCATAAATATTTCTGCATTTCGCGGATCAGATTCTCGGCATAAATGCCAAAGCCCAGTGCGTTGGGATGCAAGGGTGTTGCATCTGCGAAGAACACAGGATCGGGCGGCACAAGATCAAGCCCGTTGATATGGATAAATCCCCGCTTTTTCGCTTCCCCGATCACAACACGGCGGCAATCGCGGAAATGCCCCATCGGCTTTTCCTGAGCGGCACACCATATCGGAGACAGACAAAAAATCGTTTTCCCTGCGTACTCCTTTGCCAAAGGATCCATAAAGCCCGATACCTTTGCGCGCATTTCCTCGGTGGTGGAATTCTTGCAAAAATCGTTGGTTCCAAGCGCCAGGATCACGATATCGGGATCAAAATCGATGTGATCAAATACCGTTGGATGGAAATATCCGCCGCCAACGCCGTTGACCACGCCATCGGCATTGAAAAAGCGCATGACTCTCCAAGCGTAAGACAAGGAATCGTAGCCCGAATCCCAGCCCTGTGTGATCGAATCTCCGATAAACAGGATCTTTCGATCAAATTGATGCGGCATGATATACGAGCCGTCATCCAAGGAAAGGCGTTGCAAAGCAGCTCCCAAAAAATGGCTCGGAAAAATCAACGTGACACGCACCTCATCCAAAGCATCGCCCAAAGGATCGCAAAGAGCAAGCTCTGCCCTGCCTCCAAGCTTCTCCATATTGTACTTTGCACGGAAAAGGCCGTTGATATAGACCTCAAATTCTCCGATCGCCCCGAAGGATAAGTGCTTGGAATTCGTATGAAAATCCAAGCGCACACCGGGAGCTGTCAGTTCCGCACGCGTTCCCAAGGTTTTGGAAAGCACATACCAAGCATCGATCTGCTTTTGTGTGCATTTATAGAAATGCAAGCCGTTACTTTGTTCCTCGATCCGAAGCGCACCAAAGGTCACGCTTTTGATCTGTTCGATTGTCAGATTCATATCGGTTCTCCGATCAATGTTAGAATTTTACGTCAAACAGCTTGACGGTGATCGCTTCTTTGCCTTTGCACGGAACGTACACAAAGCTATCAACCTTCTTTTCGGGATGCGGATTTTCATAGCAGCACTCGTACTGCGCGGATCCGTCTGCCATCTTCGGAAGTGTTGTGCAGGAAACCTCGCGGAAGCTGGTTCCCTGAGAACCGCTTTCAGGATCGTATTCGGTGTTTTCCAGCTCCTTTGCATCCAAGGAAGGACCGATGTTGGTACCGTATTTTACGGGGAATTCCGCCACGGTGCCGTCGGTATAGGTCAAGCGATAGTGTCCCAACATATAAACCTCATCTTCGATAAAGGTTCCGCACCAGAAGGGATGATATTTGAAATAGGTTTGCGCAGTGTGGGTGACGCGGATCAGATTCTCCATGCCCTTGTAGTGCATTCTGTATGCCTCAGCAAGCACCAGATCTGCCACAGCACTGCTGTCGGGTGTGTCATAATCGGCACTCCAGAATACATAAGCCGTGCCGATCAGCGTGTAATAGCATCCGTTGCGCTGCATATATTCGGGCTCGTTGGTTCCCCAGTTGGAAACAAAGCCGCCGCGGCAACCCCAATTGATACGTTGACGGTAATCCTCACATTTCAAAGCATCAAAGTTGCCGTACAGCATCTTGTGACCGTTATCATGGTATACGCGGTCAAGATGCGTGCCGAACGACCAATACCAGTTCAGGAAATTCACGTTTTTCGGCATACGGGTAGCACAATGATACATATCCGGAACCTTGAATTTGATTCCGTTGTAATCCTTTTCGTCATACCAGCCGCCGTAGTGCTTGCCCGAGGGACTGATCGCCTTGAGCAGCTTTTCGCCCCACATCATGGTCTCGATTCCCTTCGAAGCAAGGTAATCACGAAGCACGCGGATATCGTTTACATAAATGTCAACGGGATCGGCGCCCTTGCAACGGTCGCAGATACACATCGAATAGAATTCATCGTGACCGATATGCAGGCACTTGGGTTGGAATACATCGATCACCTCGTCCAGCACCTCGAAAACATAGGGATAGACGTCGGGGTGTCGAGGACAATAGGTGTCGGGTACTTCATCATTCTCACGTTCTGCAAATTCGGGATGCGGCAGGAGCAGATAGTCGGCGTGGCTGAGCGTGGGACACTCGGGAATGATATCCAATCCGCGCTCGCGGCAATAAGCGGCAATATCGCGGCATTCCTCCTGTGTCAGATAGCTGCCGTCACCGTTTTCACAGTGAACCGAGTTTTTCATGTAGGGATATTTTGCGCGAACCTCGTCGGCACGGTTGGAGTAACGGCGCATATCATCGCAAAATTCCACCCATTTTTCATTGATCTCGGGGTGCTTTTTGTATTCCATCGCACCGCCGACCTCCAAGATAATGGCGTTGAATTTATAGTAGACCAACAGGTCGATCATATCCTTGAAAATGCCGATATTTTCGCGTCCCGGCATATAAACACGGAAGCCGCGCACCGCACAGTCGGGATAATCGTAGATCAGGCACTCGGTGTTCTCCTTCCAATCCTTGAGCTGGATCAGGGTTGCAAAACCAAACAAGAGTCCCGATTCCTCGGTGGCGTATACAAAGCTTTCCTCGCCAAGGATCACAACGTATTCCTCGCGGTTTCCGCTGATGGTTACGGTCTTGGAAACCTCCTTGCGAACATCCTCGGGAATTCCGATCGCCAAGGTCAGCTTGCGGCATACCAGATCCCCTGCCTCGGGCTTTTTGTGAAACTCCTTGGCAAAGGTCTCCATGATGTACTTTTTCGGTGTTTCTGCCTGTATCTCCAATACGGTATCGGTGGTGATGGCAATCACGCGATCCGATTGTTTTTTATGCAAACGCGGTTGAAAAAACATAAGCTTTTTTCTCCTTTGAACAGCTTTATTTTTGTTCATTATACCATTTTATCAAAGCCTTGTCAATGCAAAATAAATAAGAAAAACCTGCAGAAATCATAAAAAGGAAAAGATAATTCTGATATTTGAATCTTACCTATTTACATTATTGCAAACAAACAGTATAGCCGTCTCTCCTCATCCGTCACTCGCAAGCTCGTGACACCTTCCCCGCTGGGGAAGGCATTGATAAAGCGCAACCGCAAATAGGTGCTCCTGTCTATGATCGTAGGGAGACCACCACGCATGCGTGGTGGTTGTCATCCGCGTATAGTTTTTACAAAGCGGCTACCGTTAGCCTTCTCCAGCGGAGAAGGTGCCGAGGAACGAGGCGGATGAGAAGAGCCTTGATGCGCTTTGGTATAATTCCTCTACTTGATAGTTCCTTTTGTCTGAATCTTACCTAACCGCATCAGTGCAAACAAACAGCGTAGCCGTCTCTCCTCCTCCGTCACTCGCAAGCTCGTGATACCTTCCCCGCTGGGGAAGGCATTGATAGTGCGCAACCGCAAATCGGTGCTCCTGTCTATGATCGTAGGGAGACCACCACGCATGCGTGGTGGTTGTCATCCGCGTATAGTTTTTACAAAGCGGCTACCGTTAGCCTTCTCCAGCGGA
>JAFTKI010000037.1 GCA_017453335.1 Clostridia bacterium
GTCTTGGCAGACAATGTGTGCTTTTTTCAACAAAATCCGCCTTCTGCGGAAGAAATCCACCTTCGGTGGATGAAATCGCTTCGCGATGAAATCTGCCTTGCGGCAGGAGAAGGGGCGGATTTAATTTCATCTGAGGCGGAACGCCGAAGATTTCATCCGAACGAAGTGAGGATTTCATCGTGCAATGAGTTGCAAAGCAACTCCGCACGATTTCATTGAATATATAAGGCTTCGCCTTGATTTATTGGCGAAAGTGTGATATAATGGAGCAAAGAAAGGCGGTATGGATATGCCTCAAGGATATAAATGAGAATATAGTGACGTTTTATATTTCAAAAAAGACCATTTTTGCCCCGAATGTAAAACAAAATTAGATAAAGTTTCTGTTTCAAAAGTGGTTAATTCCAACTCGCCTGAAGCAAAGGATTTTGATTTTAGTATGCCCGGAGGCAATTTTGCGGTGGGAGATGTTCAATTTACTTGGGATGAATTTGAATGTCCAAACTGTAAAAGCCACATTACCGTTAATGAAATGAAAGAAATTGAGGGAATCCCGGTACCTAAAAAGCCTACCAAATGGAGAAAAATACGGTTTTATATATTGGGTATTCTATTTTTAATTGCAATAGCGTTGGTAAAGAAATATTTAGGTTGACCTTATATTGACAAAACATAATAAGTATGATATAGTTATTGTATCAACAAAAAACATGGAGGATGGTAATATGAAAAAAGCATTGGTGATTTTTCTGACGGTTTTTATATGTGTTAGTTTTATAGCTTGTCAATATGACGAGCTTGATCCCATCAATTTACCTTCCGGAACATACTATATGGTTGGTGATTTTGAAGAATATATGACTCCTTATTTGAGTTTGAACTTTGAAGATCATACCTTTTCGATGGGAGCGAGTGCTTCTATTTCTTATGCTGAACACGGTTCTTTTGTGGTTGAAGGAACTCGAATTACGGCAACTTCTCAAAGTACAGTATTTGTTTTTGAAGTTACAGAAAAGAATACCCTGATTCTTGTTGATAATGGAAATAATGAATATTTTAAAATGTCTCTGAATTCTGAGTTTGTTTTGCAAGAGGAAGCTGCTTAAACGATTTTTACTAATCAATCAGTAAAGGAGAACAGAAAATGAAGAACGAATACAAAATCACAAAAGATCTTGTCAAATCATGGGCAAAGGAGTATCACCTGAACGGAGCTGCAAATATCGTTTTATTTATTCTTTGGTGTGTTGTAGGTGTTGTTGGCTTGGTGGGGCTGGTTTTTGGTATCGTGATGGCTTTTGATTGGAAGGCGATCTACCTCTATGCGCTCATACTTGTATTAGCAGTATATAAGCTTTTTATTCAGCGTTTTGTTGTTTGGTCAAAAAGATACAAATTAATGTCAACTACTTATGGTGTTACGGAATGGATGCGCACCACCGAATTTTTGGATGATGAAATTGTGCTGACCGAGCACACGTCTGTCAGCAAATTCCAATACAGAACGATTCAAAAAATAAAAGAGAAAGACAATGTTGTTATGATCATTATGAATCATAACATGGCCTTGAGATTGTATAAAGATGCTTTTGTGGAAGGCTCTTGGGAAGCATGTAAAGAACGCATCCTTGAAAAGAAAAAGATTTAATTGCAGAAAAAAGACAGGAGTCGCTCCTGTCTTTTTTTGATTCCAATATCATGTCCGCAAAAACGGACATAATACGTGTTATAATACAGACATAACAAAAGAAAAGCGAAAGTAAAACCGTTTTTCCTTTTCTCAAGCACTTCCCTATGATCTTTCTACTTGGGCTTTTACTATTCTCTTTCGCATAGCATGTACATCTTTGATCATACGAAACGAATCTCGAACCACACGAACCTTGGAGTCTCCGTGATACAGTACTTTGACAGGGATCTCGGTTACTTTGTATTCCAATTTGTTTGCCCAAAGAATGGCTTCAAAATCAAATGCGAAGCGGTCTACCTCACACCGAGAAAAGATACTTTTTGCGGCTTTTGCCGAGAAAGCCTTGCATCCGCACTGAGAATCGGAGATTTTCAACCCTCCCACACGGCACAACAGGCGCAGATATCCTTTTGATGCAAGTTTTCTCCAAAAGGTGTATCCGTCGTATCCGTCCTTTTGCAGATTTCTGGAACCCAATACAAGGTCGGTGTTGGGTTGTTCCTCAAAGGCTTTGACGATCTTTCCTATCACATCCACACCGTAAGCAAGATCTGCATCCAAAAACAAGCGGATATCTCCAACCGCTTCCAGAATCGCCTTGCGAACCGCAAAGCCTTTTCCGTGGTTGGATGAAAAGCTGATCACACGAATATTCGGAAGATTCAGATCCGCAACGGTCTTTCCACAGCCGTCTGTGCTTCCGTCATCGCAAAAGAGGATTTCATAGTCATCAAAGTTTTTTTGCAGATAGTCCGACAGCTTTTTTGCGGTGGTTGCAATGATCCTGTTTTCATTGTACATGGGAATGCACACCGATACTTTCATTGTTCGTGATCCTTTCTGTAAACGAACAGATCGAAGTCGATCTCGGTTGCGAGTTCGTCGATGGTTTCCAGCTTTGCTTTGTCCTTTTGGGAGGTTCTCCAATAGTAAGGCGTCATTGAAAACAGCGCTTGAATCTGTTCCCTGCCGTTGACCGTGATATTGGCTTGAATTCGATGCCTTGCAACCTCGGTCATTTTCTGTGGCAGATCGGCGCGTCCGGGATTTTGATAAGGATTCTCATACAACTGTTTTTTCAATCCCATCAAATGTCTCTCTCCTGCTCCAACCAGTAAAAGATGTCCGCCCGGTTTGAGCGCTCGGCAGAACTCAGTCTCTGCGCAAGGGGCAAAAATGTTGGTGATTGCATCCAGAGAGCCGTTTTGTACGGGAAGCTCGAAAATACTTGCAACGGCAAACGCCGCACCCGTTCCTGTCTGCTTGGCGCGTCTTGCCGCGTATTCTATCCCTGCACGGGAGAGATCAATTCCCAGTACCGCGCGATCTTTTGCCATGCGGTTGGTGTAATAGCCTTCCCCGCAACCGGCGTCCAACACGGCAACGGCACCGAGCGAATCCAGAATCTGATTGATCTTATCGGATAACAGCTCATAATATCCAGCATCCAAAAAGCTTCTGCGCGAAAGCACCGCTTCCTTGGTGTCTCCGTCCCCCGCGTGGGGACCTCCCAGATGAATATGACCGCTTTTGGCAAAATCAAAGCAATGTGTTTTCTGCCCCGTGCAACGGCAAACCTTGCCGTCCTCGGTTTGTGTCATGGATGCCCCGCAGGTTGGGCATTTCAAAAATTTCAGGATGCAGGATTTCATGTCATATCTCCGTTTTGAATGTCATTTTGAGGGTTCTGTGAGATCGGAAGCTCAAACCAGAAGGTAGAGCCGATGCCAATTGTGCTGTCAACGCCGTAGATCGTATGATGCAGCTCCAGAATTTCCTTTACGATGGAAAGACCAAGTCCCGTTCCGATCATCGCGCGCTTGTGTACCTTATCCACTTTATAGTAGCGATCCCAGATCAGGGGCAATTCCTCGGGGGCAATTCCCGCACCCGTATCGGTAACACTCAGGCGAACTGTTTTATCGGTTTTGGTTTGCGTTAACACGATTCGGTGGTCCTCCCCCGAGTAGTTGACCGCATTGTTGATCAGGTTATAAAGCACCTGTAGGATCATTCCGCGGTCAGCACATACCCAAACCGAGGCATCGAAGCGGAAATCCATTTGAAATCCGCGGTGTCGCAGCAGCGCATCGTAACGGGCAAGCACCTCTTGCGTGGCGTCTGTGATATCGAAATATTCGGGAGTCAATACGCGCGCCCCTGCCTGCATTTTTGAAAGATCCAAGAGATCGTTTACCAGGTCGGAAAGACGGGCAGTTTCATCAATCAATACCTGCATATTTTCGGGAGTGGTCTCCTCGGGAAAATCACGCATGACTTCACTGTATCCCTTGATGAGCGTGAGCGGTGTTCTCAGATCGTGAGAAATGTTTGCGATCAGCTCTTTTTGCAGATGATCTGCGCGGGAAAGCTCGTGTGCGGCATAGTTCAGTGTGCTTGCAAGCTCGCGGGTTTCCCGATAACCGTCACCCGCAAAATCAACGTCATATCTTCCCTCGGAAAGAATCTTTGCCGCCTTGTTCATACGGATCAGCGGAGCCGAAATTTTGCGGTACAGGATCAGTGCCATGATAATTGCCGCAACCAGAATAATGATCATGATCCAAAGGTACTGTGTGGTCAGGGTGCGGACGGTGGAATCCAAGGGCTGCAGACTGGTGTCCAAAAGAATCAGATATTCCTGTCCGTCTGTTCCCGTTGCAACACTTACATGGATCAAGCGCATGCTTTTATCGGGAAATTTAGCCTCTTGCTCATCCGGATCAAACAACGAGGTGATCATATCCGTAAAATCTTTTTCGGGAACATCTACGTGACCGAATGCCCGTCTTGAAAAAAATGAGCCGCCGCTTTCTTTTGCTTTTTCACGCAATCTTTGCACATCCTCAAAGGAAAGGGATACGGGAATCGTGTCTCCCGTATCATCCGCCTGTACGATCCTTTCGGCTGAGTCTGCGTTCAATCGATAAATCACAATATAAAGTGAGTGATCCACCGCGTTTTTCTTGGCAACCTGATCTAATTCATCGGAATCAAGATATGTGATCAGCTTGTTTGCCGATTCGGTCATTTCATTCTTTTTGACCGAACGGTAAAAATCTCCCAACAGAAAGATCTGGAAAAACCAAGTGATCAATAGGATAACGATCACAAATACCGTCATGTAAAACAACAATTTCCAGCGGACACTGAGACCGTTTTTATTTTTTTTTAATTTACCTTTCTTCATGATCCTTCAAAGCGATATCCAACACCGCGAAGCGTGACGATATAATGGCTGTATCTGCCCAAGCTCTTGCGGAGCAGCTTGATATGGGTATCCAGTGTTCTCGCGTCACCGAAAAAGTCGTAGCCCCAAACCTCACACAAGAGCTTTTCGCGTGAAAGTGCAATGTTTCGGTTTTTCAACAAATAAAAGAACAGATCGTATTCTTTGGGGGACATTTCCACTCGATTTCCATCGATAAACACCAATCGGGCGGTCACATCGGCGCGCAGATTGCCGTGATCAAGCTCGATCACAACATTTGGCTGCTTAGCCGTTTCGTGACTTGCTGCAGGATTTTTTACGCGTTTCATGATCGCATCAATGCGCAGCATCAATTCCTTTGGCGAAAAGGGCTTGGTGACATAGTCGTCAATGCCAACCTCAAACCCGTTGATGCGGTCATATTCTTCTCCTCTGGCAGAGAGCATGATGATCGGCGTTTGTGTGGTCTTGCGGATCTCGCGGCAAGCCGAGAAACCGTCCAATTCGGGCATCATGATGTCCATAATGATCAGATCGTAGGTATTGCTTCGGCACAGTAAAACAGCTTCCATACCGTCTGCTGCCTCGGACACCGTATGCCCTTCGAATTCGGCATACTTACGGATGATCGCGCGAATGCGAGATTCATCGTCAACAACCAAAATGTGATACATTTCCGAAATCATCCTTTCTTAGGTTTTATCAAATCGTTTAATTTTCTTGTTCTATGTGATCCGGGACGTATTCACGCAACGTCATGCTGTATTCAAAAGTTTCGCCGTCCCGTTCGATCTCCAGCTTGACCGTGTCTCCCACCTTGAGTTGATCAACAATTGCATTCAGCTCTTCGGTTGTGGCGATTGCGGTTCCGTTGACCGATACGATTCGGTCCATGTTTCTCAGTGCATCCGAATCGTACTTCGCGGATACGATATATACCCCTGTTTTTTCGATCTTGAATTTTTTGTAATAATAGTTTTTATCTTTTTCCGTAACATCCAGCGTTTCCAAGCCGTGATCCACGATCCCTCGGATATATCCATGCTCGATCAGATCAAGCTCTACCTCATACGCAAGATCGATCGGGATCGCAAACGCCAAGCCTTCCACGCCTGTTGCCGCATACTTTGCATTGACGATGCCAATGAGCTGACCGTCCATATTGAACAATCCGCCGCCCGAGTTTCCTTGGTTAATTGCCGCATTGGTTTGCAGAAGCGTCATTTGTTGATTATCCGAGGTGGTTACCAGGCGGTCTGTCGCGCTGATGATTCCGTCGGTCACCGTTCCGCCCAGTGAGCCGAGCGGATTTCCGATTGCAACAACCTTCTCCCCTACCACAAGCTTTCCGCTGCAGCCTTGTTTTGCATAGGTCAACGGCTCGGTGTCTTTGGGTTGAATGCGCAGGACTGCAAGATCGTTTTCGGGATCGGTTCCTACCAACGATGCCTTATATTTACTGCCCGATGTGAGTGTTACCGTGATCTCCTTTGCCGATTCCACAACATGGTTACAGGTCAGAATATATCCCTCGGCAGAGACGATCACACCGCTACCCGAGGACGAGGAAAGGTAAGAGCCGTAGAAAGACGAGACAAGCACCTGTACATCGATCACGACCACACTGTCCTGTACCTGTTGAACGACTTGTGAGACGGTGAAAACATCTTCTCCCGCGGAGCCGTAGATCGAGTTTTCGGTTTCATCTTTGCTCAAAATCGTTTCGGCATTCTCTTGATAGAGCTGAGAAGAATCGGGAGCATCATGGGTGTCGGGATTCTCCTCTTGGTTGATTGAATTTGCAAGTAAAGCCCCCGCAAATCCTGCAAACAACGCAATTGATGCCGAAAGAATGATGGTGATCACAGAAAACAAAATGCGTTTGAGCGTATCATTTCGTTTGGGTTCGGGCTTCTGCGGTTGCGGTGCCTGATCGGTAGCGGAAAAAACATACCGATAGGTTTGCCCCGGTTGGGCTTGCATCGGTGTTGCCGCCTCCTGATTGTTGATCGGATTCGGAGAAGTTATATCTGTGTTGTCTTGATGAAAGTCATGGTTTTGGTTGTCCATCATGTAACAGAACCTCCTGAAGAACAGATTTATGTACTATTGTTCTCCTATTATACAAATCTTTTGTGACGGTAAAATGATGAAGATTGAAAAAATCCTTGAAAAAACGAGATTTTATTGCTTTTTACGATCTTTTCTGATATAATGGAAGTAACTTATCTTATTATAACACATAAAACAAAAAAGGAAAAGCCATGTTTTCATTTTTATCTGATTTTTTCGCAAAGAAAAGGATCGATTGCTATGCTTTTATCCCGCTTGATGCTTGCCTGATCGTGCGTCCTTACCTGTTGGAGCGTGCAGGAATCGGAAAGACGGGAACGGTTTGTATGCTGGCGATCCCCTACTATACCAAGAATTGCGACCTTGAAACCCGTAACGTTTCGGCGTATTCGGTTTCCAAGGACTATCATCTCTTTTATAAAGAGTTGTTTGCGGAGCTGATCCCTCTTTTGAATGAGCATTTTCCGCAGTATCGCTTTGCCGGATTTGCCGATCATTCTCCGATCAACGAGATCGATGCCGCCGCACGTGCCGAATTGGGCGTGATGGGAAAAAATCACCTCCTCCTAACCCAAAAATACTCTTCCTATATATTTTTGGGAGAGATCGTTACCGATGCGATCCTCCCATGCCAGGCGCACGGGATCAAGGTGTGTGAGGATTGCGGCGCGTGCCGTGCTGTTTGCCCGATGCAAAAGTGCGGAACTTGTCTCTCTGCCTTGACACAAAAGAAGGGAGAGCTGTCGGACGAGGAGAAAAACACCATTCTTTGCTATGGTAGTGCTTGGGGTTGCGATCTTTGTCAGGAGGTTTGCCCGCATACAATAAGAGCACGGGAAAGCGGCTCGTTGTACTCCCCGATCCCCTTCTTTAAGGAGGATCCGATTGCACATTTGACCGAGGAGTCGCTGTCAAAAATGACTGACGAGGAGTTTGCAAAAAGAGCCTTTGCGTGGCGCGGACGTGAGACGATCGCTCGAAATTTACGGCTGCTTGAGAAAAAACAGAAAGAGGAATCACAATGCTGAAGCTAATTTACGGTGTATCGGGATCGGGAAAGACCGCGTATTTGATGGATTGTATCCGCGAGGATATCCAAAACAAAAAACGGTGTTTCTTGCTGGTTCCCGAGCAACAGGCATATATCAGTGAATTCGACGTTCCCCGTTTGCTTCCTCCCGAGGCGCGCCTGTATTTCGAGGTGGTGCATTTTTCGGGGCTTTCGGATAAGGTGTTTCGAAAATACGGCGGGATCACGCGCGAATCCTTGTCGGGCGGAATGCGGACTCTTTTGATGTGGGATACGATACGTTCCATGTCTTCTGTTTTGCGCGAATACAAGAAAAACGCCGCCAAGGATACCAGTCTGACCGCACTGATGCTGCAAAGCGTGAACGAATTGCGCATGAACGGAACCACACCGCAGGACTTGGAGAACGTTGCCAATCAACTCCCTGAGGATCATCCCCTTAAAAACAAGCTCTATGATATTGCTTTGCTGGACAGTGTTTACAGCTCCAAGCTGGAGGATTGTATGGGAAGCGATCTTCCCGACCGCCTGTTGCGCATGGCAGAAACACTGGAGAACAATTCTTTTTTTGACGGCTGTAATGTTTATATTGATTCTTTCACCAGTTTTACCAAACAGGAATATAGCGTGTTGAAGGAAATCATGCGTCAAGCCGATCAAGTGACGGTGTCTCTTTGCTTTGATCGTTTTGCAACGAAATTGCCTCATTTTAAAACGACTACCGACACGGCAATTCGCTTGTTCAACATGGCATCTACGCTCGGTATTTCAACCGAAAAGCTTGAACTTTTGCCGCAAAATGCCGAGAAATCGCGTGTTCTTGTCACCTTGGAGCGTGATCTTTGGCGATTTGACATTCATAAAAAAGACCGCGAAGCCTTTACGCCCGAGGAGCAAGATTCCGTCAGAATGCTTATCTGTCCGAACCTTTACGAAGAATCCGAAGCGGCGGCCTTGCAGATTCTGGAGCTGGTGCAAAACGGAATGCACTATGGAGAGATCGCTGTGGTCGTTCGTGATACCGAACGCTACCGAGGTGTTTTGGATGCTGCCCTTGAACGTTATTCGATTCCCTTCTTTATGTCCGAGCGCACCGATCTGTCCTCTAAGCCGCTCGCTCGCCTGATCCTATCTGCGCTTCGTGCCATCAGTCACAATTACGCCACGCAGGACATACTTACCCTTGTAAAAACGGGGCTTGCAGGCGTTGATTTTGCAGATGCTTCTATGTTTGAGGAATACTGCGAGACCTGGCATATCCGCGGTTCCCGTTTCTTGGATGAGGTGTGGAGCATGAATGCCGATGGATTGACGATCGACCGCAGCGAGAGAGGCGAGGCGATCCTTGCCGCGGCAAACCGCACCAGAAAGACCGTGATCGAGCCGTTGGTTCGCCTTCGCACCGAAATGAAAAGCTCGGAGCAGGTCTTGGACCGTTGTCGGGCTTTGTATCAATACTTGTGCGAGCTTTCGATTGGCGAACAGCTTGCAGAGCGTGCCAAAACAGAGCTTGCCGAGGGGCGCCGCCGTGAAGCGGGAGAAACCCTGCGCCTGTACAGCTTTGTGACCGATGCTCTGACAAAGCTTTGTATGGCATTTCCCGACAGTGAAATGTCGCTTGATGAGTTTTTGTTGGCACTAACCTTGCTGTTCTCCGAAAGTGACCTTGGATCGGTTCCGAATTCACACGATTGCGTCATCATCGGCTCTGCAAATACCCTGCGTGTGGAAAATATCCGCGCGGGGCTTTTGCTGGGACTCTGTGAAGGCGATTTTCCGCTTTCCGTCAGTGAAACAGGCTTGTTTACCGAGCGCGAAAAGGCAATTCTGGCAAGCGATTTTAAGATCGAATTGGATTCTCGGGAGGACGTCCGATCTTCCGAAGAATTGTTGTACGTTTACCGTGCAATGACAAAGCCCACCGAAAAATTGATCTTGTCTACCGTTACCTCACAGCCGGACGGTTCTGCAAAAACACCGTCGCTTGCTTTCAACCGCGTGGCGTTTCTGCTCGGCCGCAGCAAGCAAGACCATGAATCCTTCGATATGGAAACGGTAAAAAAGCACTTGGAAAGCACTCCCTCCTCTTTGGAGGATTCGCACTGGACTTTGCCGAAAAATAAGGAACCGATCAGTCTTCGACTTTCTCACACGAAATTGCAAGCTTTTTTGCAGTGTCCTTATAAATATTACAGCATGTACCGACTCAAGCTTCGTGAACCTAAGGATTCAAGACCGAGTTATGCTGATGACGGTTTGTTCTTGCACTATGTTTTTGAAAACTTTTTGAAGGAATCCTTGGAGGAGGACGGAAGTCTTTGTATTCCTGCAGAGGATCAGATCGAGCCCTTGGCAGACCGAATTATCGAACAGTATTTATCACAGGTATGCCCTCTCGATGCCGTGCATACCGATCGTCATCTGTTGCATCTGTTTGCCCGTTTGCGTAAGCTTGCATTGATCATTCTGCAAAATATTCTTTCGGAATTGAAGGAAAGTCGATTTGTTCCCTCTCGCTTCGAGCAGGTCATCGGAATGACGGGAGAAAACGGTCTTCCCGCTCCGATTTGGACGTTGGAGGACGGTTCGGAGGTGCGTCTTTCGGGTAAGGTCGACCGCATCGATGTGTACAATGACAACGGTACACTCTATTTGCGCGTGGTCGACTATAAGTCGGGAAAGCACGAATTCAAGCTGGATGATGTTCGCTCCGGCTTAGATGTTCAGCTTGTTCTCTATCTGTTTGCATCCCTTGCCCCCGAGCAAAACGCACAGCCTGCAGGCTCACTTTATCTTTATGCGCAGACCGAAAAAGGCAAGCTTACCATCAAAAGAAGCGGATTTTATGTGGACGAGCCGCAGATAACCGATGCGTGGGAGCGCGAGCCTAAAACCTATACAAACGGCTTGAAGCGTCAAACCATGGAGGAAGTGCGTGAATTGGAACAAAGCATGAAGGAAGCAGTTATAGGCGCCGCCGAACGCATTCTCGCGGGGGAGGCACAGAAAACGCCATCCGAGGATGCTTGCAGATTTTGCCCCGTTCGCACAGCCTGTGATCGGGCATACCACGAATGAAAGGAGGCAGAAACAATGGGTAGTACATGGAATCCGACACCGTCACAGGAGCTTGCGATTTCTGTTCGCGGGAAAACGCTTTTGGTGTCTGCGGCGGCAGGATCGGGTAAAACCAGAGTCCTAACCGAACGCATTATCAGCACATTGACCGATTCGGAAAATCCTGCCGATCTGTCTCGTATTCTGGTGGTAACCTTTACCCGTGCCGCAGCAGCAGAATTGAAGGGACGGATTGCCGAGGCGCTTTCCAGCGCACTGGCTGAAGATCCGGGCAATGAGCATCTTTCCAAGCAGTTGCTCAAGCTTGGAAGCGCACATATCTCTACGATTGACTCTTTTTTTCAGAAGCTGGTCCGAAATAATTTTGAAAAGCTTGGATTAACCGCAAACTTTCGGATCGCCGAGGATAGCGAGATATTACCGATCTCTGCAGAAGTTTTGGAGGGCTTGATCGGCGAATATTATAACCGTTACTCCGAAAACGAGGAGCAAGATCTCTCGATGAGATCGCTCCGTAACAATCGATTCGCACAGGTGTTGGACAATCTTCTTTCCAATCGCAGCGACGGAAAATTGAACCAAACCCTGCTTGAGTTTTATGCCGAATTCAATTCGTATCCCGAAGGGATCAGACTATTGCTCTCCAATGCGGAGCAGTTGAGGGCTTCAAAGGATCAAGATTTTCTGAAGACGAGGTACGGAAGTGTTTATCTGGAGTTCTTCCGTCCCTTGTTTGAGTGTTATCTGAAGGATTTGGACGAGCTGGAAGCGAATATGGCATATGATCCCGATCTGTACGCAAAATGTCTCGCGCTTCTCTCCTCCGACCGTGAGTTTTGCAGGTTGGTTTTGGAGACTTTGGATGCCAAGGATTACAACCGTGCTTGGGCAGCGGCAAAATCCTTTGTACCGGGAAGATTTCCGACTCTCAAGGGCGGCAAGACCAAGGAATCCGAAGCATACCAGCTTTGGAGAGGACAATTCCGTCCCAAGGGTGTGGATCGGCTTCAGGATTGTTTCCGATACACCGCCGAAGAAATCAAAGAGCATATGCAAAGAACCGCTGATTTTTGCGAGATCATGTATCATTTTTATCATGATTATGAAATGCTTCTGATGGATGAGAAAAAGCAACGCGGAATTCTGGAGATCAATGATGTTCGTTCAATGGTCTATCGCTTGCTGACCGATCCCGAAGGCAATGCATCTTCCTTTGCCGATGCGCTTGCACAGGATTACGATGCCGTTTATATCGATGAATATCAGGACGTTGATGCGATACAGGATAAGATCTTTGCGTTGATTGGCAGAAACCGCCGCTTTATGGTTGGAGATATCAAGCAGAGCATTTACGGCTTCCGCGGAAGCGAACCTTCTATTTTTGCGGGCTACCGCCGAGCCTTTCCGCTTTACGGTACAGAAAATGCCGACAATGCTGACGGAAACAGCATCTTTATGTCGGATAATTTTCGGTGCGATCCGCCCGTGATCTCGTTTACCAATCTGATTTGTTCCTTTTTGTTTTCTGCTTGCGAAAAATCAATCGGATATAAACCCGAGGATGATCTGCAGGTAGGTAAGAAACCTCCCGAAAAGAAGCCCGAAGGATATCCCTTCCCTGTTCAGGTGGCGGTTTTTGATTCACCTAAGAAATCAAAAGCCGATGATGAAGACAACGAGGAGGACGGTGCTTATAATCAGGAGGCAGCATGGGTTGCCGCCGAGATCTCGCGCTTGCTGCAAGAAGGGGTACTTGACGACGGAAGAACCATTGAGCCGTCGGATATTGCGATTCTCGTACGCAGCAAAAAACACGGTAAGGGGGTTACGCAGGCATTGAAAAAGCTTTCGATCCCCGTTTCCTCCGAAACCTCTGCCGATTTTTTACACGATCCCGTTTTGGTGGATTTTTTGAATCTTCTCAAAAGCATCGACAACCCATACAGAGACCTCTCTCTGTCAGAATTTTTGATTTCTTCCGCAGGTGGATTTCTGTTGTCGGAGCTGGAAGAGATTCGCCATGCTGCGAATGAGTCCTGTTCTTTGTTTGATGCGTTGCAAGAGGCAGCAGCCAAAAACTCGTTGCCTCATTTGACCGAAAAGATCGAAACAACACTTCATTGGCTGGAAAAATGGCGCGCACAGGCGGCGGTTTTGCCTGCCGATCGATTGCTTCGTCTGTTGCTTTTGGATGAAAATTGGGTACAGCTTTCCTCGGAACCGCCGCTTTTGATGCTTTATGAGCAGGCACGAGTGTATCAGCGCACAGCATGGTGCGGTCTCTACGGCTTTTTACAGCATATCGAACGGCTGATCGAGGGAGAGAAGCTTTCGGCGGCAGGCTTTGCCAAGGCTGAAAATGCTGTGACCGTGATGACGATCCATCACTCTAAGGGCTTGGAGTTCCCTGTTGTCTTTTTGATCTCCTGCGGTTCTCAATTCAACGAAATGGACACGCGGGAATCCTTGGTGTTCCACACTCAAGCAGGGGTTGCTACCAAGCTGTATAATCCCCAAACTGCCGAGCAGAATAACACGGCGTTGCGTGAAGCAAGTATTCTGGCGATCAAGCAGGAACAGCATGAGGAAAACATCCGTACCCTGTACGTTGCCCTGACGCGCGCAAGAGAACGCTTGTACGTCAGCGGAACGCTTAGAGGAAAATGGGAAAACATGCTCAGCAATGCCTCTTGTGTCAGACGCGGCAATCGAAGCGCAATCCTTTCCTGTAGCAGTTATCTGTCGTGGCTGCTTGCGGTTATTGCCGATTGTCAACGCCAAAACATTGAATTTCCTTGCATTTTTCAGCATTTTACGCTCGATGACGGCTGGGCAGAAGGAATTCCGTTCACAGGTCTCCGACAGCTGACCGATGAGAATTCTGTAAAAACGAACGATCGGTCACAGGAATATGCAGAGTTGCTCCGCAACCGAGACCGTGTGCAGTATCCGTTGCAGATTTTGCATGGCTTGCCCACAAAAGCTGCGGCATCCAAGCTGAAGTCGGATCTTTTGGACAGCTTTTTGGAGGAAGAAGACCTTGATGAGCGTATCAAGGATCAGATCGAGTTGATGTCCTCCTATACGCCGTCCTTCGATCATTTACTGACCGATCGGCAACGCGTAAGTGCTGCCGATATCGGAACCGCAACGCACGCATTTCTTGAATTTTGCGATTTCAACAGGCTGGCGCAAAACGGCTTTACCGAAGAAAAAGTCCGCTTGGTTGAACAGCACTTTATGCGCTCGGAAATTGCAAAGCTTGTGGATGACAAAAAGGTGGAAGCATTCACTTCCTCCGAGCTGATGCGGTGGATCGGGCAGGCGAAAAAGGTATATCGGGAGCAAAAATTCAGCATTTTGGTGCCGATGTCTACCTTGACCGAAAATAAGGATTTTGCCGAGAAGCTTGGCGAAAATACTTTGTACGTTCAAGGCTCGATCGATCTGCTCCTTGAAATGGCAGACGGACGCTTGATTTTGGTGGATTATAAGACCGATCGAATTTACGAGAACGAGCTTGTTGACCGCGTTGCTTTGACAAAACGGATGCAAAAGGCGCATGGGACACAGCTTACCTATTATTCAAAGGCGGTAGAACAGCTTTTCGGCAAAAAGCCCGACAAGATCTGCCTCTATCTGCTCGCGCTTGGTGATATGATCGAAATTTAATTTTGAAAAGCTTTTCTTTTCGATTTTCTCTTGACAAAGAATCAAGAACGCGGTATAATACTGTGGTTTGAGTCCTTTGATTTTGAAAAAAAGAAAAGAGAAGCTTTTTTTATGGTACATCAAAAACATCTTCCGACACACCCCAAGCGATCCCTGCATTTTGACGATATTCTGGCTTGGATGCGTAAAAATACCGTGCTGTGTATCGCCTTCCTGGCGGCATTGATCACCTCGATCATCGTTCCGCCCGACGCTCAGTATGCCGATTATTTTGATTTTAAAACCTTGACATGTCTCTTTTGCGTTCTGGCGGTTGTTTGCGCCTTGAAGAATATTCATTTCTTCACGATTCTGGCGCGAAAGATCGTGGATTGTACGGGAAATCTGCGCGTGGCAGTGCTGGCATTGGTGTATATCACCTTCATTGGTTCTATGCTGATTGCCAATGATATGGCACTCCTAACATTTTTGCCGCTTGGATTCTTCGTTTTGACGGCTACGGGAAAGACAAAATATATGGCTGTGGTCTTTATCCTGCAAAATATTGCCGCAAATCTTGGCGGAATGCTCACGCCATTCGGAAATCCTCAGAATCTTTATCTCTATACCAAGTTCAATATCCCAACCGGCGAATTCATGGGGATCATGCTGATCCCGTTTGTTGCATCGATCGCCTTGATCACGCTTTGTTGCTTCTTCTTTCCCAAGGCATCTCTTGCGATCACCGAAAGCTGTGAATACCGATTGCCTGCAAAACGAACCGTTATCTACCTGATCCTCTTTGCACTGTCGATCATAATCGTATTCCGTGTTATTCCCTATTGGATCGGCTTGATTGTAATTACTTTGGCACTGTTCGTTATGGATCTCGATGCTTTGAAAAAGGTTGACTATCCCCTGCTTCTCACCTTCGTTTGTTTCTTCATTTTTTCCGGCAATATGGCAAGAATCGATGCTGTCAGCTCGCTTTTCTCAAGCCTTTTGGAAAAGAACACTTTGATCGTCAGCGCGCTTTCCTGCCAGGTGATCAGCAATGTGCCTTCTGCAATCCTGCTCTCTCAATTTACCGAGAACTACCCCGCACTTCTTTTGGGCGTTAATATCGGCGGTACGGGAACCTTGATCGCATCACTTGCAAGCTTGATCACATTCCGCGAATACAGCGCACATAACCCCGGCAAATCGGGACGTTACATCATGCTGTTCTCGGCGTTCAACTTCGGATTCTTGATCTTGCTTGCGGTTCTTTGCTCGTTTTTGGTATAATCATAAAATCATAAAAAAACGGATACTCATTTCCCGAAAAGGTCGTGAGTATCCGTTTTTTATTTTGTATCAAATTATTTTGCAAACTCGGTTCCGATCTTTGCATCCTCCAGAACCTTCACAACATCCATCGCCTGCTCGCTCGTAATGGGATACGGCTTGTTGTTGCGATAAGCTTCGTAGAAATAATCCCAGATCACCGCGGTTTGATCCTTGGGATTGAGCTCGATCGTTTCTTCCTTCCAAGTAAGCACCTCATTGTTTCCAAAGGAGGAACCCGCGCCGGGGGTTTCTGGATCGGCTTTGATTTCGGCAAGCTCGACCTCGGGATCGAGATATTTCAGCTTGAGCTGATTTCCCTCGCCGATCAAAGAGCCTTTTGTGCCGTAGACCATATATTCGGGAACGGGCTGTGCAACACCGCCGCTGATCTCCATGTCAACGAGTCTTCCGTTGACACCCTTGAAAACGATCTTGATATGGTCTTCCGCGTCTCCCACTGCGGCAACTCTTTTGATATCGGCGAACATGCTTTCGTATTTGCCGCCGCAGAAACGAAGCGAATGGTCTACAATGTGAGGTCCCCAGTTGAGAAGCTGGCCACCACCGAACTCCTTGATGGTTTGCCAGTCGTTACGGCGTTGATAGCCGTTTCTTGCAAGTCGGATCTCATAAACATCGCCAAGGATGCCCGAATCAATGATCTCGTTGACCTTGATAAAGCCCTCTTCAAAGCGTCTGTTATGACGGACGTATACCTTCGGTCCTGCAGGCTGGCTTCCAAGCTTCACAAGTTCGCGCGCTTCCTCATAAGTCTGGCAGAATGGTTTTTCCACCAATACGCTTTTTCCTGCAAGCAGAGCCATTTTCGTGTGCTTGTAGTGGTCGCAGGAGCGTGTTGCAATGTCAACCACCTCCACCTCGGGATCTGCAATCAGATCTTCAATGTTATCGTAAGTACGGCAACCGAATTCCTCGGCATATCGGTCGCATCTGTCCTTGATCAGGTCACATGCCGCCACTACCGTGTACTTATCGGGACGTGCCAGAAGGCACTTTCTGTGTACGCTCATACCGATTCTTCCAAGTCCTACAACGCCGATCTTAATTGGTTTACTCATTGGTCTTTTCCTCCGTTTCTATGTTATATGAAAATAGACCTGTACGCCATGGACGGCTAAGCATCCATAGCGTACAAGTCTTTGTTGTAATTAAGCCTTGCCAACAGAGCCGAACAGCTCCATCTTTTCCTTAACGGTTGCCTTGATTGCCTCAAAGCCGGGAGCCAGAAGCTTTCTGGGGTCAAAGCCCTTACCGGACTGATCCTTGCCTGCTTCAATGTAAGCACGGGTAGCAGCAGCAAAGGAGAGCTGGCACTCGGTGTTTACGTTGATCTTGGAAACACCCAGATTGATTGCCTTTTTGATCATATCCTCTGGGATACCTGTACCGCCGTGGAGAACCAGAGGCATAGCGCCAACCTTCTCGGATACGGCTGCCAGTGTCTCGAAAGAAAGACCTGCCCAGTTTTCGGGGTACTTACCGTGGATATTACCGATACCTGCAGCCAGCATGGTAACGCCCAGATCTGCGATCATCTTGCACTCGTTGGGATCAGCGCACTCGCCCATACCAACAACGCCGTCTTCCTCACCGCCGATGGAGCCGACCTCTGCTTCCAGAGAAAGTCCCATTGCGTTGCAGACCTGTACAAGCTCACGGGTCTTTGCTACGTTCTCTTCGATCGGATAGTGAGAACCGTCGAACATGATAGAAGAAAAGCCTGCCTTAATGCACTTGTAGCAGCCCTCGTAGGAGCCGTGGTCAAGGTGAAGTGCTACGGGAACGGTGATCTTCAATTCGTCGATCATTGCCTTTACCATATCGGCAACGGTCTTGAAGCCGCACATATACTTGCCTGCGCCCTCGGAAACGCCGAGAATCACGGGAGACTTCAGCTCTTCTGCGGTGAGCAGGATCGCTTTCGTCCATTCCAGGTTGTTGATGTTGAACTGTCCTACAGCGTAGTGACCTTCTTTTGCTTTGGTAAGCATTTCTTTTGCTGATACTAACATAATTATCCTCCTATGCCTTTTTCGCATTTGCATACATTATATACCAATTTGTCGAAAAAATCAAGCCTTTTTTCGGATTATCTTGAACTTTTCGAGAAAATCAGAGATAATTTTTGACGTCCTCCAGTTTTCGAACGTAAACGTCACAGATTTCGTTTTCAAAAATGCCGTAGGTGTCCCACAAGCACCCTTTCATTCCGGCGTTGATGCCGCATTGTGCGTCGATCGGACGGTCGCCGATCATCATACATTCATCGGGGTTCAGACTGAATTTATCGATCAGGAAAAGCAGTGCGTCGGGACTGGGCTTTATGGGAAAGCCCATCGATTTATTGATCGTGAAGGTGATCATGGAATCGATTCCCATATTGGGCAGCATTTTCTTTTCAACGACCTCACCCGAATGGGTATAGATGTAGCATTTGAGTCCATTTTGGGTAGCATACTCCAAAAGCTTCTTTGCTTCGGGAAAAACTTGATATTGCATTGCCCTTTCGCTTTGCAAAGCGAAAAATTCCTTTTGAAATTCGGGATAAGGAATCCGATCGTTCCAACCAAGCAGATAAAACGCATCCTTTGTGCTGATCAACAACAAACGGAGAAGTTCTTCGTCGTTTTCGGGAAGCGGCAAGCCATGTTCTTTCCCGTATTTACGGAAAATATCCGAAAAATGGGGATAACTGTCGGAGATCGTTCCGTCAAAGTCAAAGATCAAGTGTTTAATCACGACGGCGCCATCCCTTCTTCTTTTCGGACGGATCGCGGTCGGATTCGGGGGTGATGGGATCAAACAATGTTGTGAATTTGATATCCTTGAGTCCCAGATAATATGCGATCCCGCAGATCAGCATCGCGGGCAGAGGCAACAGAAAATAAACGAAGCTGTAAGCGTTGAGCGGGATCCCACCAACGTGATTGGACAGCACACCAACATACATTCCCTCCAACGACATTGCAAGAAAGCCGCAAACGGCACCGATCTTACTGAGTACACCGTTTTCGATCATCTGTGCCAGCAAAATGAAGATGGCAAAGAGAAAGTTCGGAATGTTGGCACACAAGGAGATCAGAGTCCCCTTGAAGGCGATTTTCTTTTTTCTGCCCTGTTCCACCGCAACGCGATCTCGATATCCGATCTCCCATGTCATTGTATACAAAAGGAACAGATAAAAGAGAATTGCTCCGATACTGGTAGCATTTTTCAGCAGAGTGCTTTCTGCCTGTGCGCCGGCAAAGACCAACACCACGCCGAAGATCGAAATGGCAAATTGGTTCAAAAACATTTTTACCATATCGTAAGAATGTTCCGAAAAGAATTTTTTCATGAAATACCTCATTTTGCACAGAAGTGCTTTGATATGGTCTTATTATAACGAATTGAACGGAAAATTGCAACCGCACACTTGAATTGTTTACAATTTATCAACTAAAATATAAATATATATTAGTATAATAAGAGAAAAGACCGAAAGGAGGAACGGTATGTCACAGATGATTTCCCCGCAGGAGTTTTCCTCGCTGATTCAAGAATACGCATCCTATAAAGCGTCTATCCAAAACTGTTCAAAAAAGACGGTGGAGGAATATCTTTTGGATCTGCGTACCTTTTTTCGCTTTTTGATCGCTCGGGAGCGGGATATCGATATGAATTCCGAGGCTTTTTTTCAGCTTGATGTCAGCGGGATCGGACTGAAGGAGCTGGAAAAGATCCGCACCGAGGATCTTTATGAATTTTTATATTACGCCAATCAGATGCGCGGCAATCAATGGTCGGCACGCTCCCGAAAGCTGTCTGCGATCCGTTCACTTTATAAATATCTGGTCAACAAGCGGCACTATCTGGAATACAATCCCACGGTTGATATCGATTCTCCCAAGCCCAAAAAGTCCTTGCCCAAGGTGCTGACTCTGGAGGAATCGCTGCGTTTGTTGGAGGCAGTAGACGAGGACAAGGATTCTCCGAACCGTCTTCGTGACTATGCGATCATCACCCTGTTTCTCAACTGCGGGATGCGTGTTTCGGAGCTGGTTGGGATCAATCTTTCCGATATTGACTCGCAGCTGCTTTCCATGCGCGTTACGGGTAAAGGTAACAAAGAGCGTATCGTGTATCTGAATGAGGCGTGTCAGGCGGCACTTTTTGAATATTTGAAGCTGAGAAAAACAAAATACGAAAATGTACAGGATCGTGCTCTCTTTTTGAGTCGCTTTGAGCAACGCATGAGCGTTAAAACCGTACAGGCAATGGTCTACAAATACCTGACCGCCGCAGGGCTTGAAGCCAAGCATTATTCGGTTCACAAGCTCCGTCACACCGCCGCCACGCTGATGTACCAAACAGGAAAGGTGGATGTGCGTGTTCTCAAGGAAATTCTTGGTCACGAGCAGCTCAATACCACGCAGATCTACACCCACGTTTCCAATGCCGATATAGAAAACGCCATGGCGCAGAATCCGCTGGCTCTCAAAAAGAAATCAAACGAATAAAAACAGGACACAATCTCACCGTGAGGTTGTGTCCTTCCTTTTTTGTATTCAGAGCTTTCCTGTCAGCTCATAGCGGTCCATCAAGCGGCGGTTGAGCGCCAATCGTTTGAGGCACATCATTCCGATATGGTAAAACAGCATCGTTGCCGCAAACAAAAGAGGCGGCAAAAGTCCCGGGATCAGCTCGAGTGTTTCGGGGGTTTCTGCGATCGTTCCGTAAACGAGAATGCCGGACAGTGGTAATGTCATTCCCGAGATCACTGCCGAATAATTGAATACTGCCGATAAAAGGAGATGCAAAACGATGGTGATCACCGAGGAAAAGATTGCTTCACGTAATACAAAATACGCCGAGCGATAGGTTGATTTGTAAGCGTACATCCACAGAAGGACTGCCAGACCGACTCCCATGATCACGGTGTAGATCAAATTGGTTGCAAAAAAGCCGACCTCCACAAAGCTGTTGGCGATCTTTACAAACATCCATGCCGCGGCATACAGTGCCAGACAGGAGAGAATCTGATACAGCGTTAAAAAGAGTGCGTCGATAACAAGCTCGGATTTTCTCATAATTTCCCCTTTGCGATTATTTGAGTGCGGTTACGATGCTGTCTGCATCGATCCCAACCGTTTTTCGGATCGGCTCGTCCTTTTCCTGAACGGCAAACTGATCATCGGTTGCCAAAATAATAGTTTTCTTGTTGTTCATGATCGAATGCTTGGAAAGCGCATCAGAAAGCATCATTCCCATGCCGCCTGCCTTGATTTCCTCTTCCAAAAAGAGAATTTTGCAAGCCTTTTTCGGCAAACGTGCCGCCACGTCTTTGGCAACGGTTTCGTACGGCTTGAGCTGCTCCAGAAGCAAAATACCAACAGTTATTCCCTGTTTTGCAAGGATTTCTTTGGCATTCATAGCTTCCGTAACGATTCTGCCGTGTGTGATGATCACAGCATCAAGCACCTCTTGCTCGGTGTAATCGCTGCGCACACGAAGATCGCTTGGAATATCTTGTCCATAAAAAGCCGATAGCACAAGAGGATCCTCGTATCCGTTGGGATAGCGGATCGCACAGGCGGTATTCCCTGTCAATGCTTTCTCCATGGCAAGGCGCAGGCCGTGTCGCGTAATCGGTGTATACAGTTCAAGATTCGGAATCTCGGATAAAAAGGCAACGTCAAAAATACCGTGATGGGTTGCGCCGTCGGAGGTGTTCAAGCCTGCGCGGTCAACACAAAATACTACGGGTAAATTCTGCAGAGCAACATCGTGGATGATGTTGTCGTAGGCACGTTGTAAAAAGGTAGAATAAAGTGCTACCACGGGGCGGTATCCGTTTGCCGCAAGCCCGGCCGCAAAGGTTACTGCGTGTTCTTCGGCAATTCCCACGTCGAAAAAGCGAGAGGGATGCTTTTCCTTGAAGCCCACGAGCCCCGTGCCGTCTGCCATAGCGGCAGTAATGGCACAAATTTTCTCATCGGCAGTTGCAAGCTCGGTAAGGATCTCACCCATTTCTGCCGAAAAATTATTCCCTTCGTGTGCTTTTTTGTCAGCAGGTGCCACTCCGTGAAATACCGACGGTGTTTCTTCCGCAGGAGCGTAGCCTTTCCCTTTCTGCGTTTTCACATGAATGACACAGCTTTGCTTGGATTCCTTTGCTTCCTTCAAAAGCCGCTCGACCGCTTTCTCGTCATTTCCGTCTACAGGGCCAAGATAGTACAACCCAAGATTTTCAAAATAATTACTGCCGTAAAGGGCTGCCTTGAATGCCATTTTGATACGGCGCAGGAGTGAGTAGATCGGTTTTCCGATCAACGGAATTTTCGAAATAAAGGAAGTGGTGGCGTTTTTGGTTTTGAAATATCCCTTGGAGGAACGGAGCCGAGAGAGGTTTTTTGCGAATCTGCCGATGTTTTTGGAGATCGACATTTCGTTTTCGTTGATGATAATGATCAATCTCAGCCTCTTTCGGCAATTGTTCAATGCCTCGTGGATCATGCCTCCCGTATACGCACCGTCTCCCAGAACGCAAACGGTGTAAGCATCGGAGCCGGACAAGCGATCTGCCTCGGCAAAACCGAGTGCCGCAGATAGCGACGTGGAGCTGTGGCCCGTACCAAAGCAATCGTGTTCGCTCTCACTTCGCTTCGGGAAACCGCTCATACCGCCGCTGCGGCGCAGGGTGTCGAATCCCTGCATACGGCCTGTTACCAGCTTGTGAATGTAGCTTTGGTGGCCAACGTCAAAAATGATATGGTCGTGCGGAGAGTCAAAGATACGGTGGATCGCCAAGGAAAGCTCAACAACTCCGAGGTTGGATGCCAGGTGTCCGCCGTTTTCCAACACCTTATCGATCAAAAAAGCGCGGATCTCCTCGGCAAGCGCCGTCATTTGATCGTCCTTCAGCGTTTTCAGATCTTGTGGCGAGTTGATCGAAGAAAGGAGCGGATAGCGCTCTGATGGTGTATGATCGTGATTCATGGCGTTCCTCTCCTTTCTTTTTTGTGTTTATCTACATTAGTTTATCATAAAAGCACCTATTTGTCAAGGGATGCTGATGGGAAATCGGTTCAGAACGGGATCGTTTCCTCAAATAGGACCTCATTTGTGTCGGTCGTAAATTTTACATCGCAACGGTCTGGATATAAAATGAAGGCACCTCCCGCAAACGGGATCTCTTTCCCTTTTTGCGACGCAACAACCACAGGACACGGCTGACCTTTATGGTCGGTTTCGCTTCCAACGTGGCTGATGTAGGCATTGTGCATGTGTCCGCAGATCATCAGTTGCGGCTTGATATGCTCCCGCAACAGTGTTGCCCACTCGGTATAGGTCTCCTGCTCAATGTCAAAGGGCTCCTCCAAGGTTTGTGTGAAGGGGTTGTGAACGATCACCAGTCGGTCTGTGACACCCTCCTCGGCGTATTCCGAAGCCTTGTTTTCTATGATCTTGCGAATAAAAGCGGTCTCGCGGCGGCGAAAATCTTCACAGCAATTCATAAAGCCATAAGCGGGATGGTCATCCGGCTTGTCCTCGGCACAGTCCAAAACCAATCCCCAGAGTGAGCCGAGACGGAAGGTGTAATAGGAACGGCCGCAATCGGTTGGCGTGTGATCGGCGATCTGCTCGGCAAAGATCCCGCGCATATCGTGATTTCCGCGTGAAAAGACCACTGGTATCTCGCCGCCCGTCAACTGTGCGGCAATTTGGTGGATCGAGGTGAAATATTCGATGGCACCGCTGTGATTCGGAATGTCACCGTTGAGGATCAACAGATCCAGATCGTTGCCAAAATACAAGCCTGCGGCAACAGGTCTTTCTACTTCATTATGCGCATCAGCAATATGATAAATTTTGATCGGTGTTTTTATGATCGGTCTGAAATCCGATTCAAAATAGGCGGCATCCTCGGCTTCGGTGAAATACGGCTTTCTTTCCTTGATCACACGGTATCCGATCTTATAATGCTTTTCCTTGTCAAGCAGCTCCATTGGAACCGTCATTCGGTGGGTTGTGGAGGAGGAGCGCAAAATGCCGTTGGAATCATCATAAAAGCTTTGATCCCCTACTTCAACCCACATCACAAGCTCACAGGTTACGGGAACCATGATCTGATATTCACGGTTGACCGCATACACAATTGGTGTGGTTAAAAACGCATTCGGAATGGATTTCATGTTTTTCTCCTTTTTATATAAAGAGTACCGTTATTATACTCCCGAAACACGGTTTTGTCAATAAAAAACTTCCCTTGCAAAAAAACTGAAAAAAGAAGATTTCGTGAGATAATAGCATGTTTTTTTGTTTAAATCGTCTGTAATCGTCTTTGAATCTTTTTATTTGACTTTGTTTGACTTTGACTTTCGTTGACTTTTGGACTATAATAATCTTGAAAGTCAAGGAAAGTCAAAAAAAGGAGAACGATTATGCTTGCCGATTATATTGCTCAAATCATCGAGGAAATGCTGAACGAAGGAAACGGAACCCTGGAATTACAACGAAATGAAATGGCAACACGCTTGGGCTGTGTTCCCAGTCAGATCAGTTATGTGATCTCATCCCGATTTACCCCCGAGCGCGGATATATTATTGAATCACGCAGAGGCGGAGGAGGATGCATTCGGATCGTGCGCAAGCGCATGGATCGCAACGAATATCTGATGCACTTTTTCTGTGCGATCGGTGAATCGATCGAAGAGCGCGAGGCAAATGCTTACCTGCAAAACCTCCACGGTAACGACTGCATCACCGAGCGGGAGCTTCGCTTGTGTGCGGCTGCCCTGTCGAACACTTCCCTCTCTTCCGTTCATCCCACGCACCGCGCCACTGTTCGTGCCGACATTTTTAAGCAAATGATCCTCTCTTTGATGTAAAACAGGAAAAATTTTCCATTTTTCTTATTTTTACAGATATTGCGACAGAATCCGCGCACGAAATGCGCTATAATGTAACAAAATTGAATTCCGTTCCCTGTGGGACGGAACAAAAAGAAAGGAATGATAAAAAATGTTGTGTGAAAAATGTAAAAAAAGAACGGCAACGGTTTTTTACAATGAGAATATCAACGGAAAAACGCGTGCCTACTCGCTTTGCGGCGAATGTGCCTCAAAATTGCGGGAAAAGGGTGATATCCAGGATATTACATCGATGATCGGAAGCTTTGCAGATCCTTTCTCGGCTTTGCAAAACGATTTGTTCGGGGGCTTTTTCGGATTGCCTGCGGAAAAGGTTGCGTCCTCCGAAAAGAAATGCCCGAATTGTTCCTGCACGTATGCCCAGATCGCAAAATCGGGTAAGGTTGGCTGTCCTCGTTGCTATGAGACCTTTGCGGACGAGCTTTCGTCTACCATCCAATCGGTACACGGAACAACGACGCATATCGGAAACGTTCCTTCCAGACACCGCGCACAAAAGGCTCGTGCCGAGCAGCTCAAGCGTCTCAAAAGACAGCTTCAGGAGGTTGTTTTAAAGGAAGACTACGAAACGGCAGCCGCATTGCGCGACGAGATCAAACAACTGGAAAATGAGAGCCAAAAGGAGGAAAAATGATCATGGCATGGTATAATACACTTGGAAAAGCATCGGACACCGTGATCAGCACACGGGTTCGTTTGGCAAGAAATATCAACGGATATTGCTTTGATTCGCGCTTGGATGCCGCAGGTGCTAACGAGATCATCGAAAAGGTGGGCGTACCGCTTGAGGCATCGGGCTTTCGGAAGATCAATTTCGCGGATCTTTCCCCCGTTATGGCAACCTCTTATGTGGAGCGGCATTACGTAAGTCCCGAGTTTGCAACCAAGGAAGCTCCTCACGCGCTCTTTTTGCAGGAGCCCGCAGGGATCGCCGTGATGGTTTGCGAGGAAGACCATTTGCGTATCCAATCGATCTTGCCTGGGCTTGCCCTGGAGGAAGCTTATAAGAATGCATCGCGTACCGAAAAGCGGCTGGACGAGGATTTTGATTTTGCTTACAGTGAAAAGCTTGGATACCTGACGCACTGCCCCACCAATCTTGGAACGGGAATGCGCGCCTCCGTGATGATGTTCCTCCCTGCCCTGACACGCGGCGGATATATGGATGCCTTGGCAACGCAGCTCTCCAAGATCGGATTGACGGTTCGCGGTCTCTTTGGCGAAGGCAGCGGTTCGGCAGGCTGTATGTATCAGGTCTCCAATCAGATCACGCTTGGAATCACCGAGGAGGAAACCTTACGCAAGCTTGGAGAGGCAATCGTTCAGATCAACGAGAGTGAGCAAAGAGCGCGCAGAGCCATTACGGGTGAGCGGCTCGACCACTTGACAGACCATATTCTGAGAAGCGAAGGTCTGTTGAAATATGCATATATGATGACGTCGGCGGAATTCATCAAGCTGTTTGCCGACGTGCGATTTGGAATCGCTTTGGGAATTGTTACCGATATCACCTACGAACAGCTCGGCACTCTCCTTGTGGAAGTGATGCCTGCAACGCTGACGCTCGGTGTGGAAAATTCCCCCAAAAATGAAATGGCACGGGACAAGCTCCGTGCGCAAAAGATTCACGCAGTACTGCAGCCAAAGCAGTAATGCACGGTCGGAGCGCCGACCGAGAAAGGAGAGTATCTCTATGTCAACCCGTTTTACCGAAAAAGCACAAAACGTTTTGAACCTTTCCCTGCAGATCGCATCGGAAATGGGACACACCTATATTGGATCAGAGCATCTTTTGATGGCACTTCTTATGGAGGACAGCAGCGTTGCCGCGCACTTTTTAACCGAGGGCGGAGCGAATGCCGATAAAATCCAAAACGAGATCCTTCAAATGGCAGGCGCAGGCTCCAAGACCAACCTGTCTGCCGCCGATATGACACCGCGCACCAAAAGCATCATCGAAGCCTCCTTGTACGAGGCTCAGCGCAACGGTCAGAATTATATCGGGACCGAGCATCTTTTGATGGCACTTCTGAACGAGCGCGACTGTGTTGCGGTTCGCGTTCTGGAGCAGTCGGGTGTATCGATCAACGATCTCCGCAGTGCGCTGTCAGCACATTTGGGAGCTTCCCCAAGCGATGGCGGCGACGGTGCAAAATTTGGAGAGAAAAGTAAAAGCGCGGGTGAAAAAAGCGGCTTGGATGCAACTCCGACGCTCAAGAGCTTCGGGCGGGATCTGACAGAGCTTGCCAAAGCAGGAAAGATCGACCCTATCATCGGCAGAGATACCGAAACCGAGCGTGTGATCCAGATCCTGTCCCGCCGTACCAAAAACAATCCTTGTCTGATCGGTGAGCCGGGTGTTGGAAAGACCGCAGTTGTAGAAGGGCTTGCTCAGCGCGTTGTTGCGGGCAATATTCCTGAAAATTTGCGCGATAAAACGATCGTAACGCTTGATATTGCGTCTATGATCGCAGGTGCAAAGTATCGCGGTGAGTTTGAAGAACGCTTCAAAAAGGTGATGGAAGAGGTACGAAATCATCCCGAGATCATTCTGTTTATCGATGAGATCCACACCATTATCGGTGCGGGTGCCGCTGAAGGAGCGGTGGATGCCGCCAACATCATCAAGCCTGCCCTTGCACGAGGAGAGATGCAGGTGATCGGTGCTACCACAATTTCCGAATATCGCAAGCATATCGAAAAGGACGCGGCATTGGAGCGGCGTTTTCAGTCGGTCACGGTTGGTGAGCCAACGCGCGAAGAAACGGTGTTGATCCTGAAGGGCTTGCGTGAAAAATATGAAGCGCACCACAAGCTGAAGATCGCAGACGATGCGATCGACGCGGCAGTTACCCTTTCCACGCGCTATATTGCCGACCGTTTCCTACCCGATAAGGCGATCGACCTGGTTGACGAGGCGGCTTCCCGTTTGCGTATCAGCGCGCACACTTCCCCACCCGATCTGAAGGATATGGAAAATGAGATCCGTGCGCTTGGCGTTGAAAAAGAGGCGGCGATCTCCCGACAGGAATTTGAGGAAGCGGCACGCTTGCGCGATAAGGAGCAGGTGCTCAAGCAGGAATTCGAATCCAAAAAGACCGCATGGGAGCAAACGCAGAACGCGGCAGAATTAACGGTTCGTGCAACCGATATCGCCGATGTTGTGACGCAGTGGACGGGAATTCCCGTTAACCGCCTTTTGGAGGAGGAGAGCGAAAAGCTGTTGCACCTTGATGCCCTTCTCAAGGCTCGCGTGATCGGGCAGGACGATGCCGTAACTGCAGTAGCCCGCGCGATCCGCCGCGGCAGAATGGGCTTGAAGGATCCCAGGCGTCCCGTTGGTTCTTTCATTTTCTTAGGTCCTACGGGTATCGGTAAAACAGAGCTTGCCAAGGCATTGGCAGAGGTGATGTTTGGAAACGCCAACGCGATGGTTCGTCTTGATATGTCGGAATATATGGAAAAGCACAGTGTTTCCAAGCTGATCGGCTCCCCTCCCGGCTATGTTGGCTTTGAGGAAGGCGGACAGCTTACCGAGCGGATCCGCCGCAAGCCCTATTCGGTGCTGTTGTTTGACGAGATCGAAAAAGCACATCCCGACGTGTTCAACATTTTGTTGCAGGTTCTGGAAGACGGAATTCTGACCGATTCGCAAGGCAGACAGGTGGATTTCCGCAACACGGTGATCATTCTGACCTCCAACGTTGGTGCCGCCGAGCTTTCTGCATCCAAAGCACTGGGCTTTACGGCAGAATCGGTCAAAAACGATGCGGAAGCACAAAAGACGAAGATGATGAACGCACTGAAAGGTACGTTCCGTCCCGAATTTTTGAACCGTATCGACGATATCATTGTATTCAACAGCTTAGCAACCGAGGATATTGAAAAGATCGCAGAGCTGATGCTTTGTGACGTGCAAAAGAGAGTTGCGGAGCTTGGAATCAAGATCAGCTTTGAGCCTGCGGTAGCATCCTTGTTGGCTTGTAAGGGATATGACTCCGCATACGGCGCACGCCCATTGCGTCGTGCGGTCGTCCGAATGGTAGAGGATGCGCTTTCCAGTGAGATGCTGGAAGGCAGAATCCAATCGGGAGATCGGATCGTTGCCGGTGTACGGGATGAAGCGGTGATTTTCAAAAAGGCAGAGTAATAACACCAGAGCAAGAACGGGAGGGCCCCTTCCATTCTTGCTCTTTATTTTTTATAAAAACAGTAACTTTTTTTGCCGAACTACTCGCCAAAAACAAATTTGTATGGTATAATAAAGTTATCATCAAACCAACAAAACAAAGGAGGCGAAATCAATGCACCACAAAATAGAAACATTAAAGAACTGGATATTGCCATCGCTTTTGATCCTCCTTGTTTTAACGGTCTTGATCACGCAGCTTGTCTTTCCCACAAGTGGAAGTGAGCGGTTCTTCTCGGGCGAAGCCGAGACTTACTTTCAGGCTTTGCAAAAGGCGGGGTTCCCAAAGGATTACGCCGCGGCATTGACCGAGCTGCATCTGTTGCATCCCACCTGGACGTTTTCACCCCTCCTTGTTACCGAGCAGGAATCGCAATATACATGGAATTATGTGATCGACCAAGAAATGGAGGATCCCGAGAATAATATTATTTATTCCTCCGATACATACAGCGCTTACCATCATCCTACCAATCGCGAGTTGTACGATTCGGGACACTATCAGGTTTCCCGTGCGGCGCTGGAATACTTTATGGATCCGCGAAACTTCTTGAATGAAACCGATATTTTTCAGTTTTATTCGCTTTCGGGATACACGCAGAATTCCTACAACAGTGTGCAATCGATTCTGAACGGAACCTTTATGGAAACCGCAGTTTTGGAGAACGGGATGACCTACGCGCAATATTTTGTGCATCTTGGAGAGCTTTTTGATATCAACCCGATCTTCCTTGCCGCAAAGGTCCGCCAGGAGCAAGGTGTCAGCGGTACTTCCCCGTTGATTTCGGGGGAATGCGGAGACACGCTGGTTGAATTGGCAACCTCTGCGAGTTATTCCTCTGCCGAGCTTCGCGCCTTCAACGGATATTACAATTACTTCAATATCAATGCAACGGGAAAAGGCAGCTTTGAGATCTATCTCAACGCCATGAAGTATGCAAAAAACAAAGGCAGTGCAAGTATGGCAGATGTTTGGGGAGAAACCGGTGCATGGAATACCCGCTGGAAAGCCCTTTACGGAGGAGCATCGTTCCTTGCAAACAACTATATCGGACGTTATCAATCCACCGTTTATCTGCAGAAGTTCAACGTAGACAGCCGCGCAGATAACAACTTTGCCCATCAATACATGGCTACAGTTCATGGGGCGCTCGGCGAAGCAAAATTGCTGTTTCAATCCTTTACGACCCTGGATTTGTTGGATCACGCGGCACATTTTGTGATTCCTGTTTACGAAGGTATGCCAGAAAACCCGTGTGCCGATCCTGCGGGCGGCGCTTGCGCACAAACCGTACAGGCAACGAAGCGCTATCAATACCAAACCGAAATGACCAAGCCTTCCCGTTATTCTGTCTCCAATGATGCGATTTATATGGAAACCGAGGTATACAGCGGAGAATCGGTTGACATAAAAGGCAATGTTTCTCACCACGACTATGCGATGGATGGATTGTCTTATTCCTGGGACGGCGGCGAATGGTTACAGGCAACAAGCGGAAATTCTTTGAAAAAGAGCTTTGTTTGTGATTTTTCGGAAAATTCCACGCATATACTGGTAATACGCGGAACGGCATCCTACGAATCAACCGCAAAAACAACGATTCGAACCAATTTTCTGTATGCGGTCATTTACGTTCACGTGATTCCCCGCCCCAATGTAGTTTTGACTTATCAAACGGGAAACGAGAAAACCGAAGAAAAGCATCCGTACGGGAGTCTCGTTCGCCTTTCCGATTCCGAGCTTGACGGTTTTGTGGGGTGGAGCGGCTCGGACGGCAGTTTTCTGCCATCTGATGCAGAGGTGGAATTGAAACAAGACATGACCTTCTCCGCTGTTACCTGTGATATATTGCATTTGGACGGTGCCGCATTGGTCGCATACGGTCAATCTCCGCGTCTGCGATTTTCGGCGGCAATGAAAAAAGAGGATTACGATCGGTTATGCGAGCTTTCCGATGCTCCCATCAGCTACACTGTAAAATTGCAAGAAAACAGACAGGAAGTGGTTTTGGTTCTTTCCGACGTTGCCGCGAACTTTACAATGGACGAAGCCGAATGGGTTCGTCTTGATGCTCTTACCGCACCTCTTAAGGAAAGTGCTTATCAAAACAGCTTTTCCGCATCTTTTGGTCTCAATCTCCGTTATACAAACGGCACAAAGTCTACACTGCCTGCAGGCGGTGCTGTTTCCGTGCGGTCTGCAAAGCAAGTCGCCGAAGCCGCTCTTGCCGACAAGACCGTGGCATATTCCCCCTCATTGCTGACTCTTCTTCGTTCTGTAGCAGAAAAAGCTTGATTTGAAAGGAACACTTTTACATGATGAAAACCCTTGGTTACTATAACGGCGAAATCGATGAGCTTGACCGTGTTCGCGTCCCGATGCTGGATCGGGCATGCTATTTCGGGGACGGCGTTTATGACGTTACTTACAGCCGGAATTACCGTATTTATGCTTTAGAGGAGCATGTGGAGCGATTCTTCCAAAGTGCCGCACAGCTGAAAATCACCCCTCCGCTTGACAAAGCCGCACTTTGCCGTTTGCTGTGTGATCTGCTCCAACGTATGGACTGCGGCAATCAGTGGGTCTATTTTCAACTCAGCCGAGCGACCGCGCATCGCTCACACGCATTTCCCGATGAAACAACCGCAAATCTCTGGATCATGATGAAGCCTGCCGAGATACGCGATACCTATCGCCCGATGCGCTGTATCACACTGGAAGACACGCGCTTTTACCACTGTAACATCAAAACGCTGAACCTGCTTCCCAACGTGTTGGCAACCCAGGCAACCGTGGAAGCGAGGGTAGATGAAGCCATTCTGCACCGCGGGGACGTGGTTACCGAATGTGCTCACTCCAACCTATCGATCCTCAAGAACGGAACCTTGATCACGCATCCTGCCGACAATCTGATCCTTGCGGGAACGGGACGCGCACATCTGTTGCAATATTGCAGAACATTCGGTATTCCGATCGAAGAGAAAGACTACACCTTGTCCGAATTGTTTGATGCCGATGAAATACTTGTGACCTCCGCCTCTGCCCTTTGTATGCGTGTGTTGGAAATTGACGGCAGATCGGTTGGCGGACGCGATGGCGAGACCGTAAAGAAGCTCCAGGACGCACTGCTGGATGATTTTTTGAGGAATACCGATTGAAAAGAAAAAGAACCCGTTTGCTCATCAAGCATCTGGGTCTTTTTCTTTTGTAACAATCGAGAACGTGCGGATCTCTTGCGGATCGGTCTCGTATAAAAATAACCGTCCGATGGGATATGCAGAAGCGATGGACGGCAGATCAAGCTCTGATTTTAGGGCGGTTGACGGAACACCCAACCGTATATCCATACAGTGAGACTGTTTGGCAAACGCTAAAAATGCTTGCAGGTCTTGCATGGTTTGAACCGATAAAATGAGAGACGGAAGTGCCAAAGCCTTTTCCAGTTGTTGCAGGTGGGTGCAAAGAAGTTCCGCTTCATGTCGATTGGCTTCGACTACGAGCGTCTTGTTCTCTTGATAACAAGCGATACACAAAAATCGCAATAATTGCGCCGACAGAATTCGGTTATCTCCCTTGGATCGCAAAGCAAGATCAACGTGATAGAGCGACGGCGTTTTCTCGGGAAGATCAACAGATAGCTTGATGCAGTCGCAGGAAGATGCCTTTTTCCAAGAATCGTTCAATTCCCTTTTCCATGAATTCCAATCACGCGCCTCTGTCAGTCGCCAAGAGGTAGCATCTATCACAGGATATACGCCGTTTTCTTTCCATGAATAAGAAAGTGAGAAGCATAAATTGCTTTCAGGATTTGCAAGCAACTCGGCAGATAAAGCCGTTCTTTCCAGAAAGTCCGAGCTTTGCATCCAAATTGATTCGGCATTCGGCGATTGGGGTGAATAGTCAACCTGCATCAGGTCAAACAGCCGACACAGAAAAGGCAGAAAGGAATGTCCCTGCAAAAGAGGCAGTGCGCGGCAAACCGCTTGGAAATAGGTATAGTCGGATGCCTTTTCTCCAATCACATCTTGCGATTCCCCACACAGGCGCAACAAGCACGTCAGCTCGTCGCTCCGAATCAATTCTGTGATATTGGTCACCGTCATGCATATCCCTCCTTTCCAAACCTATTTTACCACAGGTTCGTTCATTCGTCAATAAAATCGTTTATTTTTTTCCCAAATTGCAAATTTTTTGTGGATTGTATAGACGAATCCTATTTTTTATGGTATACTGATATGAATCACACGGAAAGGATCTGCAAAATCACATGGATTTTAATGAGTTCAGCTTAATTTATACTACCGAAGCCCTGAAAAAAGTGCGCGACGGATCTGTCACGCCCCCCGATATCGATCTGTTTACGCTGCAGGAATTGGGGCTTCTGGAGGTTTTTAACCTAAAAAACGGAGATCTTTCGGAATTTATTACGATGGATGCCGAAACCATTCGTTATCGGATGGCAACCTTCGATGATATGCTGGAGTCCCCGGAGCTTACCGAATTGCTCAATAAATTGGTTCCCATATTAAATGATATCATGGAGTTGCGCCGTTTGGAGTCGGATAGCGGAGATACCGACGATTACCTTTCCAGCATCACGGAAATCGAGCTTTACGTTTCCAGCGTGCGTGTTCTTCACAACGGTCTTTCAAGTATAAAGGATCGCTTGAAAAGCCCCGCTTTCGTATCGCTGGCGCAACTGGTTACCGACCTTGCCGAAAGCGATTACTACCGCGAGCTAAATCAAAAGCTGGAGGAACTGACACATCGTGTGCGAGAAATCAAGAGCGTGACCATCGGTGTCAATCTGGATGCACAGCTTCGCCCAAGCTCTGCCGGTGTTCTTTCCGTCAATTCCGAGTCTTTTAAATCGGGAGACGTGTTGGATAAGATCCTTCGTATGAGCTTTAAAAACGATGAATACACCTGTATTGCAAATCTTGTTCCCTTTGGAAAGAAGCAATCCGAAAATCAAAAAATGGCGCTTTCGCTGGCATTCAACAGCGCGATCAATGATGTTTATAAGGCTTCCCTGCGCTCTTGGAAAAAAATCGTTCAGACTTATGTTCTGGAGAATACCGAATTCTTGCTGAATCTGATGCCTGAATTTGAGTTTTTGGTACGGGGAACCCAGCTTCTGAAGGCGTTGCAGGAAAAAGGCTGTCCGCTCTCGATCCCCGAGATCCGTCCGATGGAGGAGCGCGCCTTTTCCGCAAAAGAGCTCTACAATCCTTGTGTTGCATTGAAAATCGATGACGAGATCGTTCCCAATGATCTTGTATTTGATGAGAATGCAACCATCTACGTCCTCACAGGTCCCAACCGCGGCGGTAAATCGGTAATCACCTGCGCGCTCGGTCTGGCACAGGTCATGATGCAGCTTGGCATGTATGTTCCCGCGCAATCTGCAATCCTGTCGCCCGTGGACGGCATTTACACGCATTTTCCCACCGGTGCTGAGGATACCATTGACAAAGGGCGTCTTGGCGAGGAATGTGCTCGTCTTGGAGAGATCTTTGACTACGTTACAAAAAACAGCCTTGTGCTGTTGGATGAATCGCTTTCCTCAACAGGCAGCTATGAGGCATCTTATATCGCCGCTGAGGTGCTTGGAGGCCTTGCACACGTTGGTTGCCGTTGTCTCTTCTCCACTCACCTTCACGAGCTGGCTGCCGATATCGATCAAATCAATCAACGTTCAAGAAACAGCGGCGGTGCTTTGATTGATACACTGGTTGCAGGCATCGAAGGAGACGGTAAGCGTTCGTTCCAGATCTGCCGTGCCAAGCCCGACGGAAAGAGTTATGCAAGAGATATTGCCGAAAGCTATGGACTCACATACGAAAAAATATTGACACATTTGTCCGATCAATCATAATGAACAAGACGGAGCTTTACACAAAGGTTCCGTCTTTATAACAAAAAGAACCGACAGCAAATGCCCTCGGTTCTTTTTGTTATATGTATAGGAAATCAGTTCTTTTTGTAAGTCGTGTTGAGAATAGTTGCCAGCAACAGAACCGTCAAGCCGTCGCACACTGCGATGATCGGCGTAACAAATCCCTGGAACCAGAACGCCAACGCGATATGCGGAATTGCAACAACAACCGTAGCAACCAACAACAGATAGAATTGGAATCCGCGTGTTTTGCTTCCGCCGCTTTTGTAGATGCTGAGCGTTGCAAGCAACATTCCGATGTGAACCACCAGCAAAACTGCAACGATCGCAACCGCAACATATGTCATGCTGCTTACAAAGTTGAAGTTTGCAAAGTAGTTGAGGATGTAGTTGCTCTCATAAACGATCGAAGGAATGAAATCAAATACGCCGTTAATGGTTTGAACCAGCAACAATACGATTGCCGCAATATCCAAAGCAATGTATGCAACCAAAGACAGCGACATCCAACGCCAGCCCTTCTTGAGCTTATCGATATGCTTTGTGGTCTTACTTCTATAGAAGTTTACGAACGCAAGACCGATCAGAAGTGTCGGCAGGATCGCCACGAATACCATTACCAAAGGCAGGAACGGAGCAACTATATCTTCGAACGGATCGGTAAAGTCGCGGTAATTCCAGTTGATCAGATTGTGGAAGATCTCCAGGAAGTTCAAGGAAACCTCCTCGATGTTTTCCAAAAGAACGGTCAGGAAGGTAACGCCTGCGGAAGCAAAGGAAAGCAACGCAATGATCAGTGCCTTCGAGGAGTGCAATTCTCCTTGAATATCCGATCCGTTGGAGCCAAAGCCTTCATCGTTGGGCGTGTATTCCCACAAGCCGTCGGAGGGGAGCTTCTTCAGTACAAGCGTCAACACAAAGGAAGCAACCGCACCCAAAATGCAAACACCGCTTGCAATAAGAGCAACATATTTGGTGAATGCGGTGGAAGCAACCTCGGGAGTTGCCTGTGCGGCAACTGCAATGCCCCACAGTGCAGCAAAAATGATCGCAACCGACAGACGGTGGGTTAAAACATAAAATGCGGCATAGAACAAGGACAGAATTACGAAGAAGATGAGTACCTTCACCATAGCCATGGGATCGGTATATGTATTGCCCAAAGCAAAGAGTCCGCCAAAGGTGATTGCAGCAACCAACACGTTTCCTACGAAAGGAATCAAAATCTGGAGCAGCTTGGAAGCACCCGCCATACGGAGCAAAAATACGCCAAAAGCAATAAAGATCGCATCGGTAACAACGAAGAGCAACATCATCAAACCGGTGTTCACGAATTCCTGAACCCAACCGATCTTCAGAACGCTGAACAGAACGGTGACCAGTGCCAGAACAATGGTGCCTGCAAACGCCAGCTTGTTGTCGGGCAACGCCAAACCGAGCTTATAGTTTTTAGAGTTTTTCCAAATGATATAGAAGCTGAGCGCGATCATCACAACGCGAACCAAGAACATGTTTCGCATGCTGGGTGAAAGATCGGCATATACACTTTGTCCTTCCTCTATCGTCTGCATCGGTACCCAAGAACCCGACAAATAAGCATAAAAGTTCAGAATACCCATAATAAAAGCAATCCCTAAAAAGATTAAGGTTGCTTTTCCTACGGAAAAACGCGGGTTAAGCGATTTTTCTTCCATTTTTCAGTCTCCTTCGGTTTTTTTCTAATTATATCATAACGTGCAATAATTGTCAAGAGTTTTACGGCAATCTTTTTCTCTTTTACAACGGTTTTCTACCTTATTTTCGAGCACGGGAAGAATAATTTTTCGTTCAACTGTGGATTAACACAGCAAAATTCATGATCAACATATAGATCAACCAGATATCGTGCAACAAAAAAAGCATTCCCGCAAGCTTTGAGACACGGTAAAAAAGAATTGTAACAACAATCGACAGGCATAAAATAAAGATCGATTCCAGCACGCTTAAAAACACCAGTTGCGAGCCGATCAGCGTGGGATACCACAGAAGCTCCAATCCTGTCAGCAACACAAAATAGAAGCATCCCTTATATTTTTCGCTCTCACAGCCGCCGATCCTGCAGGAGATCACACTCCCCGCCGCACAGCCGTTAATGAAAAAAATAAGTGTCCAAAGGATCGTCATAACCCAGGCAGGCGGTGAAATTTCGTTGATCCCCAGCTCCAAAAGGCTCCGATAAGGACTTCCTACCCAGATCCTGACCAGAATTCCTGCGACCGCCATGACGATACCAAACACCACGGTCACGATACAGTTGCTTTGATCCAGCTCACTGTTCAGCCATGCTCCCAGCGTCATTTTTCCGTATTTCTTTTTATACAAAAACAGCACCTCCCGTCAGGTGCTGTTTGATATTTTTATTCGCACCTTACCGTTACACCTTATGTGCAACTTGTGCGTTTTATGCGCTCGGTTCCGGAAAGATCCGAGGAAAGAAATCAAATTGATCCTCGGGTAGATTTTCCGGCTGTTGATGAATCTGACACGACGCGTTAAAAGGCGAATTATTGTGGGAAATACCGCAAAAAGCTTTGTTTTTTTCGGCAAAATATGCTCGATTCGGATTTTGGTTCGGTGTCAGTTCTTTCGGATCGCCCTGCCAGGTATATTGCGCATCGGTTACGATGATCGGAATCGGGAAATTGCGTTCTGTCCGAATCAGCGAAATTTCACTTGTACTCGGACAAAAGCCGTGAGAAACACCGTGATTGATACTGTCATATTCACAGCGGACATGACAGGTACAGCTTTGCGTCGGCAGTTGATCCTTCAAAAACCACCCGAGCTGCTTGCGGCTTCCGCGGGGATCAAGCTCGCAAACGTCGGTTAACAGCTTTCCAGAATCCATGCAATAGCTTGCTCGGATCAACGTATTCGGAACCAAAAAACGCGCCTCTCCACCTACTTTTTCAAACACCGAGGTCATCACGGAATTCCAGATCGACGTACACAGGTTGCCGCCCGACAAAGGCTCGGGATATTCGTAGCCGCACCAAACACCGCAAACAATATCGGGCGTAAAGCCAACAAACCATCGGTCATTGTCTGCGTTGGTGGTTCCCGTTTTTCCCGCACATTCAACCGTCTTTTTCAAAGTGATTGCCGAGGAGGTTCCGCTCTCGACCACGCCTTGCAGTAATTTCGTCATAATTGCCGCATTCCCTTCGGATAGAACAATTTCCGAGGCATCGTCATTGGATAGCAAGATTCTTCCGTCCGATGCCAATACCCGATAATAGGATCGCCAAGGATGATAAACGCCGCCATCTGCAAAAGCCGTATATGCGCAGGTCAGATCCCGCAGCGTAATGCCATAATTCAACTGTCCCAGTGCAAGCGCCGCGATATCGCGGTCTTTGTCGATCATGTCCCTCAAATGAAAGCGATTTTTTGCATAATCGTAAGCTTTTTCGATGCCAACGTCTTTCAAAACGCGCACGGCGACCGTATTGGTGGAATGAGCTACGGCATACGGGATGTTTGTGAGTCCTCGGTAGACTCCGTTTGCATTTTTTGGCCAAGGCTGTGATCCGTTTGCCCCAAAGTCGGTTGGCACATCCTCATAAACGCTTGCCCAGTTGATGATCCCCTCCTCCAGTGCGGGCGCATAAAGCGAAAGAGGCTTGATCACCGAGCCCGGAGGACGTTTGGTTTGCGTGGCAAAATTTTGAAGACGGTTCCCCGATTTCTCTCCGATTGCCCCTGCCACGCCCAGAATATCTCCCGTGTGGCTGTCAATCATGATCAGAGAGGACTGTGCGGTAACGCCGTTTTCATTCACGGGTGTACGGATCGCGTTTTCGTAATAATCCTCCACAATGCTTTGAATCTCGGGATCCATGGCAAGATCGATCCGTACGCCGCCGCGGAATACCAGTGAGGATGCAGCAGAGCGAGAAAGCGAATATTCCTCTACCAAATCGTTGATCACGTCCTCGATCACCATATCGATATACCAGGAATGAATATTACTTTGAGGATCGCTCTCCACAACCTTCAGCTCCAGAGGCTCCGAGAGTGCTTGCCTGTATTCTTCCTCGGTAATATAATTTTGGGATCGCATTTCCGAGAGAATCAGATTTCGCCTTTTCAGATTGTTTGCGGGATTTCGGATCGGATTGTAATAGGAAGGATTGTTGGTGATCGCGGCAATCGACGCTGCCTCTGCCAGCGTCAGCTCCTTCGGTGTTTTTCCGAAATAATGATCGGACGCCTGTGCAATTCCGTTGCAATTGTCTGAAAAATGAATGATATTCAGATACATTTCCATGATCTCGGTTTTGTCCAGCGTTCGCTCCAGATCCAAAGCATACAGAATCTCCTGAAGCTTTCGGGAGATCGATACCGTATCGTTTCCCGTCATGTTCTTGACCAACTGCTGTGTGATGGTCGAGGCTCCGAAATGCGACTTCCCCTTCAAAAAATAATTGACACAGGCCGCCAGCGTCCGATACCAATCCACGCCGTTGTGCCGATAAAAACGCTTGTCCTCAATTGCAACAAACGCGTTGATCACCGACTGAGGAATTTCTTCGTATTTCACATATAGATTGGGCATCGATTCAAACCCGGTGTCGGTGAACTCCTCTGCTGTACCGACTCTATTTTTTCGATCGGTAAACTGATAAACATAAAATTGAGGAGATTTGCCGATGATATTCATAGAAAAGAAATTTTCGGGAAGCGTTTCCTCAAAGCTATGCTTAATCCAGACTCTCGCCGAAAAAATTCCGACAAGCGAGGTCAAACACACTCCCACCAAGATCCATCCAAGAACGCGAGAAGCCTTTCGCTTATTTTTGTTTTTTGTTTTCATTACTTGCCTCCGAACGATCTATCAAAATCAGTATTCCACTTTTTTGTATATCTAACCGCGATGCGGGACATGCTATCATTACCCGATATGCAAAAAAATGAGAAAGGAGCAAGAGTATGGATGCTTCAAGAATTTTAATTACAATTTGCGGCTTTGCTCTGTCGGTTTGTTTGTTTTTTTCGATAGGCGCGTTGTCAAGCTTGCGTCATGCGGTTGCGGAAAGCCATGCGGTCAAGAAAGAAGCGGAGGAACTGGTGGATAAGATCGAGGACAGATTGGCGGTGCCAAAGCAAGAGATTACCGACAGCGATACCGATACCGTACCAACCGTAAAAGACGAAAAAAACGACCGGGAGTATCGGATCTGTGCTGTTGATCGAATCATCGGAGTGTATAACGAATGCGGAGATCTTTTGCGCATTCTGGACGTTCCGATCGACAGCTTACCAAGCACTGACCGTGAGAAGCTTCAGGCGGGGATCAAAGCCGATTCCTGGCAGGAGGTAGAAAGCCTTTTGCAAGACTATGAGGCATAAAAAAACAACTCCTCTTTCGAAAAAAAGAGGAGTTGTTTTTATGCGGTCATATCTTCGCTTTTTTCCGCAGAAAGCAGCATCAAAGCGTAGAAAAATCCGGGGTAAAACTTGAAAAACAGAACGTCCAGAAGATTAAAGCCGAGGAAAGCAATCAGTGCGATCGCGATAAAGTATTTTTGCATGGTCGGACGCTTGAAAAACAATGCAACGGTTTGGATGCGGTGGAAAAGATATGCAAGAAGTCCCACGATACCGCACGCCGCCAGCATTTGAATCAGATTGTTGTGATAAAGATACGGATCAAAGCCATGCTCGAACGCGGGATCCACAAAGGAATCGTAAAAGCCCGAGCCGAAAATGGGATAATCGAGAAAATGATTCCAGCCGATGGTCCATTTTTCATAGCGTCCGTTATCGCTCAGACCAAAGCTTTTCAGGTTTCCAAGCAATGCGATCACCTTATCCCACAAAAGGATCACCCCAACGATACCGACGGCGATCAGTGCCAGCGTTATGATCCTGTTTTTCTTTTTGTTCTTCCCCTGGAAGAAAAGAACGAGAATGCAAAGCACCAATGCCAATGCTCCGAACAGCAATGCGCCTCGACTTTGAGACAGCACAATGCAGAAAAACTCAAGCAGACCAAGCAGATAGCCAATCCATCCGTGCTTGTGGGAAGCAGCAAAGTAAAAGCAGGCGGGCATCAGAAAAGCCAGCATTCCGCCAATGGCAGTCCAGATTCCCCAACCAAGCACCACACTTCCCTTTACCACGCCGTTTGCATCAAAGCGGACAGTTGTAAAGTATGCCCAGATCAACTCGGCAGAGATCAAGAGTCCCGCCAGCAGAAAGCAAAACATAAAATAATCCACCGTTTTGCCGTCAAACTGTGTATAAAGAGCAAATAAAAGATAAATTCCGAGAATGGTTGCCGAGATCAGGATCACGTACAGGAAATTCATCGGCGTGTAGTTTTGGCTGAAAATACCGTTTACGAGCATCACGCCGCAAAAGACGGCAAGACCGAGCCAAAGTCCGTTTTTCGGAAGCCGATTACAGGTCTTTCGGTTACGGATCAAGAAGAAGATCACAGCCGACACCAAAATTGCAACGGTGATCCCGCCCGCGATCAAAGTGCCCGCATTCAGAAAGCGCTCCTCCAATCCGTGATTGTTGGGCTTGTAGTCCTTGATCGATACAGTGAAAACGATTCCTAAGATCGGCATGACAGCAAAACGCAGATTGTTGCACAAAAGCAATGCGGGAACCATGGATAACAGGATCAGTGCCATAAAGGCAACATCAAATTCTGTTACGTGTCCGATAAAAGCCAGCAGAACCACAAGAATTGGATAAAATGCGCTGTTGTAAAAAAAACGCAACCGTGTTTTCAGTGCAGTCATTTTTTCTTCCTCTCTTTTGTGATCACGGACAAAAACAGCTTTTCGTTTTCTTCAAATACCGCGCTCAAACGGTACTGCTCCAAGGACGGATAGCTCCTTGTGCCAACTCCGTAGCTTCCGTTTCGGTAAACGGCACGCAACGCAAAGCAAAAGGCATCGATATCACCGTGCGGATACAAGGAATCCTCTCGCTCCTCCAAAAGATCGGTTTGTCCCTTGGTATCGGAGGCAAGGATCGGCAATCCGCAGGACATTGCTTCCATGATATTGAACGGCAATCCTTCGGAATGACTTGCGGAAACATACAGATCGGCAATCGACAAAAATGGGAGGATCGGCTCACGATTTCCAAGCAAAAATACGGTATTTTCCAAGAAATTTTCTTGGATCATGCGCTCCAGCTCTTCCCTGTCGCCCCCGTCTCCCGCCAGCAAAAGCTTGATCGGAAAGCCCAGATCGTGCAGTTTTTTTGCCGCTTGGATCAGAAAGCTCTGATTCTTTCGATGGCTGAGCTCCCCCACAAACAAGCAAATAAATTCCTTGTCATCCTTGGCATACTGAGCCCTCAATTCAAGATCCTTCTCCGGGATCTGCGGTGTAATGGAAACGCCCATGCCGCGCGTCATATACACGTTGTCACGGCACAAACGGTACCGTTTGCAGATTTCCCCATCCTCCCTGTTCATCACTGCGATATCGTCTGTCTTTTTCCGAAGCAGCTTTTCGCAGCGCAAAAGGATGCGGTCTTTCATTGTGCGGGGAGGAAATGTGAAAAGATAGCCGTGAACGGTATTGAGTACATAGGGACGGTTGCGCATTCCGATCATTGCGGCACGTACCAGAAATGCTGCCAAGGTCGTATGCAAAAGAACGGCGTCAAACCGTTCTTTTTTGAGGATCTTTCGGATCTTTAAAATGCTTTTGAAATTGGAAAAGCTGAAAAAATGCTTGTCAAACAGGATTGGAAAATCCACACCCTCACCCGTAGCCATGGTGTAGACCTCGGCTTTTTCCTTCAGCGCCTTGATATAAGGCTGATGAAAGCGATCCAGATGTGATTTGGTGGAGGCAACGTATAAGATTTTACTCATGCTCATCCTCGTCCTCCTCTGCCTTCTTGGGACGGCGCGCTCTTTCGGCTTGCTTTACCTTTTCCCTTTCGTCGTTCGCAGCGTATTTTTCATGTCTGTTGATCGCGCAGAACGGCGTCAGGAGCAAAATACGGATATCGCTCCAGAAGGTCCAGTTTTCGATATAGTTGATGTCCTCGTCGATGCGCGCCTGAATTGAGGTGTCGCCGCGAAGTCCTTTGATCTGCGCAAGTCCTGTAACACCGGGGCGCACCGTGTGCTTAAGCATATACAAAGGCACTTCCTTACGGAATTTTTCCACGTAGAAAGGAACCTCGGGACGCGGGCCGACCAGACTCATATCTCCCTTGAGGACGTTGAAAAACTGCGGAAGCTCGTCCAAAGCGAATTTGCGGATGAACGTGCCGAACCTTGTTTTTCTGGGATCGTTTTCGGTAGACCATCCCGTCTGCTCGGAATCGTTGACACGCATGGAACGGAATTTGTACATTAAAAATTCTCGGTTGTTGCGTCCCACACGGATCTGACGGAAAAAGATCGGTCCCGGGGATGAGAGCTTTACACCGATTGCGGTAAACAGCATCAACGGAGAGGTAACGATGATCAGGATCAGCGCGCCGATGATATCCAGCGTACGCTTGAGAGCACGGTTGGTCTTACGATCCAAGGGTGTGCTCCGAATATCGATCAGAGGCAGATTTCCAAGCTCGGTAACCTGTCTTTGGGAACGGAAGTAACCGCAAATTGCGGGAACCACAAAGGTTTTTGCGCAGTTATTGTTGCAGATCGTGATATATTTGGTGATCAACTTTTTGCGCACGGTATCAAGTGCCAGAACCACCTCATCGGGGCTGTATTCCTTCAGAATACGGTCAAGATCGCCCGTTGTTCCCAGATGTGTAAGACCGATCACGTTCAGGTTTCCAACATAACCGATCACCGAATAACCGAAATGCGGGTTGGCGGTGATTTCTTCCATATAAGCGTCTGCCATTTCCTGACTGTCGGTAACCAGCAGAATATGCTTGATGTTTCTCTTTTTTGCGCGCAAGGAATACAGAAAAGAGATCATCGTCACTTTTTTGGCAAGGATCACAAACAGTGAGATGGCTTGCGAGCTGATGGTCCAGAACAAATACGGCATTGCGGTTTTATCGCTGAAAATAAACAGCGCGGAGAGCAACAGTGCCGTTACTTCAATGTGAACCAAGAAAATTCTCGAAATAAAGAACGTGGGCTTTCTGGTACGCATCGGTGTATAAAGATCGTAATAGCTGTACAGGAAAAACAGTACAAGCGCACCGAAGCACAGGATCAGCACTGCTCGGCTTTGTCCCAGGGTAAATTCATTGTAATAGCGCAATCGCGTAAAGAGGTAGCAAACGAATCCCACAAGAAAATTCAGCGTATAATCAAGTAGCTTTTCAAGTCCCGAAAGGATTCCGCCAAGATTTTTCCCATTTTTTTTATTCATAAAGGAAACTCCTTCCCTGCAATCGATATAATTACATATATTTTAACACAACGGCAATGAAAATGCAACCTTTATTATAAAAAAATCCGCTCTTGAAAGCAGAAAAACACCGCTTAGCTGATAAGGTCAAGCCAAGCGGTGCTTCATATTGAATTTATTTCTTATCGAAATCCATCTTCAACTGCGTGTCAAGCTCCTTGCGGTGCTTCTCCATCAAGCTTTGGATGCGCTTAACGGGATTGAGCAACGAGCTGATGGTTGCATCATCGTTCAAGGAATCGATCAGATATGCAACGTATTTGCACATATTAACGTCTACGAACCAGGGCTTCTCAAGCAGCTCGGGACGGCGGTAGATCAGGTTGGTGCAAAGCACTCTGTCAAATACCCCCTCCTTGAATGCCTTATCGAAGTTTGCATACCCTTCGGTGAACAGGCCAAAGGTTGCGCAGCAGAATACACGGTTTGCCCCGCGCTCCTTGAGCTGCTTGCAAACGTCCAGCATGGAATCGCCCGAAGAGATCATGTCATCAACGACGATCGCATCCTTACCGTGCAGATCCTGTCCGAGGTACTCATGCGCCTCGATGGGATTTCTGCCGTTGATTACGATGGAATAGTTTCTTCTCTTGTAGAACATACCGATGTCAAGTCCCAGCACCGAGCTATAGTACATCGAACGGGACATAGCGCCTTCATCGGGAGAGATGATTGCCATGTGATCCTTATCGATCTGTACATCGGGAACCGCGCGAACCAGCGCCTTAATCATCTGATACGTGGGCTGAACGTTGTCAAAGCCCGAAAGCGGAATTGCATTGGAAATACGAGCATCGTGCGCGTCAAAGGTAAGAATGTTGGACACACCCATGCCAACCAGCTCCTGCAGCATCAATGCGCAGTCCAAGGACTCTCGTCCCGAACGCTTATGCTGTCTGCCCTCATAAAGCATCGGCATGATAACGGTGATGCGCTTTGCCTTTCCTCCGATCGCCGCAATGATTCTCTTCAGATCGGCATAGTGATCATCGGGACTCATCGGAACGTTCTGACCGTACATTTTGTAGGTTACACCGTAATTGAAAACGTCGCAAATGATGTAAACGTCTTTTCCGCGCATGGATTCGTGAATGATCGCTTTTCCTTCGCCCGAGCCGAATCTGGGACAATCGGCAGATGCCAAAAATCCGTTCTCGCTCTGACTTCCGTGTCTGCGCCATTCCTTGAGATAGTTGTCTACCTGGTTGCAAAAGGTCTCACAGCCCTTCATGCCGATTACGGTAAGTTCGCCGCAGTTGTTGTACTTCATAGTAAGTTGCCTCCGTTTTTTATCGTTTTTCTTTATCGTCCCCAATTATCGGTACCCCGTACCAACCTAACAGGTAAATTTTCGTCAGTTGAGAGCACAAAATCTTGCGTATGCTTCATCCCACATATCTCTTTCGGAGGTGGGAGCATATTGTTGAACCCCGAACGAAGCCGAAACGATCTCTCGCGCTTCCGACAGGTTTGCAACCTCGCCCACGGCAATTGCCTGCATCATCAGGTTTCCGATCGCTGTTGCTTCCTCGGGACCTGCGCATACGGGAATTCCGCAAGCATCGGCGGTCATCTGAGACAGGAACTTATCCTTGGTTCCGCCGCCGACAACGTGGATCACTTTTGCCTTTCTGCCCATCAGAGTCTCGATCGACTCGGCAGTTTTGCGATATTTCAAAGCAAGACTTTCGTAAATGCAACGAATCACCTCACCAACCGTTTCGGGAACAGGCTGTCCCGTGCGGCGGCAATATTCGCGCACACGCTCGGGCATATTTCCGGGAACGCCGAAGGATGCGTCATCGGGATCGATCAAGCTGCGCAGAGGCTTGCATTCCTTTGCCCACGCTTCCATTTGCGCAAAGCTGTATTCCTTGCCCTCACGCTTCCATTGACGTCTGGATTCCTGGATCAACCAGAGTCCCATGATGTTTTTCAGGAAACGAATGGTCTTCATCGCACCGCCCTCGTTGGTAAAGTTGAGTGCTCGGGAAGCATCGTTGATCAACGGCTCCTTCAGCTCGGTTCCCATCAGAGACCAGGTTCCGCTACTGATATAGATGAAGTCCTCCTCGGTTGTAGGAACAGCGATAACCGCGCTTGCGGTATCGTGAGAAGCGACCGTAAGTACGTCGGCATCAAGCTTTCCCGTTTCCTCCTGTACCTGAGGGAGAAGCTTACCGACACGGTATCCGGGTTGAACGATCTTGCCGAACAGACGGCTCGGAATATTTAATTTGTCCAAAAGATCAAATGCGTAGTCTCGCTTTGCCGCATCCAGCAAGGCACCTGTGGAAAGAATGGTATATTCGTTCGCCATATTTCCCGTGAGGAAATAGTTGAGCAGATCGGGAATGTTCAGTAATCGCTCTGCCTTATCAAACACCGAAGGATCCTCTCTGAGGTCTGCCGCCAACTGGTAGATGGTGTTGAAATTGAGCGTTTGGATTCCTGCGGTTTGATAGAGCTTCTCGGCGGGAATGTATCCCGAAACATAATCAACAATGTCTGCCGTTCTGGTATCACGGTAATGCGTGGGATTGGCAAGCATTCTTCCGTGGCGATCCATCAGCGCATAGTCAACGCCCCATGTATCGATACCGATCGAAGCAACCTTGTCGCCGTCCAGCACGGTTTTGGTGACCGATTGCTTGATCTCGTGGAAGATCCGCAAAATATCCCAGTACATTCTGCCATTCGTGATCACGGGATCGTTTGAAAAACGGTGATTCTCGCGCAAAGACAACCGATTTCCGTCAAAGGAACCAACAATTCCTCTGCCGCTGGATGCGCCCAAGTCAATGGCGAGCATTTTTAATTCAGCCATACATTCCTCCTGTGAAGAACCGTAAATTTTCATATTAGATTATAGCACATCTCTCCCCCATTTGCATGAACATTCTGTGAACGAACCGTCTCTTTTACACAGAAAGCGACAAAAAAATACACAAAAACATCACATCAAAAACGCTCAAAAAAGTACCGTTTTTTGCAGAAAAAATAAAAAAGAAAAATTTGAAAAAAGGGCTTGCAATTTGGAAAGAGATGTGCTATAATATTATGCGTTGCACATCAGAAGATGATATGCAACGATTTCAAAATACGGAGAAGTACTCAAGTGGGGACGTTTGCGAGCGCTGCCTGTGGCAGATAAAAGTTCTCATTTGTAGTTTTTTCGTACAATTTCATAACAATACGGAGAAGTACTCAAGTGGTCGAAGAGGCGTGACTCGAAATCTCGTAGGGCGTTAACGCGTCGCGTGGGTTCAAATCCCACCTTCTCCGCCAAAGCGGCTATGTCCGCACCCGAAGCCGCAAGGAAACCCTTGCGGCTTTAACTTTTTAAATCTTGAAAGGAGGCACTTATGGGCTATTTGAATTATGAGTTTTTCGACGAGTTCAAAGCACTCGACAATTTGTGTAGAGATATCTATGGCAAACCTATAGACAATAAGCTTGGTGTCACCTTATATCTCGAAGATATGGACAGAAAAGCTTACCAAGGAGCTTTTAAAATTCCCGATTGGACATCTGATTACAACCATTTGAAATCTGCAAGAAACATACGAAACGAGTTAGCACATTCTCGCAATTCAATGACGGTTGATATTTGTTCGCAGGAAGATATTGATTTTGTTCGTTCATTTAGAACAAAAATATTAAATCAAACAGATCCTATTGCTATGCTGAGAAAACAAGCAGCCCAGCCTCGTCCTTCTTCAAATTCACAATCAAAACAGCAACCTCAACCAGCCTATACTTACTCTTCCCAAACCAAAACATCCACGGGATGTTTTGGTATTGTAGCATCATTTTTAATTGTTGTTGCTTGTATTAGTGCATTTTTATTTTAGAAACAAGGTGTTTTAAAATGAAAGTCACTATTGAGTTTTGAGAATATTTTATATTATATTGATAAAAAAGGAGCCAAAGTCGTTAGCTCCTTTTTCTCTGTTTATCTTACGATCTTTACATCTCCCAGCTTCCGAGCCAGTCGGAAAACTCGGTGTAGACCGCCTTCATTTCGGCTGCCAGTTCTTCTCTTGCGGTAAGTGTGAAAACATAATCGCTGGTGCCGAATTTTTCGATATACTGATATTCCTTGGTGTAGTTCCCTGCTTCCAGTTCGCCCAAGGACCTCTTGGCAAGTGCTTCTGCGCGGTCAATATTGGCAATCAGATCAGCAAAGGCATTGGGATCGACCGCACGAATCTTGTTTCGCAGTCCTTCAAAATATCCTTCCTTATATCCGTAGTTCCATTGCGCGCCGTCGGTGTAGAGGTAATACTTGGCATCCTCGGCGTGCAGATAATAGCCCGGAACGGTTTCCCCTTTCTCATTTTCGTAGCTGTTTACGAAATAGGTATCCCAAGCACACAGGAAGTTCACGTAATCGTACATTTTGTAGATATCGTTGATCACGTCGCTCTCTGCAAGCTTTTGCCACAGCGCCAGATCCTCAGAAAGATCCTCGGCGCTGATCACCGTATAGGAAGCGTCCACGATCTTGAAATTGAACTGATAGCCGTACTCATCGGTAAAGGGCTGGTTCGGATCGGGTGCAACCTCAAGCTTTCCCACCACCTTGATTGCTTGTGCCGTGTAGTCAAACTTCTCTCCGTTCTTCGGAAAAACCTCCATGGTATTTGAAAGATTGTTGGTATTCGGCTCACAGAACGGGCAGCTTTGGTACGGCAGATTCATCAAAAACATAAACGAGCCGTCAACGGGCGAGCTGGTTGCCATATA
>JAFTKI010000038.1 GCA_017453335.1 Clostridia bacterium
AAGCAAATATTTCACTGCGAAGCAATATCACTTGCCCCGTGGGGCAAATATCGTTGCGTATCCGTTTCGGATACGCTGTGGGGCCCCGTTTCTTGCGGGAGCTATTCTGCCGTCGGCGTACAAAAGAAAAAACGCTGTTTTACAAACGAACAGCGTACCGCATTTAAGAAGATAAAATTGATCAAACCGCCGCAGTGAAATGAGTTGTGTTTAGCAACTCATTTCACTGCGGCGGTTCAAAGCGGTAAAAGTTTTTGAGGGGGTGCAGGGGGAACTTTTTTTAAAAAAGTTCCCCCTGCAGTCCCACCAAAAATCACTCTTTCTCGTATTCAGAGATATCGATTTCGCGGAGTTTAGAGGGATCGAAACGACCTTTTGCGCGTTCGAAGTACTGGATATTATTACGGAGGAGCATCAAGATATGGTTATTGGGGGAGCGTCCTTCGGCGTTTGAGATATAGAGGAGCTTACGGAGGACGTCTTCGGGGATACGGAGGGTGATTTCGGGTTGATTTTTCATGATAGGGGACCTCTTTCGTTATTTTATGAAGCGTGCGGTTGAGGGGTTATAGTATTTCAAGATTTTGAGCGCTTTTTCGTTAGGCTCGAAGTAGAGGGCGGTTTTGCCATTTTCCTCGTCGTTCCAAAGAGCCACGCAGAGGCCCGTAGCCGAGACGCTTGACGCGGCGAAAATGGTTTTTTCCTCGCGGAAGGCATCGATTTTAGAGGCAAATTCTTCGGTACAGGGGTAAAATTCGGCAATCTCGCGGATGGTGATTTCGGCGAGCTTTTTGCGTGAGCGGCCGCCGCGAATTCTGCAAACGGTCAGCACACCTGCGAAGAAGGAGTACTCGTATTCGATCTGCGTGAATTGCCAGGTCAGAAGGACGATGATCCACAGGGTGAGGGGGATGAGTGCCAGAAACGGCACGATGAGCTGAAACCAGAAGCCCACGAAGAGCCAGCCGCCCGCCCAAAGGCAATAGAGAGCTATGAGGGTAATTCTTTTAAACAGGAGCGTTTTGCTTTTTGCTTCGCTCACGGCGTATTCAAAGGGTGCGCCGTTTGTGCCGTAGCCGCTGTCACGGTTCATGATCGATCTCCTTTTCAATGGTACTGGTGATATTTTACCATATTCCACCGGGGTCTGTCAAGAACGTGAGGAAAAATATGTTTGAAATATCTATTGCATTTTATAAAGGAAAGTGTTATAATGTTGATGCACTATATTCGGCAAGACCGAAACAGTAGCAGAAGGAGAATTGAATATGAAAACAAACAAACAGAGGATCCAATGGATCACGGGTGTCGGTGTGCTCAGCGCACTGGTTATCGTTTTGCAATTTGTCAGTATGGCATTGCGTTTTTCTACCTTCAGCATCACGCTGACGCTGGTCCCCATTGTAGTGGGAACGGCAATGTACGGCATTGGTGCAGGCGGATGGCTTGGCTTTGTGTTTGGATTGGCGGTATTGCTGACGGGAGACGCGGCACCGTTCCTGGCGGTCAACATTCCCGGAACCATTATCACGGTTTTGGCAAAGGGAACGCTGGCAGGCGTTGTGCCGGGGCTGGTTTATAAGGCATTGGAAAAGAAGAATACGGCGGTTGCAACGGTGAGCGCGGCTGTGGTCTCGCCTATTGTAAACACGGGAGTGTTTTTGTTGGGATGCTTGGTGTTCTTTATGGACACGATCAAAACGTGGGCGATTGCCGATTACGGAGACGACGTGGCGGCATATATGTTTTTGGGTTTGGCAGGAATCAACTTTGTAATAGAGCTTGCGATCAACCTTGTTCTCAGCCCGACTATCGTTTATATCATCAATATTGGAAAAAAGCATTTCGTAAGAAAAAAATAACGCAGGGAGAATACACATGATTCTTGCCATAGACAGCGGAAACTCGCACGTTGTATTCGGGTGCGTGGAAAACGGAGAGGTCGTGGGGGAGGTCTTTCGGATCGCCACCGACCGCGGCGAGACCGACTACGGATATGCCGCAAAAATGAAACAGATATTTGATCTTTGCGGGATCAGTACCTCGGCTTTTGAGGGCGCGGTGATCTCCTGCGTGGTACCTCCTCTGACGGCGGTGCTGGCGCGCGCGGTCGAGCTTTTGACGGGGCTGAAGGCTCTTGTGGTAGGCGCGGGCGTAAAAACGGGCTTGCACATTGCCATCAACGATCCCGGAACGGTGGCATCGGATCTGGTAGCTGCCGCGGTTGCCGCAAAGGAGAATTATCCCTTGCCCTGTGTGATCATCGACATGGGAACGGCAACGACCTTGACGGTTGTGGACGAAAAGGGACGCTACGTGGGCGGAGCGATCCTGCCGGGCGTGGGGCTGTCGCTTGCCGCTCTTTCCGAGGGGACTGCGCTGCTTCCACACGTTGAGATCATGCCGCCGCGCAACGTGATTGCCGCCAACACGGTAGACAGCATGAAATCGGGCGTGGTATACGGAACGGCAGGCTCGTTGGACGGTCTGTTGGATCGCTTTGAGGAGTCGCTTGGAATGCCGCCTGCCGCCATTGTGGCAACGGGCGGAATGAGCCGCCTGATCTGTCCCTTTTGCCGTCACAGTGTGACCATCGACGAAACGCTCCTGCTTCGCGGACTTTGGTTGATCTGGGAGAAAAACAGGGCTTGATCGGGAAGCGGTCTTTTGACACTTCGGCGCGAACCCGCTATAATGTTAGTGAAAAGAAAAAACAATAATTAAAGAAGAGGAAATTGAATCATGAAAGCTGTTATTACTGTTACGGGTAAGGATACCGTTGGTATCATCGCAGATGTTGCAACTCTTTGCGCAAAGCACGATGCCAATATTCTGGATATTACGCAGAGCGTTCTGAGCGAGTATTTTGCGATGATCATGCTGGCGGATATCAAGAATCTGACCATCGATTTTGCTGAGTTCGTGGATCTTTTGTCGGAACTTGGCAAGAAGAAGGGACTTGTGATCCACGCAATGCACGAAGACATTTTCAACACGATGCACCATATCTGATAGGAGCCTGTCATGATCAACACGAAAGATATTCTCGAAACCATAAGCATGATACGCGAGGAGTGTCTGGATATCCGCACCATCACCATGGGAATTTCTCTGTGGGACTGTGTCAGCGACGATACCGACCGCCTGTGCGAAAAAATCTATGATAAGATCACCACGCGCGCCGAGCATTTGGTGAAAACGGGAGCCGACATTGAAAAGATGTACGGGATCCCGATCGTAAACAAGCGCGTGTCCGTTACGCCTGTATCGCTCATCGGTGGAAATACTTCTCCCGAGGGCTATATCAAGATCGCGCATACTTTGCAACGTGCTGCAAACACGCTGGGGATCAACTTCATCGGCGGTTATTCGGCGCTGGTGCAGAAGGGCATGACGGTGGGTGCGAAAAATATGATCTCGGTGATCCCCGAGGCACTTGCCGAAACGCAGAATGTTTGCTCGTCGGTCAACGTAGCCTCCACCAAGGCGGGCATCAACATGGATGCGATCGCTATGATGGGATCCACGATCAAGCGTGCGGCATTTCTGACCAAGGACAACAACTCGATCGGCTGTGCAAAGCTGGTTGTTTTTGCGAATGTACCCGAGGATAACCCCTTCATGGCAGGTGCGTTCTGCGGTATTGGAGAGCCCGACGTTGCCATCAACGTTGGTGTCAGCGGTCCCGGTGTGGTTGCTTCGGCAATTCGCCGTGCAGGTGACTGCAACCTGTCCGAGCTTGCCGACGTGATCAAGAAGACTGCGTTCAAGATCACCCGCGTGGGACAGTTGGTTGCCAACGAGGCGGCAACCCGCCTGGGTGTTCCGTTTGGTATTGTTGACCTGTCTTTGGCACCGACGCCCGCTGTTGGTGACTCGGTGGCGTATATTCTGGAGGAGATGGGACTTGAGTCCTGCGGAGCACACGGAACCACCGCGGCTCTGGCAATGCTCAACGATGCGGTCAAGAAGGGCGGTGTTATGGCATCGTCGCACGTTGGCGGACTTTCGGGCGCCTTCATTCCCGTGTCCGAGGATGCAGGTATGATCGCGGCAGCAGAGAGAGGCGCGCTCACGCTGGAAAAGCTGGAAGCAATGACCGCGGTTTGCTCGGTTGGCTTGGATATGATTGCGATTCCCGGCGACACGCCCGAGGATGTGATCAACGGTATCATTGCCGACGAGATCGCCATCGGTGTGGTCAACACCAAGACCACGGCTGTTCGAGTGATCCCCGCCTACGGTAAAAAAGCAGGTGAGAGCGTGGAATTCGGCGGCTTGCTGGGTACCGCTCCCATCATGAATCTGAACACCTACTCTCCCGCAAAATTCATTCGCCGCGGCGGTCGTATCCCCGCTCCGATTCATAGCTTGAAGAACTAATAGTTTTGGAGAGAGAAATAACTTGGAGGGGGAGGAGACCTTTTGCAAAAGGTCTCCTCCCCCTCCAAACCACCCCCTTCTCCCAAAGCTTTTGAAACAGCAAAGAATAGGTCATGAGTCGCTAAACGTGACTCATGACCTATTCTTTGCTCAAACGCTTCCGCGTTTGAATGGGTTGGTAGAAAAGTGTTTATGTGGCGTCAATTTTTTCATGCGACGAAAGGTTTTTCTCTTGTAGGGACCGGCGTCCTCGACGGTCCTAAAACGA
>JAFTKI010000039.1 GCA_017453335.1 Clostridia bacterium
AAAGAGGATACGCTGATCACCATTCAGATCGATATGCTGTTGGCAAAGAAGTTTGGTATGGAGTACGTTGACTCCAACAACCAGCTCGTAACGCCGTATATCATTCACCGTACCTCTATGGGTTGCTACGAGAGAACGCTGGCACTTCTGATCGAGAAATATGCAGGCGCATTCCCGCTGTGGCTGGCACCCGAGCAGGTACGCGTGCTTCCGATCGGTGACGAGCATATCGAATATGCCGCAAAGGTGCGCGACCGCTTGGCGGCTGCAGGCTTGCGCGTGGAGCTGGACGATTCCTCCAACACCATCGGCTACAAGATCCGCGCAACGCAGATGGCAAAGGTGCCTTATATGCTTGTTATCGGAGCCAAAGAAGTGGAAGAGGGAACCGTTGCTGTGCGTAACCGCGCGGCACAAACCGAAACCAAATCGGTGGATCAGTTCCTCTCCGATGCTCTCCTCGAAATTGCAGAGAAGAGAAGATAAGAGAGAATATAGATGAATTGTGGGGAGAGGGTGCTTTTTCCAAAAAGCACCCTCTCCCCACACCCCTCTCCCGAAAAACTTTCACCGCTTTGCACCGCCGAGGTTGCATGAGCCGCTTGACACGACTCACGCAACCTCGGCGGTTTTGACTTCGTAAAATGAGTGATACCATTGTACGCTGTTCGCTTGAATAACAGCGTTTTTCAAAATTTGGTCAATCGAATTTTCCATTTTGTTTTGCGCTTTTTTTAATCGAAAAATCAAAAAAGTCTCTTGATTTTCGACAGGGGTTATGGTATAATAAATATATTCTGTTGGCTTCGGGAAAAGCCGATGAAAATAACCGAGGAAAAAGAGAGGGATTTTCGTATGTCTGCCGATCTGCTGATTAAAATTGAAGAGAAAATGCCCGATTTTTCCAAGGGACAAAAGCGCATTGCCGCCTATATTCTGGAGCATTACGAAAAGGCGGCGTACCTGACCGCATCCAAGCTGGGGGCACTCGTCGGGATCTCGGAATCCACGGTGGTTCGCTTCGCAAACGAGCTGGGCTACAGCGGGTATCCGGAGTTCCAGCAATCCCTGCAGGAGATCATCCGCAACCGTCTGACCTCCTTCCAGCGTATTGAGGTGACCAATCATCTCATCGGAGAGAGCAACGTGTTGGATAAGGTGCTGATGGCAGACGCGGACAAGCTTCGCCGTACCATGGAGGAGATCGATCACGCGTCCTTTGAGGAGGCGATCGATAAGATCGTTTCTGCTGACAATATCTATATCATCGGCGTGCGCTCCTCGTCGGCACTTGCAGGCTTTTTGAATCTGAATCTTCGTATGGTCTTCGATAACGTCAAGCTGGTGCAGACCACCTCGGGCAGTGAAATGTTCGAGCAGATCATGCGTATCGGAGAAAACGACGTGATGATCGCCATCAGCTTCCCGCGTTACTCCAAGCGTACCATCAACGCCGTTGAGTACGCGCGGCAGAAAAAAGCAAACGTGGTGGCACTCACCGACAGCAAGATGTCACCGATCGCCGAGTATGCAAACCAGCTCTTGATCGCGCAAAGCGACATGGCATCGTTCGTTGATTCCTTGGTTGCTCCTTTGAGCATCATCAATGCAATGATCGTTGCCGTGGCACGCAAAAAGCAGGACGAGCTGACCGAACGCTTGCGCGCGTTGGAGGATATTTGGGAGCAATATGATGTCTATGACACAAAGAAATGATCAAGCGTCCCGTGTGCTGATCGTCGGAGGGGGAGCGGCAGGCATGATGGCTGCCATCACCGCCGCCGATTCGGGCGCGGAGGTAACTTTGTTCGAGCGAAACGACGGACTTGGCAGAAAGGTTCGCATCACGGGCAAGGGACGCTGTAACGTGACCAACGACTGCGATATGAACGAATTTCTGAGCAACGTGCCAACCAATCCGCGTTTTTTGTACACGGCGCTCTCACGTTTTTCCACACAGGATACCAAGGATTTCTTTGAGGCGGCGGGTGTTCCGCTGAAAACCGAGCGCGGAAAACGCGTTTTTCCTGTATCGGATAAGGCGGGGGATATTGTGTCGGCTCTGGAAAGGGGCTGCAAAAGCCGAGGCGTGAGGATCGTCAACAGGCGGGTAAAGGATCTGGTGATTTCGGATGGCTCTGTCCGAGGCGTGATCACGCAGGACGGCGTTGTCGAGGGAGAAGCCGTGATTCTTTGTACGGGAGGAAAATCCTACCCGAGAACAGGCTCCGACGGAGACGGTTACCGATTTGCCAAGGCGGCGGGACACACCGTTACCGCGATCTCACCGTCGCTCGTTCCGCTGACCGCCGAGGGCAGCCTTTGTGCATCGATGCAGGGGCTTTCGCTCAAAAATGTGCGCCTGACCGTGATCCGATGCGACAACGGGAAAGCCGTGTTTGAGGATTTCGGGGAAATGATGTTTACGCATTTCGGCTTGACGGGTCCCTTGGTGCTGTCTGCCTCTGCCCATCTTGCCGATATTTCGGTAGGGAAGTATGAGGCGGAAATCGATCTCAAGCCCGCGCTGGATGAGAAAACGCTGGATGCGCGCATCCTTTCGGATTTTGAAAAATACCGCAACCGCGATTTTCTGAACGCATTGGACGATCTTTTGCCACAAAAAATGATCGCTCCCTTTGTTCGCCTTTGTGGGATCAACGGACGCAAAAAGGTCCATTCGGTCACGCGTGAGGAGCGCGAGAGAATGGTTCAAACCTTAAAGCATCTGAAAGTCTTCTTGAAGGGACTGCGGCCGATCGATGAAGCGATCATTACACGAGGCGGCGTATCGGTCAAGGAGGTCAACCCGAAGACCATGCAGTCGAAGCTGATCCGCGGGCTTTATTTTGCGGGAGAAGTGCTGGATCTGGATGCCTACACGGGCGGATTCAATTTATAAATAGCGTTTTCCACGGGTGTGGTAGCGGGTGAAGCCGCGGCTTGGGGAGAATGAGAAATGAGGACGAAAAAATGATTCAAATTGCGATTGACGGGCCGAGCGGAGCAGGAAAAAGCACACTTGCAAAGGCTCTTGCCGCAAGACTGGGAATCGTTTATGTAGACACGGGCGCCTTGTACCGAACCATCGGCTATTATGTGCGCTCCAAGGATACCGATCCCAAGGACGAGGCGGCGGTTGCAAAGCTGTTGCCGCAGATCACAATCGAATTGAAATATGAAAACGGAACGCAAAAGGTTTTGCTCAACGGCGAAGACTTGGGCGACCGCATCCGTACGCCCGAGATGTCGATGTATGCGTCGGCTGTTTCGTCGTTGCCTGCGGTGCGCACGTTTTTGCTGGATACCCAGCGCGATATCGCCAAGAAAAACAGCGTGATCATGGATGGCAGAGATATCGGAACCGTAATTCTTCCGAATGCCGACGTCAAGATCTTTTTGGTGGCAAACGATGAGTGCCGTGCGCGCCGCCGCTTGGCAGAGCTTGCACAGAAGGGCATTGCCGATACCTTTGAGAACGTGCTGGCAGATATGCGCGCAAGAGACCGTGCCGATGCCACGCGTGCGGTGGCTCCCGCTGTTGCGGCGCCCGATGCGATCACGCTTGACAACTCGGATCTGACACCCGATGAGTGCGTGGAAAGGATGCTTGCCATCGTTGCCGAAAAAACAGGCGTTACGGCAAAATCGGTTTGAGGGATGCTTTCATGAGAGACGTTACCGTTGCCGAGAACGCGGGCTTTTGCTTTGGTGTGAAGCGCGCGACCGATTGCCTGGAGGATGCACTCAAAAATGCGCGGGCGGGGGAGAAGATCTATACGCTCGGACACCTGATCCACAACGAGACCTACAACGAGTCTCTGCGCCGCCGCGGAGTTGGATCGATCGGAATTGCCGAATTGGAAGCGGTGGCTTCGGCGGCAACGCCGCAAACGCCCGTTACCGTTCTGGTGCGCGCCCACGGTTGCCCGAGAGAGATTGCGGAAAAGCTGGAAACGCTTGCCGCGGATCATCCCGATTTCCGCTGGCTGGATTGCACTTGCCCGTATGTCAAGAAGATCCACAGGATCGCCGAAAAGCACAGCTCCGAGGAGAACTTCTTTGTTCTGATCGGTGCCGCAGACCATCCCGAGGTCGTTGGCATTATGAGCTATTTTGAGGGAGAAAAGTATGTTTTTTCCTCCGCCGAGGAGATGGAAACAGCACTTTCACAACGAGAGGATGACAAGTTGCACAAAAAAATGCCCGTTTTGGCGGCGCAAACGACTCAAAATTTGGTCATTTGGCAACAATGTCAAAAAAATCTCAAAAAACTATATACAAATCCAATTATTTTTGATACAATATGCAGTGTGACTGAAACCAGACAGACCGAGGCGAGAGCCCTTGCAGCAAGGTGCGATTTCATGGTCGTGATCGGGGGAAGAGAAAGCTCAAACACGGCAAAATTGTATGAGATCTGTCGCAAGGTATGTGACAGAACGGTATGGATTGCAAACGCCGCTGAGCTGGATCCCAAAATGGCAGACGGCGCACAACACATTGGAATTGTCGCGGGTGCATCGACACCCAGCGATGAAATAGAGGAGGTATATAAAACCATGAGCGAAATCAAAGAGAATTTCGAAAAAATGCTTGAAGAGTCTGAGTGCTCAACTTTAAATACAGGAGATGTCGTTACCGGTACCGTGACCCACGTATCCGATGCTGAATTGCAGCTTGACGTTGGCGTTGGCGTAACAGGCTACATCAAAGCCGACCAGATCACCGATGATCCTGCTTTCAAGTTGACCGAGAACTTCAAAAACGGAGACAAGGTTGAGGCCTTCGTTATCCGTGTCAGCGACATCGAAGGGGTTGCAGAGCTCTCCAAGAAGAGAGTGGATGCCGATAGAAATTGGCAGAACATCGTAACCGCTTGCGAGGAAAAGACCGTGCTTGAGGGCAAGGTTGCCGAGGCTGTGAAGGGCGGCGTAGTAATCTATGCTCACTCCAACCGCGTATTCGTTCCCGCATCCCAGACCGGTGTACCGAAGGATGGAGATCTCTCCACTTTGGTTGGCACCACCGTTCAGTTCAAGGTGATCGAGGTGAAGGCTCCCAAGAAGGCGATCGGTTCTATCCGTGTTGTTCTTCGTGAGGCTCGCCGCGCACAGGAGGCTGACTTCTGGGCAAGCATCGAGGTTGGCAAGGTATACACCGGAACCGTTAAGAGCATGACCTCTTACGGCGCTTTCGTTGATCTGGGCGGCGTTGACGGTATGGTTCACCTGACCGAGCTGTCCTGGAAGCACATCAAGTCTCCCGCAGAGGTTGTTGCTGTTGGCGACGAGATCACCGTATTCGTAAAGAGCTTCGATCCCGAAAAGAAGAGAATCTCTCTGGGATACAAGACCGAGGAGTCCAATCCTTGGAACATCTTCAAGTCCCGCTATGCAATCGGCGATATCGCATCGGTTAAGATCGTAAGCATGATGCCCTTCGGTGCATTTGCAGAGATCGTTGACGGTGTTGACGGCTTGATCCACATTTCTCAGATCGCTATGCAGAGAATTGCAAAGCCCGCTGATCTGTTGGAGGTTGGTCAGGTAGTAGATGCTCGCATCATCGATATCGATGACGAAAAGCAGAAGGTAAGCCTGTCGATCCGTTCTCTCCTGGAGGAGGCTGCGGCTGCTGCTGAAGCTATGCCCGAGGATTATGTTGCAGAAGAAGCTGCAACCGAGGAACAGTAATAAACAAACGGGGGCTGTCTCAAATGCAAATTTGAGACAGCCCCTTTGGGGATAGGCAGATTTGAGCAAGAAGCGTCGTTCTTCGAGGCGATAGGCGTACAAGTGTACGTCGAGCCTCGAAAACGGCGGTAGAAAAAGTCCGATTAAAATTGAAATCCATAAGGATTTCTACCTTATTGCTGTCTCATTTGCGTTTTCCCAAGCGCACATGAGTTGTTCTTTTATGATGTTACGGACTTTTTCGGTCTTGCCAAATGTGACATCCCCGTTTTGCGAAAGGAGATAAAAATGTCGGTTCAAATCAAGGTAATGACCTTTAATCTGCGAGTGCGCAATCCGATCGACGGTGCAAATTTTTTTGATCTTCGCCGCGATAAGATTCTTGACGTGATACGCAGCGAGAAGCCCGATATCATCGGATTTCAGGAAGCCACCGATTTTATGAACGATTGGCTCAAAGGAACGCTTGAGGAATATTACGTGCTGGGACACGGACGCGGAAAGGATTATCACGGGGAGGGAACTCCCATCGCTTACCGCAAGGATCTGTTTGATCTGCATTCGTTTCGTGAGGAGTGGTTGTCCTTTACGCCCGAGGTGCCTGCATCGGTGCTGACGGGGCTGGATCAGAGCAAGTGTCCGCGCGTTTGCGTGTGCGCCGAGCTTGTGCATAAGGACAGCAGCCGTCCGTTTGCATTCTTCAATATGCACACCGATCACCGTGGCGAGCAGGCAAGAGTTGCCGAGTGCGTTTTGCTGGCACAAAAGCTTGGAGAAACACCGTATCGCTTTGTGGTGACGGGGGATTTCAACGCATATCCCGACAGCACCTCGATTCAAATGCTGCTCGCAAACAAGGAAACGCTCGGAATCGTGGATGCTACCAAGCACATCAAGGGAAGCTTCCACGCCTTCAAGGGGGATGTGGGAGAGCGTAAGATCGATTATATTTTTACAAATCTTCCAACCGATGCATCGGCATCCTACGCGATCCCCGATGACGATGCCTGCGGTTGCTACTATTCCGATCATAATGCGCTTTGCTCCTTCGTGTCTCTCGAATAACCCGAAAAGGTCCCATGGGACCTTTTTTTTGGAGGCGGAACTGTTAATTGAGTGAATTTTTTGTTAAAAATGGAAAGAAAGACCGTTAAACCAAAAACGAATGTGTTATAATAAAGGCACCCAAAAATAAAAAAACAAGGAGGTCAAACATATGTTCGACAAAATTATGGGTTACGTTGAAGAGGTTTGGGCGATTGGCTTCGTTCGCTTTGTTGTCTATCTTGCCGTAGCTTTTTTAGCGGCAGGCATTTCCGGTTGGATTGTTACAAAGTTTTTGAAGCTTATAAAGCTCGACAAGAAGCTTGACAAATGGGGAGTTAACGAGGGCGTGCTCGGTACCTCAATGAAGTTCGTTGGAAAATTAGTATATCTGATCGTTTTCCTGCTCTTCCTTCCAAGCGCACTTGAGGCGATCGGTATTACCAGCGTTTCGAATCCCATCAATGGTGTGGTCAGCACGTTTATCAATTACTTGCCCAACATTATTGCTGCTCTGATCCTCGTTTACGTAGGTGTTCTCGTTGCGCAAATCCTCGGTCAGATCGTTTCCGTTCTTCTGAAGAAAACGAAGCTCGACAGTCTGGTCAAGCGTGTTGATTCCGAGGAAAAGAAGACGATCCTGCTTTCCGATGTTCTCGTGAAGATTTTGATGGGGGTTATCATTCTTGTTGCAATCGTTGCAGCACTTACCGTTCTCGGTATTGAAGCGATCTCTGCTCCCGCTATTGGTATCGTAAACTCCATCTTTGGTGCAATTCCTTCGATCATTCTTGCGGTTGTGGTCGTTACCATTGGTATGTTCGTTGCAAGTCTTGCATGTGGATTGCTGTATAACATTCTGGTTGCTGCCAACTTTGACAGCGTCGTAACGAAGGTGCTTCCTCAGCTGAAGGTTTCCGCAACAAAGATCGTTGTAAATCTTGTGAGAACTTTCATTATCATTTTCGTTGCCGCACAGGGAATTGAAGCACTCAATCTGCCGATCCTGACCATGATCGTGACAGCGGTGATTTCTTATCTGCCTCTCGTGATCAAAGCAGCTGTGATCCTTTTTGTTGCATTTATTGGCGCCAATATGCTGGAGGCAATTATCATAAAGGCGAACGCAAATGCTGCTCACCTTGCAAAGATCGTTAAGGTTGCGATCTTTACCTTGGCAGGCTTTATGATCTTGAGTCAGCTTGACATTGCTTCTACGATCGTGAACACTGCATTTATCGTAACGATCTCCGCGATCGCGATTGCGTTCGCGCTTGCATTTGGTCTTGGTGGCAAGGATTTTGCCAAGAAGACTCTTGATAAGGTGGACGAAAAGATCGAGAATCAATGTGATCAGAAAAAGGACGAAGAGGAGAAGTAAGCTTCTCTTGCTGTGAAGGCCGCCAGAGTATATCTGATCCTTTTCCGCGTCTTCAAATGCCAAGCGCATTTGAAGACGCTTTTTGTTTCGGATGTCATTGGAAAAGGGGAAAAGGGAAGACTCGGAAGAACAAAAAGTCTTTTGACCGCTTTGAATAATTAACAGATTTTTCAAAAAAAATATATTTAACTCGTTGACAAGAACTATTTATTATGATATAATAATTTAAAATGGGGTAGGATGGTATTTTTGGTAAAATACTATCCAAAAAATCCCCGAAAGAAACAATTTTGGAGGTTGTCTTTATGGATATGAGCACAACGGTCGGAAAGAAAAAGCTCGTTTCTCTTTTTGACGCAGGCACCTTTGTGGAAGTCGGCGCGTACATGAAAAGAAACGGTGAGATGACCGGGGTTGTATGCGGATACGGCGCGATCGACGGAAAGCTGGTCTACGCATTTTCGCAGGACAGCGATCAAAGCAAAGGCGCAGTTGACGCGCTCCAGGCAGAGAAGATCGCCATGCTGTACGGTATGGCACTGAAAAACGGCGCCCCCGTAGTCGGATTTTTCGACAGCGTAGGAGCAAAGGTGCTGGACGGAGCATCGGTGATGTCGGCTTACGGCAAGCTCTTGCGCACGGTCAGCGACGCATCGGGAAAGATTCCGCAGATCGCAGTGATCTCGGGTGTATGTGCCGGTATGGCGGCAACGGTTGCGGCTATGTTTGACCTGACCGTTACGATCAAGGACAAGTCGTCTCTCTTCGTAAACGCGCCCTTCCTGGCAGGAAAGGATGTTGGAACGACTGAAACGGTTGCGGCAAACGGTCTTTCGTCGATCGAAACCGAGAACGATGAGGACGCGGCAGCTCTGGTTGCAAAGCTGATCGCAATGCTGCCCGCAAACTGCGACGATATTTTGGTTGCAGAGGATTCTGCCGACGATATCAACCGCCGCGTGGCTGTTGACGGACTTTCGGGCAAGGCTCTGATCGGTGAAATTGCCGATTTGGGTGACTTTGTTGAGGTTGGAACAAAGTACGCTCCCGAGATGGTGACGGGCTTTGCAAAGATCGGCGGTGCGAGCTGTGCGATCGTGGCAAATGATGCCGGAGTAAACGGCGGCGTGATTACCGCAGACGGCGCAAAGAAGGCTGCAAAGCTGATCGGCTTCTGCGACAGCTTCTCGATCCCGATCATTACCTTGGTAGACAGCGTTGGCGTAGAGAGCGGTGCCGAAGCGGAGAATGCTCCTCTGGCGGCTCAGCTTGGTAAGCTTGCAATGGCATATGCTACGGCAGATACCGCGAAGATCACCGTGGTAACCGGCAAGGCATACGGTGCCGCATTCACTTTGATGGGCTCCAAGGCACTGGGTGCCGATATTGAGCTTGCTCTTCCCGAATCCGAGATCAGCGTAATGGCTCCCGCATCGGCAGTTGCATTCCTTTGGAATGATCGCATCACCGAGGACAAGTCCCGCGCCGATCTTGAGGACGAGTGGAAAAAGACCTGTGCGGCAGCAACCGAGGCGGCAGCGGACGGAAGCATTGATGATATCATTGATCCCGCTGAGCTGCGTCAAAGAATCTGCTCGGCAGTTTATATGCTTTTGATGAAGTACAGCAATTCTCCCGAGCGCAAGCACTGCAATCTTCCTCTTTGATAGGAGGTGCTTCCGAATATGATGACACAATTCGTATTGGCACAAGCCCTTCCTTGGTCCGAAAGAGCTTCTACGGCAGGTACTGTAACCCTGTTGGGTATGGTGACAATCTTCCTTGTTCTGGCACTGTTGTGGGGTGTGATTGAGGTAATGCATTGCCTGATGCCGAAGGAGGGTGGCTCCAAGGAGAAAAAGGCTAAGGAAAAGCCTGCAAAAAAAGAAAAAAAGAAGACTGCACCTGTTCCCAATGAGCAGGATGCCGCAATTGCCGCCGCAATCGCCGCATCTCTGGCGGCGTATGAGGACAGCGGTGCGACCGTAGCGGCAATCACGGCAGCAATCACTGCCGCAAGAGCCGATTCGGGTGAAACAGGTGGATTCCGAGTGGTTTCCTTCAAGCGTACGGCAGGTTCGGCGCGTTGCAGAAGATTCTGAAATAAGAGTTTAAACTACAAGAAAATAAACGAAAAACAAACAATTAAATCAAGAAAGGTTTTATGGTGAATCAAATGAAAACTTATCGTGTTACTGTGAATGGTGTTGCTTATGATGTTGTTGTTGAAGAAATGGCTGCAGGTGTTGCTCCCGTGGTAGCTCCCGCTCCCGTATACGTTCCCGCTCCCGCAGCAGCTCCTGCACCCGCAGCGGCTCCCGCTCCCGCAGCAGCTCCCGCTCCCGCAACAGCCCCCGCTCCTGCAGCAGCTCCCGCTCCCGCAGGCAAGGCAGGCGCAACCGCTATCAAGGCTCCCATGCCCGGTACTTTGATCAAAGTACTTGTAAAGCCCGGTGATGCAGTAAAGAAGGGTGATGTTCTCTGTGTCCTGGAAGCAATGAAGATGGAGAACGATATCATGGCTCCCGCAGACGGCGTTGTTGCAACCGTTGAGGCTGCACAGGGATCTTCTGTAGCAACCGATGCGGTTCTGGTTACCTTGAACTGATTTCTTTTCCAAAAATACAGGGAAAGGAAAATGACGCATGAATTTACTGGACAGTCTTAAAACGTTCCTTGGCGAAACGGGCATAGTGCAGCTGTTTTCTGGCGACTGGGTAGATGCGGTGAAAACGCTGGTAATGTTTGTCATTGCCGGTATCTTGATCTACCTTGCCATTGCTAAGGGCTTTGAGCCGCTTTTGCTTTTGCCGATCGCGATCGGCATGCTACTGACCAATATTCCCGGTGTTTCGCTCTTTCATTCCGATCTGTTTATGGTGTCGGGAAACATCGACTATATGGAGATACTGAATCACGGTGAATTACTCGATATCCTTTATATCGGTGTAAAAACCGGATTGTATCCTTGTTTGATCTTTGTTGGAATTGGTGCAATGACCGATTTTACCCCCTTGATCTCCAACCCCAAGAGCCTTTTGATCGGTGCGGGTGCACAGCTTGGTGTGTTCGTTGCTTTCGCGGGCGCTGTTTTGTCGGGCTTCTTTTCTCCCCAAGAAGCGGCGGCGATCGGTATCATCGGCGGTGCCGACGGACCGACCGCAATCTATGTTACCAAAACACTGGCTCCCCAGCTTCTGGGTGCTATTGCAATCGCGGCATATTCCTATATGGCGCTGATCCCCATGATCCAGCCTCCTTTTATGCGCCTTTTGACCACCGAAAAGGAGCGCAAAATCAAGATGACAGCACTGCGTCCGGTATCGCAGGTCGAAAAGATTTTATTCCCGGTGATTGTAACCGTTGTGGTTGGCTTGATCGTGCCTTCGGCGCTGTCTTTGATTGGATGCTTGATGTTCGGTAACTTGCTCAATGTTTGCGGTGTTACAGGACGTCTTTCCAAAACGGTGCAGAACGGCTTGATGAACGCGGTTACTGTTTGTCTTGGACTTTCGGTTGGTGCAACAGCAACGGCAGAAAGCTTTTTGCAGACACAGACCTTGTTGATCGTTGGACTTGGTTTGGTTGCTTTTATGATTTCTACCGTAGGCGGCTTGTTGACCGCAAAGATCATGTGCGTGTTGACGGGTGGTAAGATCAATCCTCTCATCGGTTCTGCAGGTGTATCGGCAGTGCCCATGGCGGCACGTGTTGCACAGAAGGAAGGACAAAAGGCAGATCCCTCCAACTTCCTGTTGATGCACGCAATGGGACCCAACGTAGCAGGCGTTATCGGCTCTGCAGTTGCAGCCGGTGTACTTCTGGCTTGCTTCTAATGAAATTATCGATAGGAGTATATGAATAAAATGGCTAAAGTAAAAATTACAGAAACCGTTCTTCGTGACTCGCATCAGTCGTTGATCGCAACGCGTATGACCACCGAGGAAATGCTCCCGATCCTGGAAACGATGGATCAGGTAGGCTATCACTCCTTGGAGGCATGGGGCGGCGCAACCTTCGATTCCTGTATGCGTTTCTTGAACGAGGATCCCTGGGAGCGTTTGCGCAAGATCCGCGAAAGAGTAAAGAACACCAAGCTGCAGATGCTCTTCCGTGGACAGAATATTCTCGGCTACCGTCACTATTCGGATGATGTGGTAGAGTATTTTGTTCAGAAGTCGATCGCAAACGGTATTGATATTCTTCGTATTTTCGATGCATTGAACGATCCCCGTAACCTGAAGACCGCGATCGACGCGACCAAGCGCGAAAAGGGACATGTACAGGCTGCATTCTCTTACACCACGGGTCCCGTTTATACGCTCGAATACTACTCCAAGTATGCAAAGCAGCTTGAGGAAATGGGTGCCGATTCGATTTGTATCAAGGATATGGCAGGTCTTTTGAAGCCCTACGATGCTTATGAGCTTGTAAAAACGATCAAGGAATCGGTTAAGGTTCCGATCCAGCTTCACACCCATTATACCTCCGGTCTTGCTTCCATGACCTTGATGAAGGCTGTTGAGGCAGGCGTGGATGTAATCGATACTGCAATGTCGCCGATGGCAATGGGTACCTCTCAGCCTCCCACGGAGGCAATGGTTGCCGCATTGCAGGGAACCGAGTACGACACCGGCATCAGCCTTGAGTCGCTTGATCCCATCACCAAGTATTTCACCCCTCTGCGTGAGAAATATCTGGCAAACGGATTGCTCAATCCCAAGGCGCTGAAGGTAGACGTAAACGCCCTTTTGTATCAGGTTCCCGGCGGAATGCTCTCCAACCTGATGAGCCAGCTGGCACAGGCAGGGAAGTCGGATCAGTTGACCGCAGTTCTCGAGGAGGTTCCGCGCGTTCGTGCCGACGTTGGTTATCCTCCCCTGGTAACGCCGTCCTCGCAGATCGTTGGTACACAGGCTGTGTTCAATGTGATCATGGGTGAGCGCTACAAGACCGCTACCAAGGAATTCAAGGGCATCGTTCGCGGTGAGTACGGTAAGACTCCCGTAGCGATCGATCCTGAGTTTGTAAAGAAGATCATCGGAGACGAGAAGCCGATCACCTACCGTCCCGCAGATGCGCTCAAGCCCGAACTGGAACAGCTTCGTGCCGAGATCGCACAGTATCTGGAGCAGGACGAGGATGTGCTTTCTTACGCACTGTTCCCCGAGGTTTCCAAGAAGTTCTTTGAGTTCCGCAAGGCAAAAAAATACGGTTTGGATGCCGAGCATGCCGACAAGGCCCTCGGTGTACACGCAATTTAATAAATAAGGTAGTTTTTTGCGAGAAGCATCACTTTTGATAGGAAAGTATGCTTCTCGCATCCTTTTTTGTCTGAAAAGCAATTTTTTTAGCACTCAAAACTCATGTTTACAAAAAATTCACAAGAAAGTTTGGGAAAGGACTTGACAAAACACTAAAAAAGTGGTAAATTCTATACAGAGTTTAGCACTCAACCAAAAAGAGTGCTAAAATCGAGACGTAAAAAGAGCAGAAAGGAGAAAATTTGGGATGAGTTCGGGAAATCGCGGATTAAGCGAGCGCAAAAAGCAGATATTAAAGGCAATCGTGGATGCACATATCGAAGGCGGCGGTCCGGTTGGTTCCAAATATATCCTTCAAAATCAGCAGTTGAGCTGCTCGTCTGCTACCATCCGAAATGAAATGGCAGAGCTGGAGGAGCTTGGGTATCTGGAGCAGCCTCACGCATCTGCGGGGCGCGTTCCCAGTGAATTGGGTTACCGATTTTATGTGGATTCGCTGATCGAGCGATATGCGATGACCACCAACGAGATCGATCAGATCAACCGATTGCTCAAGGCAAAAATGGGAGAGCTTGACCAGATCCTTGTGGCGGCATCCAATCTGGCGTCTAATCTGACCAACTACACGGGAATTGCCATCAAGCCGCGTGCGCAAGCCGTTACGATCTCAAAGTTCGATACCATTTATCTGGAACCCGACCACTTCATTCTGGTTGCGGTGACCTCGGGCGGTGCGGTGAAAAGCAAGCATATCCGAAGTGATATTTTGTTGTCACAAGCCGCAGTTGCACGCTTGGAAAACGCTCTGAATACCCACCTGATCGGTCTGAGTGCCGACAGCATCACGCTTCCGATCATGATGAAAATGGAAGCGCAGATGGGGGAGGACAGCGCGATCATCGGCATTGTGGTCAAGGCGATCTACAGCATGATCGGGGAGTTGGATGAGGGAGAAATGCGCGTCAGCGGCATCGACCGACTCCTGCAGTACCCCGAATACAGTGATGTCGGTCAGCTTCAGGAGCTGCTTGGCACACTGGAGAAAAAGGATGATATTCTTGATCTTGTTTCGAAGTCCGATTCCAACGACGTCAGCGTCCTGATCGGCTCTGAGAGCGAGGTTAAGGTAATGAATAATTCCGCGCTGGTCTTCAAGCCGATCGTGAAGGACGGCAAAACCGTGGGAGCGATCGGCGTGATCGGCCCACGGCGTATGGACTATGCCAAGGTGCTGGCTACGCTGGAGGGGCTGAGCGGAAACATTACCGATCTGATTCATACAAACAAACAGTTAAACGGAGGACTTCCCGATGGAGGAAATGAAAACGACCGCGGCTGAGGAGCAAGAAGCTGTAAAGGAAACAGCCGAGGTAAAACCCGAGAAGACAGAAAAGAAAAAAACGAAAAAAAGCGAGGCTGAGCTTGCGGCTTGCCGTAAGGAGCTGGAGGCACAAACCGAAAAGTGCAAGGAATATGAAGATCGTTATTTGCGTATGATGGCAGAGTACGATAACTTCCGCAAACGCAGTGCCAAGGAAAAGGAAGGCGTTTGGGCAGATGCTTATGCCGATTGTATTGCAAACCTGTTGCCGATTTTGGATAACTTAGAGCGCGCCGAAAAGTGCGATAATCTGGACGGCTTGAAAAAAGGTCTTGAGATGACCTCAAAGGCCTTTGACGATGCACTTGCGAAGATGGGAATCACCGAGATCGAAACCAAGACCTTCGATCCCAACCTGCATAACGCTGTGATGCACATCGAGGATGAATCCTTTGGAGAATCCGAGATCGTGGAGGTATTCCAGAAGGGATACGTCAAGGGCGACAAGGTGATCCGCTACGCAATGGTAAAGGTTGCAAATTAACTGCGAATACAGTTTATAAATTATTTGAAATAGATTTGGAGGAATTTTTATTATGGGAAAAATTATTGGAATTGACCTTGGTACCACAAACTCTTGTGTTGCCGTATACGAAGGCTCCGAGCCGATCGTAATCCCGAACCCCGAAGGAGCAAGAACAACACCTTCCGTTGTTGCTTTTTCCAAGACCGGCGAGAGAATGGTTGGTCAGGTAGCAAAGAGACAGTCGATCACCAACCCCGACCGCACCATCATTTCGATCAAGCGCGAGATGGGTACAGGCTACAAGAAGACCATCGACGATAAGGCATACACTCCTCAGGAGATCTCGGCAATGGTACTGCAGAAGCTGAAGGCTGACGCGGAAAGCTATCTCGGGACCACCGTTTCTCAGGCGGTTATCACGGTTCCCGCATACTTCTCGGATGCACAGCGTCAGGCAACCAAGGACGCAGGTAAGATCGCAGGTCTTGAGGTGCTTCGTATCATCAACGAGCCTACTGCTGCCGCTTTGGCTTACGGTATGGATAAGGAAGCAAACCAGAAGATCATGGTATTTGACTTGGGCGGAGGAACCTTCGACGTATCCTTGCTTGAGATCGCTGACGGTGTATTTGAAGTGCTGGCTACCAACGGTGACACCCGTCTTGGCGGGGACGACTTCGACCAGAGAATCATCGATTGGATGGCAGACAGCTTCCAGAGAGAAAACGGCGTAGATCTGCGCCGCGACAAGATGGTTCTGCAAAGACTCCGCGATGCCGCAGAGAAGGCAAAGATCGAGCTTTCGGGTATGGCAAGCACATCCATCAACCTGCCCTTTATCACCGCAACCGCAGAGGGCCCCTTGCACTTTGAGGCAACCCTGACACGTGCGGAATTTGATAAGATCACCGCAGATCTGGTTGAGAGAACCATGATCCCCACCAAAAAGGCACTGGCAGACGCAGGATTGAACGTAAATCAGATCGACAAGGTTCTTCTGGTTGGCGGTTCTACCCGTATTCCTGCCGTTCAGGAGGCTGTTAAGAAGTTCATCGGCAAAGAACCCTTCAAGGGCATCAACCCCGACGAGTGCGTAGCCATCGGCGCCGCAATTCAGGGCGGTGTGCTTGGCGGCGAGGTCAAGGATCTTCTGCTTCTGGACGTTACGCCTCTTTCTCTGGGTATCGAGACCTTGGGCGGTGTGTTCAACCGTATCATCGACCGTAACACCACCATCCCCGTAAAGAAGAGCCAGGTTTACTCCACGGCTGCAGACGGTCAGACCTCGGTAGAGATCCACGTGCTGCAGGGTGAGCGTGAAATGGCAGCAAATAACACCACGCTGGGTCGCTTCATTCTGGACGGTATCGCACCTGCTCCCAGAGGCGTTCCTCAGATCGAGGTTTCCTTTGATATCGATGCAAACGGTATCGTAAACGTAACCGCAACCGATAAGGGAACGGGTAAGGAACAGCACATCACCATCACCTCCTCCACCAACATGAGCCAGGAGGATATCGATCGTGCTGTGAAGGATGCTGAGAAGTATGCAGAGGAAGATAAGAAGGCAAAGGAGGCCGTTGATGTAAAGAACCGTGCCGAGTCCATGATCTTCCAGAGCGAAAAGACGCTGACCGAGCTTGGCGACAAGGCAGATCCCGCCGATGTACAAGAGGTGAAGAATGCGATTGAGAAGCTGAAGGAAACCATTAAGAGCGGTGATACCGAGGCGATCAAGGCAGACACCGAGGCTGTGGAGAAGGCGTTCTATAAGATCTCCGAAAAGCTGTACGCACAGCAGCAGGCACAGGGCGGCGACGCAGGTGCCGACAACGGTGCTGACGGTCAGGACGGAACCTACTACAACGCAAACTTCGAGGATAACTCAAATCAATAAGACCTGTTTGACCGTGTAAACGGTCAGCGCATGCCGTCCCGGCGGATTTTTCCGCAGGGACGGCTATGGTCGTAATTTAACAAATTCCAAAAATGCTGAAAAAGGGTGCGAGGAAGCATCCTTTGAAAAAAAGAATCCTTCCTCGCAATCTTTCACAATAAAAGAGGTTTAATATGGCAGACAAAAGAGACTATTATGAGGTTTTGGGCGTTGACAAAAATGCCGATGCGGGAACCTTGAAACGAGCATATTATAAGCTGGCAAAGCAATATCATCCCGATACCAATCCCGGTGATAAGGTTGCCGAGGAAAAATTCAAGGAAGCAAACGAAGCCTACGAGATCCTGTCCGATCCCGAGAAAAAGGCGAAGTACGACCAGTTCGGCCATGCCGCATTCGATCCTTCGATGGGCGGCGGTCAGGGCGGCTTCGGCGGATTTGGAGGGTTCGGCGGCTTTGAGGATATCGAAGACATTTTGGGCGGAATGTTCGGCGGTGCATTTGGCGGCAGTAGCCGCCGCACAAGAAACGGCCCCGTTGCGGGCGACGATATCGGCGCGAGCGTGACCATCACCTTTGAGGAAGCGGCTTTTGGCGTAAAAAAGGACATTTCCTACAACCGTATCTGCAAGTGCCGCGATTGTAACGGAGCGGGAGGCAGTGACGTGCAGACCTGTAGTACCTGCCGTGGAAGCGGACAGGTGACTCGTGTACAACGGGTGGGCGGTATGGCGTTCCAATCCTCCTCGCCCTGTGATGCTTGCCACGGAACGGGTAAAAAGATCAAAAATGTCTGCAACACCTGCCGCGGAAGCGGACAGACGCGTGAAAATAAGCGGTTGACCGTATCGATCCCTGCGGGTATTGATAACGGCGAACGCATTGCGTTGCGCGGACAGGGAAATGACGGACGGAACGGCGGTCCCAGCGGAGATTTGATCATCGGTGTTTCGGTGCGTCCTCACAACGTTTTCGAGCGTGACGGCTACAATATCTACTGTGATGTTCCTCTGACGGTTGCCGAGGCTACCCTGGGAGCCGAGATCAGCGTTCCCACGCTGGAGGAAAACGCAAAGCACACCATTCCCGAAGGTACTCAGCCGGGAACGAGATTTACCTTGAAGGGGAAGGGAATTCCATACGTCAACGGAAACGGAAAGCGCGGCGACCTGATCTTCCGCGTTACGGTGGAGATCCCCAAGGGACTCAATGAAAAGCAAAAGGATGCGATGCGAGCCTTTGCCGATAGCTGCGGCGAGAGCAACTATGCAAAGCGTAAGCAATTTTTCAAAAAGATCTTCGGACAAAAATAACACGAAGGGAAGGACTTTTACATGATGGACAAGGATTATGCCTGCGGCGACTACGGCACCGACACACAATGGACACAGATCCGTGTAACCGTTCCTCTTGCACAGCTGGACGAGCTTACCGCGATCATGAGTATGGTTTCCAACAACCTGCAGATCGAGGATTACAGCGATATCGATCTGAAGACCTGTTATGGGGATCTGATCGACGAGAGCATCCTGAATGCCGACAAGACCATTGCTTCGGTTTCGGTCTATCTGCCGAGCGAGAGAAGTGTTCCCGAATGTATCGCGTTTTTGCGTGAGAGATTTGCTCAAACGGGACTTAGCGATGCCAAGCTGGAAACGGTTGGCGTGAATGAAGAGGATTGGGCAAACTCCTGGAAAGCGTATTATAAGCCGATCAAGATCGGAAGCCGCTTGGTGATCGTTCCCGCATGGGAAAAATACGAGGCGGCAGAGGGAGAACTGATCGTGCGTATGGATCCCGGAATGGCGTTCGGTACGGGTACCCATGAAACAACACGTCTGGTGATCCGTATGCTGGAAAAGTATACCAAGCCGGGTTGCCGTATGCTCGATGTGGGAACCGGAAGCGGAATTCTTGCCATTTGTGCCTCCCGTCTGGGGGCAGGGGAGTGCCGTGCTTACGATATCGATCCCATGGCGGTTCGCGTTGCAAATGAAAACATCAAGGACAGCGGACTGCCCAACATCACCTGTGAGGTGTCGGATCTGTTGAAGCAAGCCGACAGAAGTAAGCCCTACGACCTGATCTGTGCCAACATCGTTGCCGACATTATCATTCGGATGACGCCCGATGTATCTCCCTTTATGCACGAGAGCACTGTGCTTTTGGCATCGGGAATTATTTCCGAGCGAGCCGATGATGTGATCGACTGCTTTGAGGCGAACGGCTACAAGATCGTTGAAAAGCTGGAGGACAACGGCTGGTGCGGTCTGGCGGTTATGAAAAAATAAAGAGATAAGAGATACGGGGGGGTATTTATTTGTTTTGCTTGACAAGAAATGGAAAATGGTGTATAATAGGGTCATCAGAAACCGAAAGGATTGAGAAACATGAAAAGAAAACTTGGTATTATCGCAAGCTGCTGTATGCCTGTTATGAGTGAGCTTGATGCTCTGGCCGAGATCAAGGCTGCAGGATTTGATTGCTTTTTTACGGGACGCTATACAAGAGAAGACATTGCCGCTTTGAGAAAAAGAGCCGATGAGGTTGGCTTGGAGTTTGAAACCATCCATGCACCGTTTGCAAACATCAACGCAATGTGGTTGCCCGGAATGGCGTATCTGGATGTTTATGACAAAATGGAGCAGTCGATCGATTCTGCCGCAGAATTTGGAATTCCCACTGTGGTTACCCATCTGTCCAGCGGCTGGAACGCACCCGAGATCACCGAGCTGGGACTTGCTCGATTTGACGAGCTGGTGATTCGTGCAGAGAAGCGCGGTGTGACCTTGGCGTTTGAGAATCTGCGCAAGATCGGTAACCTTGCCTACATCGCCGACCGCTATGAAAACATGAAGCACGTTGGCTTCTGCTATGACTGGGGACACGAGCATTGCTACACCAAAACGGTGGATTGGATGGATATCTACTGCCGCCGTGTTGCTTGCACGCACATCCACGACAACCATGGCAGAGGAGAAGCGAAAACGGGCGACCCCGACCAGCATTTGTTGCCGTTTGACGGAAACGTTGACTATGCGCACATCATGAGAAAGATCGAGCAATATGACTACACAGGGCCTTTGACGCTGGAGGTTGGTATGTCCGCAACCGAGGAATACAAGAAAATGACTCCCCGCGCCTTTTTGGATGATTGCTACGCGCGCATCAAGAAAATTTCGGAACTGTAATAGAATAACACACGGCAACCGCTTGGCGGTTGCCGTGTGTTATTTTATCAAAACTTCAATTCGTCCAATATACCCAGATCCCAAGCAAGGCGGGGAAGTACGTATTTGTCACGAATGTCCTTGGAGGTCTTAAAGGTCATGGGGACCAATGCTTCATCAATTCCGATATCCGCTGCGGTCTTGGGCGCCTTGATGCTGTCCATCAAAGCGTTCAATTCTTCGTAGGAGGGAAGCTCCTCGTCGATGATCTTCAGAATGTTCTCCCAGTTGGAGAGGATGATCTCCAAGCGCTTTGCATGAGCGGCGGGATCGTATTTCTTTTCTTTCTTTTCCAAAGCGATCATCGAGTCGGCTGCTGTACCCAAAAATTCCTTCAGCTCTGCGTTGTACGCATCAAGATCAAACTGCTTTACATAAGCCAACGCCTTTTCGCGGTCGGGCGTGATCGCCTTGATCTGATCATAGATCTTTGCGGCATACAGCGTACCGATCGCACATTGGATACCGTGGAAATCAATGGGCGTACCAAACTCCAATCCGCGCATATCCCAAACGTGTGAAATGTAATGCTCGGCACCCGATGCGGGGCGGCTGATCTCGGCATAGTTCATGGCAATTCCGCTGAGCACCAAGCCCTCAAACACTGCTTCCACGGCAGATTCCTCGCGGTCAAGAAGTCCTGCGGCGTGATCCACGCACTTTTTCAGCGCAGCCTTCACGGTGCTTGCAATGGTGGGGCAGAAGTACTCGCCGTTGATCAGGTTGGAGATTCTCCATTCGCAAATGCTGATGTATTTTGCCAGCATATCGCCAAGTCCCGATACCATCATTTTCACGGGAGCTGTCTTTACGATATCGATATCACCGATGATCACATTAGGGCATTTGGTGGAAAGCGAGATCTTCAAGCCATCTCTTGCCATCGAGGAGGATGCCGAAGCGTATCCGTCCATCGAGGGAGCGGTACCAACGATGATGTAGGGGTGATTGGAGATCTTGCAAAGGATCTTACCGATATCATTGAGTACACCCGAGCCAACGCCCACGATCAGATCGCAGGTGCTGTCATAGTGCATCATCAAGGATCCAACCGCCTCTTCGTTGGGTTCAAGCTCTGCCGTTGCAAACACATATTTGGTGTAAGCAATTTTGCTTTGCTCAAGAATCTGTGCCACACGCACACCTGCCACCGCATCGGTGTTGGGATCGGCAAACACGAATACCTTTTTTGCGTTGTATCTTGCAATGACCTCGGGGAGCTTTTCGATCACGCCCTTGCCGATGATCACATCGTCCAGCATAGCCTTATGAAGCTTGCCGCAATCACATTGAAATTCAGCTTGAAAAACCATTTTGATTCTCCTTTGGATAACTTTTTTACGTTTATTATTATAGCATATTTTGAATATTTTGACAAGTACCTGTCAAAAAACAATCGAAAAAGATTTGACCGATCGAAATCAGGTACTTTGCTTTGCGCGTCGGCGTCTTTCTTCCTTTTGCGCCCTCACGATCTTATAAAGCTCTTCGGTTGCCAGCCGCGTTTTGGCAACGATGGCATCTTTTCCTTTCGGGAAACAGTAATACAGCTCCTTCTGATTGCCGATGCAGATCACATCGCCCAGCTCATACCAATAAAAGTCGGCGTTGAGGCTGTAGGAGGCGGTGGGACGCTGAGAATAGTTCAACTCACCGTCACAGCCTACCAAAGAAAATCCGCTTGCATCGTGCGAAAGCCGTCCTTCGCCCACGCGGAAGAGTGCCTTCGTATCCACCATCATGTAAATATCCACGGCACAGTCAAGCCGATAACTGCCGCTTTCCAGCTCGCGGCGAGCCTCTGCTCTTTGCCAAGCAAACCAATCGGGAATGTGCGGAAATTCGGTATTTCCTTCGGTTGCGTGCAGCTCTCCGTATTCATCCATGCTGTATTGCTTTTTACATGCAAGACAGGTCAGCGTAACGCCTTCTCCGTGCATCTCGCCTTCCTTGCCGCACGCGGGGCATTTGTAAAGCACGCGGTGCAAGCCCTCGGCGCGGTACGGCTCGTCAATGCGGATGTTGTTTTCCTTTTGCCACCGGAAGGCATCAAACGAAAATTCCTTTTTCAGGATTTCGTTGATCTCCTCTGCACTTTTTGCCTCAATCTCCTCGGGGGAGAGCAGATATGTCACATCGGCACTGATCGGCACACGGCGTTTTTTCAAATTGTTAAAGAGCGGTTGGCGGGCATACGCTCCGTGGGTTTCGATCATGATCACGGGAACACCCAGCATCTTCACGCACTGCCCAAGGCTTTCGGGCAATACCGTCGCGGTGCCGTCGAAGGAGTAGCCTGCCTCGGGGAAGAGCAGAACCGAGCTTTTTAGCTCTTTCACGGTGTAAACCATATTGTGAACAAGGCTGATATCAAAGGTGAATTTCTTGGTGGGAATACATCCAAGCTGACGCATCAGCCAATTTTTGCCGACAAATCCATCGGTGGTGCAGACCACATTGAAACGGCGTGGGAACAGGACTGTAGAGGCGATCTCCAGATCCAAGAAACAGGAATGATTCATCAGAACAAGACACGGCTCTTTCTTTCCAAGCTTTTCCATGCCGTTCTTTTTGACCTTGAAATGGGTAGCCATCAGCTCGGGGATCGAGAGCAAACGCAGCAAAATACGCCAAAACAGCTTTTGACGCAACGGTTTTATCGGCTTCGGACGCTCCATCGACATGACCTCGGCGTAGGTTTTCGTTTTACATTTGATTTTCAATAGCGAAGTCCTCCTTTGCAGGAAATATATCATAATTGCAAAAATATTCAACTGTTGCTTTTATTATAGCATAAAAGGAGAAAAAGTGCAACGGTTTTTTAAAAGACTTGCAAAAACAGTGCGATTATGCTATAATCATGAGGATAAGAAGTGAAAGGAAACGACACATGAACCCGATTTATATTTTCGACCTGGACGGAACTTTAGTTGATTCGATGCCGTATTTTGCTAAGGGAATCTTAAAGATCGCCGATGATGCCGGTTTGATCTACGGAGAGGAGCTTTTGAAGATCCTGACGCCTCTTGGGTACACGAGATCGGCAGAGTATTATGTCAACGAGCTTGGGGTGAAGGATAGCGTTGCAAATATCGTATCGCGGATCGAGCAAAATCTCATATACGAATATACCAATAATATCGTGACAAAGCCGGGCGTGAAGGACTATTTGCATGCACTTTATCAAAAGGGCGCGCGTCTGTTCGTGCTGACCGCCAGCCCTCATCTTGTCACCGATATTTGCTTGCAAAAAAACGGCATTTACGATCTGTTTGAGGCGGTTTGGTCGGTTGATGATTTTTCCTTGAACAAATCCGATACACGCCTTTTTTTCAAGGTTGCAGATACTTTGAATTGTACCCCCGCGGAGGTCCACTATTTTGACGACAGCCTGATCGCGCTCGGCAATGCAAAATCAGCGGGTTACCGCACTTATGCAGTGTACGATGCGCAAAGCCCCGAGGAGATTGCAAGAATGAAAGCCGAATACGATGTGTACGTAGAAAGCTTTGAACCCTTGCTTTGAGTTGATATTATCAAAAAAATCAAGAAACAGCGTTAATATATCAAAAATATTAAGGAAAACACGGACATATTGATTTATAATAAAGGCGAATACTGATCAAACGGAGGCTTTGATGATTTTATGAAAAAAATTGCAATCGTATACGGTGCATCCGAAAGCGGAGTTCAGCAAAAAGCACTGGAAACCCTGACTCGTGAGCTTTTGGATTACACGCTGGAATATCCCACCTGTGTTGCGGCAGACGCTCCTATTGACGAGGCACCGTTCGGGCAACTGATCTACATCGGCACCAAGGAAAACAATCCTTATCTTACAAAGTGTGACAAGCATCCCACCGCAAAAGAGGGCTATGTGATCACCGTGAAGGATGGCGTGATCTACATTGAGGGAACCGATGACGCAGGTGTTTTGTACGGTTGCGTGGATTTCTATGCAAAATATATCACCAAGGCAGAATACACCAACAAGAGCCAGCCGTATTGGAAAAATCCCTTTGAGGATGGCTTTGTGTTGCCCGATTTTGAATTGGAATCGGCACCCTCGATCAACAACCGCGGTCTTTGGACGTGGGGACACGTTGTTTACGATTACCGTGCCTATATCGATAACCTTGTTAAGATGAAGATGAACTGCGTGATCATCTGGAACGATTTTGTTCCCGTGAACATCAAGGAGATCATCAACTATGCGCACGATTCCAACGTCAAGGTCATTCTTGGATTTGCATGGGGTTGGGAAGACGGCGCGCAAAACTTCCGTATCAACGAGTTGGATCAAACAAGCGTTAAAGTTGTGGAGCAATACAAGCGCGACTACCTGTCGCTTGATATCGACGGCATCTACTTCCAGTCGGTTACCGAAACCTCCAAGGAAGAGCTGGACGGCGTGATGATCGCCGAGGCGGTTACGAATTTCGTCAATAAGACCGCTGCCGAGTTCTTCAAGCTCAAGCCCGATCTGGAGCTGCAGTTCGGTCTGCATGCAACCTCGGTAAAAACCAAGCTGCAATATATCAGAAATACCGATCCCCGCATCCGTATCCTGTGGGAAAACTGCGGTGTTTTCCCGTTCGGCTATATTCCCAAGCATCACATTGAGCGCTTTGACGAGGTCAAGGACTTTGTTTGCGAGATCGCACAGCTGCGTGGGGAAGAGGAGCGCTTCGGTGTTGTGACCAAGGCGTTTACAAAGCTTGCATGGGATGAATTCGAGCATCAGCGCGGAAGCTACTTCATGGGTGTTTCTTCTAAAGCTGTACAGAATAACCGTATTCTGAGAAAGCATAAAACCTGGAGATATGTGCAGGCGTATTGGCTGACCTATGCAGACCGAGCGTACGAGATGATCAAAGCCATGAAGGAGACCACAAAGGGAGATATGTACTGCACCGCTCTTGTGGAGGACGGAATGTTTGAGTGCGAGATCCCGTACATTGTGGCTCTGTATGCCGAAATGCTTTGGGACACCGAAAACGATGTCAAAACGCTGATGACCGAGGTCGCTCTGCGGGATGATGTAACCTTTAACTGATTTTAATAAATAGATCCGTGGAATGTTTCTTTGGAACAATCCACGGATCTCTTTACACAAAATAATGCGGTGTTTCAGCCAAAAATATGTGGTTGCTTTTGCTGTGATGAATATGCTATAATTAACCGAATGAAATACAATTTCAGGAGGAAATTATGAAAAAAATTGCCATCGTATACGGCGCTTGTGAAAACGGCATTCAGAAGAAAGCCATCGAAACGCTGACTCGTGAGCTTTTGGATTATACTTATGAGTATCCCACCTGCATTGCCGCCGATCAGACGATCGACGAGAGTCTGTTCGGTCAGTTCATTTATATTGGAACTGCCGGAAATAATCCCTATCTTGCAAAGTGCGAGAAGCATCCCACTGCCAAAGAGGGCTATGTGATCACCGTGAAGGACGGCAAGATCTACATTGAGGGTGCCGATGATGCAGGCCTTTTGTACGGTTGCGTGGATTTCTATGCAAAATATATCACCAAGGCAGAGTACACCAATAAGTCTCAGCCCTACTGGAAGAATCTGTTTGAGGATGGATTTGAACTTCCCGAATTTGAGCTGGCTTCCTCTCCTTCGATCACCAAGAGAGGTCTTTGGACTTGGGGACACGTGATCTACGACTATCGCCGTTACATTGACAACATGGTCAAGCTGAAGATGAACACCGTGATCATCTGGAATGATTTTGTTCCCGTGAACATCAAGGAGATCATCGAATACGCACACGATTCTCACGTTGAGGTCATTCTCGGCTATTCTTGGGGTTGGTCGCAGAAGTGCGATGCTTCCGATATGAATGCTTTGGATATTCTGACCGAGGAGATCCTTGCACAGTACGAAAGAGATTTCGCACATCTCGATATCGACGGAATCTACTTCCAGTCCTTCACCGAGACCACGCATAAGACCATCGGCGGTGTTCTGATTGCCGAGGCTGTTACCACTTTGGTAAACCGCACCGCAGACCGTTTGCTTGCAAAGCATCCCGGATTGGAGCTGCAGTTTGGTCTGCACGCAACCTCTGTAAACGACAAGCTGGAGTACATCAAAAAGACCGATCCCCGTGTACGCATCGTTTGGGAGGACTGCGGATCGTTCCCGTTTGCTTACCGTCCCACCGACTTTGCAGATCAGTATGAAGAGACCAAGACTCTGACTCGTGACATCGCAACTCTGCGCGGCGAGGACGAGCGCTTTGGTGTTGTAACCAAGTCCTTTACCACTCTGTGGTGGGGTCAATACTTCGAGCATCAGCGCGGAAGCTACTTTATGGGCGTTTCCTCGGATGCAATGAAGCAGAACCGTATCGTTCGCAAGCACAAGGAATGGAAGTACCTGCAGGCACATTGGATGTGCAACTGCGATAAGGCGTATGAGATCATTCGCCTGATGAAGGAATGCACCAACGGCGACTTCTACTGCACAGCCCTTGTGGAGGACGGTATGTTTGAGGAGGAGATCCTGTATCACGTAGCACTGTACGGCGAGATGCTGTGGGATACCGATGCAGATCTTAACACCATGATCACCGATGTTGCACTGCGCGACGACGTGACCTTTGCATAATTTGAATTTTTGAAAAGAACGCAAGAGCCTTGGCTCTTGCGTTCTTTTTTGTATAACGAAAACCACCAGCAGTGCAGGTGGTTCCAAAAAGCTTTCGCTTTGCACAGTTCCCGCCGTAGCGGAAGGCTCCCTTGTGTAAAGGGAGCTGTCAGCGAAGCTGACTGAGGGATTGTTTTGTGTGGATTACTGCTTTTTACAATCCCTCCGTCATTTTCTTGCGAAAATGCCACCTCCCAGTACACAAGGGAGGCTAAAGGATAGTTGCCACATCTGTGGCATTGGGGCAACTTCCGCAAGTGGCGGATC
>JAFTKI010000040.1 GCA_017453335.1 Clostridia bacterium
GAGCTGTCAGCGAAGCTGACTGAGGGATTGTACTTGTGAAAAAGAACGATAAAACAATCCCTCCGTCACGACATAGCCGCGAACCCCCAAAGCTCGTAACCTCGCTTCGGGGAACCCCATCGTCGTGCCACCTCCCTTTACACAAGGGAGGCTAAAGGATAGTTGCCACATCTGTGGCAGTGGGGCAACTTTCGCAAGTGGCGGATCATTCGACGAGCCTATAGGCTCAGCGTGTGAAATGCCCCAAGGGGGCTTGTGCAAGCCACCGGCACGGCCGGTAGTCATGACTTTTCTGAAAATTTTGATTTTTGTTGAAATAAAAGAATATGTATGCTATAATGGGAATATACTTTATAGAATAGGAGGCGTTTTGGATGTATTATTGCGAAAAATGTCATTTGCTATCGGAGACCGACGCTTGCGATTACTGCTTTGATGAAAAGCTTCGTGAAGTTAAAGACGGTGACTATTGCTTTTTGATCGAGTGTGAAGAAGTTTTTGGAAAAATGTTTGAAGAAATGCTGCAAAAACAAGGGATCGCGTGCGCTATGGAGCCTGTTGGCAACGGGGTAAGAAGTCAGTTGGGATTGTCCTTGGGCAACTATAAAATTTTTGTTCCTTATCAATTCTATTCCCAAGCGTGTGACATGCTTGAATTTTTCCAGGACAATTCCTCTTCAACCGATCATCTGAAAGAAATTCTATTAGATAACGTTGACAAGTGGACCTTTGAAACAAGATCTGTCGAAAAGAAGATCCGAAAAAAATATAAGCTTGGCAAAGAAGCTGATGTGATGGAATATGTAAAAGGCATAGTGGAACACGCCATAAGCATTGAAGACGTTGGTTTGATGTATTACGGTGAACACGGGTTGCTTGTAAAAAGTGAAGATGCTAAGCTGTGGTTTTCTTCCGAAAGCTACAAGATCAGTATTTAATACGACTTTTTATTCTGCTTCGATCAAGAACGGGCAAAGTTAACTGAAGCAATATGCAGGGGAGATATTTTATGAAAATTGCTACCACAACAGAAGATTTTGGTTTTTATTGCCGAACGGACGAAGAACGCATCCGCGAGTTGCACCGCGCGGGCTTTGAATACATCGATTTGAGTATGTATTCCTTTACACCCGAATGTGTGTATATGCAAGAAGGGTGGAGGGATGCCGTGAAAAGCTTGCAAGCTGTTGCGGACGAGCTTGGAATGAGGTTTGTTCAAGCCCATTCACAAGGCGGAAATCCGCTTTCCGACGATGCCGCACACGTGGATTTTTTGTTGAAAGCTACGCTACGTTCGATTGAAATCTGTGAGATCTTAGGAATCAAAAATACTGTTGTTCATAACGGATTTGCACAGGGATTGTCAAAAGAGGAATGGTTTGAAAGAAATAAAGCTTTTTATGAAAGGCTATTTCCCACGATGGAAAGATGCGGCGTAAACGTATTGTGTGAGAACTCCACGAAAGCGAACATGAAAGAGCTTTATTTTATCAATACGGGCAAGGATATGCGAGAGTTTATTGAGTACGTTGACCATCCGATGATCCACGCTTGCTGGGATACGGGGCACGCCAACTGCGAGGGGAGCCAGTACGATGAAATTGCGGCGCTGGGCAACGAGCTTTATGCGATCCACTACAACGACAATCACGGAGTCAAGGATGACCACCTGGCACCCTTTTTGGGAAGGCTGAATCACGATGAGGTGCTGACCGCTCTGATCGACGTGGGATTTCAAGGATATTTTACGCTTGAATGCTCTTCATCGTTGATTCAATACAATCAATGGACAGGAAAGAGAAGACGGTTCGAAGCGGCTTCAAAATTACGCGAGCCTAAACTGTTTATGCAACGGCATCTTGAAGCCATGATGTATGATACCTCGAAATGGATGCTGGAGCAATACGGTATTTTTGAAGAATGATGCTGTGCTGTAATTTATAAGATCTATTGTGTGATAGGATATTCTGTGACAGACAAGACCAATGTACAAAAAGGAGTGATCTGCCGCTATTCTTGAGATCTTGCGCAACGCGGAAACCGTGATCCTGTTCAATCGAAACGGGCGAATGAAATACAGACCGAGCATGGAGCAGGAAGAAGCAAAAAGAAGGTTATTATTATGAAATATTACGTTACAGCAGATGTCCACGGTTACTACACCTATCTCAAGGAGGCGCTTGAGCAAGCCGGTTTTTTTGAAGAAACAGAGCCTCATAAGTTGATCTTGTGCGGAGATCTGTTGGATAGAGGCAGTGAGGCAAATCAACTGATTGATTTTATGCTTGAGCTTGATCGGGAGGGGAAGCTCATCTATATTCTGGGAAATCATGAGGATTTATTGATTCAGTGCTTAGAGGAGATTGAGAGAGGCGGTGTGCATGAAATTGCAAGCGGCTTTTCGCATCATTCCTCAAACGGCACTTGGGGTACTTTGTTGCAAATCAGCGGCATGGAAGAATTGGAGGCATACAAAAATCCAAGCGAGCTTGTGCGTCGCGTCAGGAATTCATCCTTTTATAAAAAGCTGTTGCCTACGGGCATCGATTATTACGAAACACCAAGCTATATTTTTACGCACGGGTGGATTCCCTGCAGATCAAAAGGCTTTCGTCCGTTCATCCGATATTCGTACGATTCGAATTGGCGAGGAGCGGATATCTCGGCTTGGAAAAGGGCTCGTTGGCACAACGGAATCGAGCTGGCGTGCGGGCGCGGTATTCTGGAACCCGATAAAACGATTGTTTGCGGACATTGGCATACGTCGTACGGACATTCCAAATTCAATCAAAAGGGAACCGAAAGCGGAGACGATGCAGATTTTTCTCCTTTTTATGCCACAGGTATTATTGCACTGGATTCCTGCGCCGCGATCAGCAAAAAGGTAAACTGTATTTTGATAGAGGATTGATCAAACCGCAATGAAAAGAATTGTTTTTTTGGATATCGACGGGATTTTGACTTCGGTTAAATACGATCGTCAAAGATCAGAACAAGACGAAAACATCGATGAAACAAGACTTGTTTTACTCGAGGAGCTGGCGGATTCCACCAACGCAGAGATCGTGCTGACGTCGTCATGGCGAAAGCATTGGGATCAAAGCGCGGAAGGCTGTGATTCGATCGGTATTGAGCTGACGAATACTTTTGAAAAGTATGGACTGAAAATCACCGATAAAACGCCTGTCATCAGCGCGCTTGAGCGATCGGTTGAGATCCGCGCTTGGTTAGAGAAACACAGTGGACAGATTGAAAGCTTTGTTATACCGGATGATATGTTTGGTGGCTGGGGAGAACTGGAAGACTCACTTGTCAAAACCGATAGCCGTATCGGGAGAGGGCTTGAAAGTCACCATATTGAAAAAGCAAGAGCCGTTTTGCAAAAAGGGCAACGGTAAATGAAACCGATGCTTGACAAAAAAGAGGAGAGAGAATGTAAAACATTCTCTCTCCGTTTTTTATTTGTTCCGTTTTGATTGTAAAATCAGTTCTTTGTGATATAATCGACCAAAACGCTCTTCAACACCTGCGGGTCGCAGTTGCCCTTGAGCTCCTTCATGCACTTGCCGAAGAGCGACATCAAAGCCTTTTCCTTACCGCCCTTGTAGTCTGCAACCGCTTTGGGATCGCCTTCAACAACAGCCTTTACAACAGCTTCTACCTTGCCGGTATCGTTGGACATCACGTATCCGTTTGCTTCCGCATAAGCGGCAGGATCGATCGCGGGATCGTCGAACATTGCAAAGAGGATCTTCTTCGCATTTGCTCTTCCAACCTTACCGCCGCTCACGAGCAGGATCAGCTCACCGAGCGCTTTACCGCTGATATCAAGCATATCGTAGGTCATTTTTCTTGCGTTGAGAATACTCATGACCTCGGAGATCATCCAGTTTGCGGCATCCTTTGCCGAATTGCACACCGCGTAGGCTGCCTCAAAGCAATCACACAGTGCAATGCTCTTTGTAAGCTGGTCGGCATCGTACTCGCCAAGACCGTATTCGCTGATATATCTTTCGCGCTTGACCTCGGGGAATTCGGGGAGCGATGCTTTGATCGAATCAAACCACGCGTCGTCAATCACCACAGGCATCACGTTCGGATCGGGGAAGTAGCGGTAGTCACCCGCAGTTTCCTTGGTTCTCATCGCATAGCTCTTGCCCTTGATATCATCCCAACGGCGAGTTTCCTGGCGGAGAACCTCGGTGCCGTTTTCGAGCGCATCGATGTGTCTTGCGGTTTCGTATTCGATCGCACGCTTGATAGCTTCAATGGAGTTCATGTTCTTCATCTCGGCTCTCACACCAAGCTTGTCGCTGCCCTCGGGACGAACCGAAAGGTTTACGTCACAGCGCATGGTTCCGTGTGCCATTTCGCACTCGGCAACTCTTGCGTAGCGAAGAAGTGTTTTCAGGCGTTCGAGATACGCCTCCACTTCCTCCGCGCTGGAAAGATCGGGCTGGCTGACGATCTCGATCAGCGGAACACTGGTACGGTTGAAATCAACGTGGGTGGTGTCCTCACGAATGTCGTGAACCAGCTTACCCGCATCCTCTTCCATGTGGATCTGCTTGATTCGCACGTTCTTTTTACCCTTGGAGGTCTCAATTTCAACAAGACCGTTTACCGCTACGGGAGCAAACCATTGGGTGGTCTGATAAGCGGCAGGGAGGTCGGGATAGTAATAGCTCTTTTTATCAAAGGTCGTGGTGCGGTTGATGTCACAGTTGAGCATCAAGCCTGCCTTCATGCCGAAGTCGACCACTCGCTTGTTTACGATGGGAAGCATACCGGGCATGCCGCAGCAAGCGGGGCATACGTGGGAGTTGGGGTCGGCACCGAAGGAATGTGCGGAGCAGGAGCAGAAAATTTTGGAGCTTGTTGCAAGCTCAACGTGAACCTCAAGTCCTATGACTGTTTCGTATTTCATCTGATTAGCCCTCCTTCGCAATCATCGTTGCCGCATCGAGCAACAGGTTTTCCGAGAAAGCGGCTCCTACGAGCTGTACACCGCCTGCCACCACAGCGGGAAGTCCCGTGATTGATGCAGGGGAAGTGTAAAGGTTTTCCTCGAATGCGAAATGCTTGTTTGCTTGGAGCTGCTCCTCTGTATAAGTCATAGACGAGCAAGCGGGCATCAGAACGGCATCAAACTCGGAGAAGAGCTTTGCCAGTTCCTCCGAAATCACTCTGCGGCATCTCAGACACTTGTCGTATACCTTCATATAGTTTTCGGTAGAAAGTGTTTCCGAGCCGAAAATGATCGCGGTTTTGAGCAGATCGCCAAACGCTTCGGTACGGCTATTGGTATAAAGCTCGTCGATTCCCGAGAAGTTTTCTGCGCGATGACCGTATTTCACGCCGTCATAGCGAGATACGTTGTTGCACAGCTCAGCGCACATCAGCACGTTCCAGGCAGGTCTTGCAGAGGCAATCACGCTGTTCTCAACGGGGACGACCTCCACGCCGTTTGCCTTCAATGCATCCACAGCCGCGTCCAGCTTTGCCTTGACGTCGGCATTGAGCGTGTCATTCATAGAGGTGAGTAGGGCCACGCGGCGCAAGCTTGCGCGCGGCGCATTCTTTTTGAGCTTTGCGCAAAGCTCGTTGGAGTGGCTGGTTCCGTCCTTGGCATCGTGTCCTGCGACCGCGTCAAGGATCTCGCGGCAATCTTCTGCTTTTCCTGCAAGAATGCTGACCGTTTCACCCGAGCAAGCCACGGGAACGGTACCGTAACGGGAGACTGTTCCGTAAGTGGGCTTGAGGCTGACCAGTCCGCTTTGCGCTGCGGCACGTCTTACCGAGCCGTTTACGTCAAGACAAATCGCTGCCATAGCCTCACCCGAGGTAACGATTTCGGCAGATGCGTTTTTGATTGCTCCGTCCTGTACAAGCGCACC
>JAFTKI010000041.1 GCA_017453335.1 Clostridia bacterium
AAAATGAGTTCAGTAAAAAAAGCCGAACAGTTTGAGAAAAATAAGATCGAATCGGGAACGCTGTATCTGGTTGCCACACCGATCGGAAATCTTGCCGATTTATCGGAGCGCGCCGTAAAGGTGCTTTCCGAGGTCGATTTTATTGCCGCTGAGGACACACGCAACTCGATGCGCTTGCTCACGCACCTTGGCATCAGCAAGCCGATGGTCTCCTATTTTGAGCATAACAAGCGCGAGCGCGGCGAGCAGATCACATCTCGCTTGGAGGCAGGTGAATCCTGCGCACTGATCACCGATGCGGGTACCCCTGCCATCAGCGATCCGGGTGAGGATATCGTTGCCCTGTGCGCGCAAAAGAATATCCGCGTGTCATCTATCCCGGGGCCTGTTGCCTCGATCGTGGCACTCACGCTGTCGGGACTTCCCACGGGACGCTTCACCTTTGAGGGCTTTTTATCGGTCAACAAAGCAGAACGCCGTGCGCGGCTCTCGGAGCTGAAAAACGAAGCACGTACCATGCTTTTTCACGAAGCACCGCACAAATTACGCGCCACGCTGAAGGATTTTGCCTCCGCGTTTGGCAACGACCGCCGCATTGCGATCTGCCGTGAATTGACCAAGCTCAACGAGGAAGTCCTGCGCATGACGCTTGGCGAGGCAGTTGCTTATTACGAAGAACAAGAGCCGCGCGGCGAATACGTGCTGGTGCTGGAAGGCGCAAAAGAAACCGCCGAGAACGCAGCCTTTTGGGCTGGCATGGACATTCCCGCGCACGTTGCCTATTACATCGAGCGTGGCATGACCAAAAAGGACGCCATCAAAGAAGCCGCAAAGGACCGCGGTGTACCCAAAAATGAGGTTTATCAAAAGGTTTTATAAAAACTGAATAGGTTCATGTCATGAAAAAAGCACTTGCAAATGCAAGTGCTTTTTGTTGCCTTAAGCGTGTAATAAAGTCAAAAATTGAGATAAAAGCGAACAAATGGTCAACGATTCTTAATAATACGATCTTTCATCGTTTCAAAAATTTCCTTTTCTGTATATTTACCATAAGCATAAAGAGTAACCGTAATTCTTGTTCCATCTTTTAATTTCATTGTGTAAAAATATGTATCTTTGGCAATCAATCCATCGCCTTTTCTTAACTGAGCATCAATAGAATCGATATCACAAAATTTTACAACTGTTTTTTGAAAAATTATTTTCCCGTTTTTATCAGCTCCTCGCGGAAATATGATTTTTTCAATATCTATTATCAATGCTCTGTTCTTTTCGGCAAGAAAGCAACTAAAAAATACGATACCGAGTATTCCGCCTGACACCACCATAGCAACCGAGATAATCGGAAGTTCAGCAAAAATCAGTATCACACCTATAAGCAATACAGCACTGCAGATTAAAGAAACTATCGCTAACCATCTTGTAGCGCGAGAGGTGTATTTTCTCATTTCGTATTCTCCTTCAATGCAATTTGAAATTTGGCGACAAAGTCGGCTTTGCTATGAGCATAGTTGGCTTCATGAATATTTGCTCCAATAGAGATTGAAGAACGCTCCAATTGGTTGACGAGGGAATAATTCCCCTTGATACCGGCGCACAATTTGAGCACTTTGACAGCGAAGTCTGTTAAAAAACCACGGAGCTTCGACTCTGACATATTGCCACCGCCTTTCTTGCTTTCATGATAGCATAAAAACGTTAGCGTTTCAAGTGAAATATTCGGCAATGCCGAATGTGAAATAATCCACTTCGTGAATTGTGAAATATTGCTCCTTCGTCGCAATGTGAAATAAAATCCGCCTCTCTTATCCCCGCGAAGCGGGATTTCATCGCAAAGCGATTTCATCCACCGAAGGTGGATTTCTTCCGCCAACGGCAGATTTCGTTGAAAAAAGCACACATTGTCTTAGTAGACAAATGTGTGCTTTTTTCTGGTGGGAGATGGTGGATTCGGACCACCGAAGCGAAACGCAACAGATTTACAGTCTGCCCCCTTTGGCCACTCGGGAAATCTCCCATATTGAAGGGTCCATTGTGTGGACCCTGGAGCTGGTGAACGGAGTCGAACCATCAACCTGCTGATTACAAATCAGCTGCTCTGCCATTGAGCCACACCAGCGATTTTGTTCTGCGCGAACGCGGTCGCCATTGGAACGTTGATATTATATCACAACGTCCCCCGTTTGTCAAGCCTTTTTTTCAAAAAAATAAACTTTTTTCAATTCAGCAAGCATTTCGTACTTTTTTGATGTTTTTTCGTTCAAAATCCCCAAAGAACAGGACCGCTGTGCAAATTTACACAGCGATCCGTTTGTTCTTTCAATCAACAAGATCTTTTACAAAATACGCATTGGTGCAAGCGTGTCTTCCCTTCCCGTCCACAACAGTGATGCGGAAATATTCGCAATTTTCGGGGACTACAAACTTCGCCTCTGTGACAGGCACGTTATCGTAGGCATACACAACCCGTGCCTTGCGGATACCGTAGGTGCAGATCACGCGGTCGGCATCCGAGCATTTCACGGTCACCTCACCGTCCTCATAATACAAATCAAAGATCTCGGGTGCCTCGGAGGCATAGAAATGCCCGTCTTCCAGTGCTTTCGTCACTGTCCGATAGTCCAGCGAATCGGCTTTGATCACGGTAAAGGCAACGCCAGAATCCCAATGACGGTCGCTCTCTTCTCTGGCATTGTGGTTGTCGTCGGCACCGATACAGAAAATCTGCTTGCCGCCGCGCAACAGATCATCATATACACGGGGATTGTAGTCGTCATAGCCCTCGGCAAGACAACCGCCGTTCATGATCTCGAACGCGTGCATCCCCTCGTATTTCATGTAGTCGTTGTAGCTTTCCAAAGACCAGGTGGGATGATTGTAGGTTACGAAAAATCCCTTTTCCCGTGCTGTTTTCATAAAAGCATTGATACATTCGGGCGAAAATTCGCGCTCGAAATCGGGTTCGTTTTCATCATATTTCACTTCGGGCGCGTGTTCCTTTGCGTTGCCGTAAAAATAGTGAAATTGATAGAGCGTGCGATGCCAGCAGGGCTGTACGATGTTTTCGGGCTTCAATCCGACACAACAAATATGGCAGGTTTTTCGGGTTTCGGACGTGAGACCTTCCGAATAGTCACTCAACTCAATCTCAAATCCATGCAATGCCAAAAAGGTATCGTCATTCAATTCATCGTGCGGGATCAGAATATCGTGATCGGTGTAGGCAATGATCGAATATCCCAACTTCTGATAGATCTCCTTGACCTCGGCAGGCGTTTTTCTGCCGTCCGAAAACGTGGTGTGGCAATGTAAATTCGCCTTATAAAATTGACCGCTCTTTGGCAACAAATATTTTCTCATTTGTTTGTCCCCCGTTTATATTTTTTCTTTTCGAACATACAAATTCAGATCCCACGCAGGCACGCCCCGCTTGCGGCGCAGATAGTAGCCCTCATAAGCAGGAAATTGCTCTTTCAGCAAAAGCGGAAGATCGTAAAGATCCTCGTTTCGGTGGTAGAGCGAAACCAACAGAGTCGGCAAACACGCCCGAATACTGCTTTGACTTCCGTGGATCGCCTCATGCTCGGCACCCTCAACATCATATTTGATATAATCGACCGACGCTCCCTGCAAGACCTCATCGAGCGGCAGGGCTTCGATCTCCTTCCACTTCACGGGGCGGTCGGACAGCACCTCGGAGCGGTTCGCTCCAAACGACGCATTTCGGTTACCGCTGGCATCAAAGTGCAAAGTTTCGGCTTTTGACCACGCACCCGCATGGATCGGAACCACCTCGGCTCTCGTTTCGCCCTCTGCATACGCCTGCAGTTTTTTGAAATTCCGCGCATCGGGTTCCATTGCATAGACCCGCGTGACCGATCCGCTCACCGCCAGAATTTCACGCACCGTGTCGCCGTTATAGGCACCGAGATCGGCTACCGTATGGAGCTTTTCGGGGCAAACCAGCTTTTGCTGTGCCACCGCCATATCACTCTCCGCATCGCGTAAAAAGTCGATACGTCCCGTCAATTTGAAGGCTATGACGTTCTCAAAGATCTTTCTCGATTCATCATCGGAGAGCAACCGATAGGCACGCTCCAGCTCCTCCTTGTGTGCGTTGAAAAATTCAAGATCAAACACTCCGTCCCCAAAAGCAGGCACGTCGGGAGCATACAGCTCGGCTTCGCGTTCTATGCGCTCGATATTTTCCAGCACATCCTCACGCGAGGTGCCGAACGAAAGCAAAACGATCACCTTTTCCGCGCCGTATTTTTCCTTGATCTCACTCCACGAAAGAACGGGCTTGCCGTGAAACAGATGTCCGCGCACAAATCCGTCACTGGCAAAGAAATCGCTGACCGTAATGCCCTTTTGCTCACAGACCGCCAATATCTTGTCGGCTCCGTTTCCCATACCGTACAAAACCACCGTTTTTTCGGTGCTTTCAAGATAACTCCAAAGATCCTGTGCCACAGATATTTGCACGCGCGTCACCTCCATTCTTTTATCAACTCTTGACATTTTCGCATTTTTGTTGTATACTGAGATCAATCCAAAGGAAAGGAACTGTTCTTATGTCTAACTGTATTTTTTGTAAAATCATTGCAGGGGAGATCCCCTCTTCCAAGGTATACGAGGACGAATCGGTCTATGCCTTCCGCGACATCAATCCGATGGCTCCCGTACACGTTCTGATCGTTCCCAAGGTGCATATCGAAAGTGCCGACGGGATCAATGCCGACAACGCGGATTTCGTAGCCCGTATTTTCGAAGTTGTACCGAAGATTGCGGCTGCCGAGGGACTGACGAACGGTTACCGTGTCATCACCAACTGCGGTGAGGACGGCTGCCAATCGGTCAAGCACCTGCATTTCCACCTGCTGGGCGGTAAGAAGCTGCCCGAAACGATGGCGTAAGAAACAACTGCAACGATGGGGTTAGCCAAAAAGCCAACCCCATTGTTTTTTATTTTGCAAACTCGTCGTAGATCGCAATCAAAGCGCGCTTGAGATCATGCTCCTCAACGCCGACAATGATATTGAGCTCGCTCGAGCCCTGGTCGATCATACGAATATTAATATCTGCCTTGGAGATTGCAGAGAATACGCGCACAGCGGTTCCCTTTGCCTTAACCATACCGCGTCCTACAACAGCCAAGAGTGCCAGACCGTCCTCGATCACGATGCTGTCGGGGCGTACACGCTTCTGGATCGAAGCGATCATACGCTCACGGCGATCCTTCAGATAAGAGGTGCCTACCACAACACTCATGGTATCAACGCCCGAGGGAAGATGCTCGAACGGCATATCGTTATCCTCCAGAACGTCGAGGATCTTACGGCCAAAGCCGATCTCGGAGTTCATCATATCCTTCTCGACCGTAATAACCGAGAAGCCTGTCTTACCTGCAATACCCGTGATGATCATTTCGGAATCATACTCGTTGGTCTCGGATACGATCATGGTACCGGGAGCCTCGGGCTCGTTGGTGTTACGGATATTGATCGGGATTCCCGCATAGCGTACGGGGAAGATCGCATCCTCGTGAAGCACCGATGCACCCATATAGGAAAGCTCGCGCAATTCGCGGTAGGTGATGGTCTTGATCGGCTTGGGATTGTCAACGATACGGGGATCAGCCATCAGACATCCCGAAACGTCGGTCCAGTTTTCATACAGCTCTGCCTCGGAAGCACGCGCAACGATCGAGCCCGTGATATCCGAGCCGCCGCGACTGAAGGTTTTAATGGTGCCGTTGGGCATTACGCCGTAAAAGCCGGGGATCACGGCATACTTGTGCTTTTTCAGCTCCTTTGCCATTTCTTCGTTGGTCTTTTCATCGTCGTAGGTTCCGTTTTCGCGGAAATATACAACAGCCTCGGCATCGATAAAATCAAATCCCAAGAACTTTGCCAGAATCAAAGAGTTGAGATACTCACCGCGGCTTGCGGCAAAATCTCTGCCCGAGTGATGCAGGATCGCATTACGGATATAATCCAGCTCACCCGAAATATCAAACTTCAAGCCCAGATCACGAATGATCGAGTTGTAGCGCTCGCAGATCTGCGCATAGTACTCGGTAATATCCTCACGGTTCTGCACCATCTCAAAGCAATGATACAGCATATCGGTTACCTTGGTATCGCCCGAATAGCGTTTTCCGGGTGCCGAGGCAACGACATAGTGACGGTCAGGATCCGCCTTTACGATTGCGGCAACCTTACGGAATTGCTCTGCATCCGCCAAGGAAGAGCCGCCGAATTTTACAACTTTCAGTCCCATGGGCTTTTTATTCCTTTCGTTTAGCCATTTCGAAAAATTTACAATTATAATAAATATTATATGAAATTCAAGTGCGTTTGTCAATAGAGAAAACGACGAAAGACACAATAAAAATACAAAAAAAGTAGTAAAAATGCAAAAAAGAGTGTTTGGTGTGTTGCATCTCCCGCCTTTTTTTGATATAATATTATAAAATGAGTTTCGGCAACCGTTTGCCGCAGAAAGGACATAACAACGATGAAACGATCCTCAGGCGTTTTGATGCACGTATCCTCCCTTTGGGGAAACTATTCCGAGGGCTCTTTGGGACAGGAAGCGCGCGAATGGGTGGACATTCTGGCACAAGCAGGCTTTCACGCATGGCAGGTGCTCCCCTTCTGCCTGCCCGACGAGTGCAACTCCCCCTATAAATCCTTCAGCGCGTTCAGCCTCAATCCCAATTTTATCGATCTTCCCACGCTTGCAGAGCAAGGGCTTCTGACCAAAGAGGAGCTGAAGAGCGCCGAACAAAAGGTTCCCTTTGCCTGTGAATTCGACCGTCTTTCAAAAGAGCGTTTTGCACTCCTGACACGCGCCGCCGAGCGTGTTTGCGATTGGAGCAAGATTGACACGTTCCTCACTTTGCATCCCAAGACCGCCGATTTCTGCCGCTTCATGGCGATCAAGGCAAGCAACGGCGGCAAGGAATGGCAGGATTGGGAAAGCGAGACCGAGGACAAGGCAGTGCTGAAGGCTTGGCAATTTACGCAGTATGAGTGCTACCGTCAATGGATCGCGCTCAAGGAGTATGCAAACCGACGCGGCGTTTCGATCATCGGAGATATTCCGATCTACGTGGCATCCGACAGTGCCGACGTGTGGGCAAACCGTGAGCTGTTTCTTTTGGATCAGCGCAACCGTCCCACCGCTGTTGCGGGTGTACCTCCCGATTATTTCTGCGCCGACGGACAGCTTTGGGGCAATCCTTTGTACAACTGGCGCCGCATGAAAGAGGACAACTTTGCTTGGTGGCGTGCCAGAATGTCGTTTATGCTGGAGCTTTTTGACGGTGTGCGCATCGACCACTTCCGCGGCTTGGAATCCTATTTCAGCATTCCCGCAACCGAAAAGACCGCACGGAACGGCGTTTGGAAAAAAGGCCCCGGGATGGCACTCATCCGCGCGCTTCGTCCGCTTTGCGAGGACAAACTGATTATTGCCGAAGATCTGGGAGATATTACACCTGCCGTTCATAAGCTGGTGAAGGACAGCGGATTTCCCGGGATGCGCGTGCTGCAGTTTGCCTTTTTGGGCGATGAGAATACCCCTCACCTGCCCCACAACTATGAAAACAACTGCGTTGCCTACACGGGAACGCACGACAACAACACGCTCTTGGGCTACGTTTGGGAGCTGGATGACGAAACGCGCCGCCGTTTGATGGAATACTGCGGCTATGAGGGTGATTTTGACCGTTGCTACGGCGAGGTGTTGCGCACCATGTTTGCAAGCCACGCAGGGCTTTTGGTACTGCCCGTACAGGATCTTCTCTACTTCGGCAGAGATACGCGGCTCAACCGCCCGGGGGATAGCGACGGTAACTGGAGTTGGCGTTTGACGCGCGAGCAGGCGGCACATATTCCCACCAAGCAATTGGCACACCTCAATCGGCTGTACGGAAGAAATTAAGAGCCACAGCTTGTAAAGCGGACGACCAATGCTCGCACCTATTGCGATGTAACAACTAAAACCTGATGAATATAACCCATTTGCAAACGGCTATCCACAAAAGCAGGATTTACAGAAAGCCTTCCCCAGCGGGGAAGGTGTCACGAGCCTGCGAGTGACGGATGAGGAGGGACGGCTA
>JAFTKI010000042.1 GCA_017453335.1 Clostridia bacterium
GCATAACCTTCACCAGAACAGCCGCCCCCAGCACCCAAAGGGTCACCGCGCTGAAGACCTGTTCTCCGCCGAAGCGTATCTTATTCACAGATTCAACAAGAAGCTCGTAAGAAACCAAAAGGATGAGGAAGGACACGATCATCGAGGCAACGTATTCGATACGGGCGTGTCCGAAAGGGTGCTTTTTATCGGGCGGCTTTGCCGAAATGCGGAAGCTGATTACGGATATCAGCGAGGAGCCGGCATCCGAGAGATTATTGAGTGCGTCGGCGATTACGGAAATGGAAGAAAACAGGATTCCAACCGTAAGTTTTCCAAATGATAGCAAGAGATTCAGAAAAATACCGATCCAACCCGAGAGCATTCCATATCGGCGCCGCAGATCGGGATCGTTTAAATTTTTGTTTTTTCCAAACAAGACCGAAAACAGATTTTTCATAAACAAGAGGTCTCCCAAACGATTCAGGTGTCGTATATATTATAGCACGTTTGCGTCAAAAATCCACCTTTTTTCTCTAAATAATATTATTGTAAAAAACTTTTCATTTTGTATTGACAAACCGCAAAGAATATGATATAATTTCGTTACCTCTTGTCGGAGGGCTTTTTTTGTGTGCCTTTTTCTGGGACAAGGTACACCCACGGCAATGAGGGAGGTACACCGGATCTATTCCGGATTTCATAAGGCGAAAGCCTTAAATTTTATGAGGAGGTGCCGATATGAGAGTCAAGATTACGTTGGCGTGCACTGAGTGCAAGCAAAGAAATTACGACACAAAGAAAAACAAGAAAAACGACCCGGACAGACTTGAAATGAACAAGTTTTGCCGTTTCTGTCGTAAGCATACTTTGCACAAAGAAACAAAGTAAGATTTACGGAAAGGATTCACGCAATGGCAGAAGAAATCAAAGACGCTGCAGCTTCCGAGGAAGTTACTGCTTCCAAGTATGCAAAGCGACCCCCTAAGAAACCGAACATCTTTGTTCGTGTGGCTCGTGCCATCAAAAAGTTTTTCCGTGATCTTATCAGCGAAATGAAAAAGGTCGTTTGGCTGTCTGGCAAGGAAACGCGCAAGCAAACGATCGTTGTCGTTGTTACGGTTATTGCCGTCAGCATCGTGATTGGCCTTGTGGACTTCGGCTTTTGGAAGGGCATTGAAGGCTTGAGCAAGCTGAACTTGTTCACCTAAGGGCAGGTACTATGAGCAATATTAACGAGATGAACGTTGGTCCCAGATGGTATGTTGTTCACACGTATTCAGGTTATGAAAACAAAGTAAAGGCAAGCATCGAGAAAATTGTAGAAAACCGTGGCCTCGGTCACTTGATCTATGAAATTCAGATTCCTGTCGAAACCTCCGTCGTTACGAACGATAAGGGTGAGGAAAAAGAGGTTGAAACCAAGCTCTTCCCTTGCTATGTATTGGTCAAGATGACGATGACGGATGAAAGCTGGCACGTTGTTCGCAATATTACCGGTGTTACCGGTTTTGTCGGCCCCGGATCAGCCCCCACTCCGCTTACGGAGGAAGAGATCGAATACTTCCGTATTGAGATCCACACGCAGGAGTTCTCTCTCAATGTAGGCGACAAGGTTTCTGTTGTTTCCGGTATGTTCGCCGGTTACAGCGGCACTTTGCAAGAAATCAGCGAGGATAAGAAGCAGGTTACTGTTCTGGCGTCCACGCAACGTCGCGCGATCCCGATTATCGTGGAGGCGAAGGACGTAAAACTCGCCGAATAAGCATTCGGCATTGCCAAGGCTCCGTTTACAAACGGACACTCGTGGGAGGGAGAAAAATTTTTGAATTCTCCCGTTGAAATTACCACATTTGGAGGTGTATTTAACAATGGCAAAGAAAATTTCCGGTTATATCAAATTGCAGCTTCCCGCAGGCAAGGCAACCCCTCAGCCTCCGGTAGGTCCTGCGTTGGGTCAGTATGGTGTTTCCATCCCCAACTTCACCAAAGAGTTCAATGAAAGAACCAAAAACGACATCGGTCTGATCATCCCCGTTGTCATCACCGTTTACGCAGACCGTTCCTTCACCTTTATCACAAAGACTCCTCCCGCTCCGGTCCTGATCAAGAAGGCTTGCGGCATTGAGACCGCTTCCGCTGTTCCGAACAAGACCAAGGTCGCTTCTCTGACCAAGGAGCAGGTTCGCAAGATTGCTGAGCAGAAGATGCCCGACCTGAACGCAGGTTCTATCGAGGCTGCTGAGCGCATGATCGCAGGCACCGCACGTAGCATGGGTGTCACGATTGCTGACTGATTGGGAGGTTGATGAGTAATGAAGATGAGCAAAAACTATGCGGCTAGCACCGCACTGATCGAAAAATCCAAGCTGTACGACTCTACCGAGGCAATGGAGCTGGTATGCCAGACCGCTAAGGCAAAGTTCGACGAAACCATTGAGGTTCACGTTCGTCTGGGCGTTGACTCCCGCCACGCAGACCAGCAGGTTCGTGGCGCTATCGTTATTCCCCACGGTACCGGTAAGTCGGTAAAGACCCTGGTATTTGCAAAGGGTGATAAGGCAAAGGCAGCCGAAGAGGCTGGTGCTGACTACGTCGGTGCTGAGGATCTCGTTGCTAAGATCACCGGCGAGAACTGGTTTGACTTCGACGTTGTTATCGCTACTCCCGATATGATGGGTGTTATCGGCCGTCTCGGTAAGGTTCTGGGTCCTAAGGGTCTGATGCCGAACCCGAAGGCGGGCACCGTCACGATGGACGTTGCACGTGCAGTTACCGAGGCTAAGGCAGGTAAGATCGAGTACCGTCTGGATAAGACGAACATCATCCACTGCCCTGTTGGTAAGGCATCCTTCGGTGCCGAAAAGCTGACCGAAAACTTCAACACCCTTCTGGGTGCAATCATCAAGGCGAAGCCCGCTGCTGCAAAGGGTCAGTACATCAAGAGCTGCGTTATCGCATCCACGATGGGTCCCGGCATCAAGGTCAATGCCGCAAAGATCGGTTAATTAAAAACAAAAAGCGTCTTCGGACGCTTTTTTGTTCTTAGAAAGAGAGAATACTCTATGCCTATTTTCACCAGTGAAGCACAAACAAGCTTCAACTATATTCTACTCCCGCCCAAAACGGTCAAGGAGGGCGAGACCTATCCCTTGATCGTATGCCTTCACGGGGCAGGAGAACGCGGCACCGACACGGAGCTGCTTTACGTGCACGGTATTCCCAAATATGTAAGACAGGGTCTTGATATCCCCGCCTTCATCTTGGCACCGCAGTGCCCGAACGGATTCTGCTGGAATTCCTTCCCCATCCAGGTCAAGGAGCTGATTGACAAAACCGTTGCCCAAAACCCGATCGATCCCGATCGCATTACGGCGACAGGTCTCAGCATGGGCGGTTTCGGCTCTTGGGACCTTGCGGTGACCTATCCCGACTTTTTTGCGGGAATTGCCCCAATTTGCGGCGGTGGGCTTTCCTGGCGGTGTTCTGCCTTAAAAAATATGCCGATCTGGGCGTTTCACGGTGATTCCGACACAGTCGTACCGCCTAAGAATTCCATTGAAATGGTCGATGCGGTCAAGGCGGCAGGCGGCAATCCCAAGCTCACGCTCTTCCACAACGTAGGTCACAACGCATGGGAGCCTGCATATGAGGACACCAAATTGATCAATTGGTTGCTCGCGCAAAAGCGCTGATATAAAAAACACTGTCTTTGAAAAGACAGTGTTTTTTCTTTATGCTTCCAGTGCTTGCTTGATATCCGCAATGATATCGTCCACGTCCTCAATTCCGACCGAAAGACGGATCAGATCGGGCGAGATCTTGCATTCGATCAACTGCTGATCGGTCAGCTGACGGTGCGTCGTGCTCGCGGGGTGAAGGACACAGGTGCGTACATCAGCAACGTGCGTAACGATTGCGGCGAGCCTGAGACTGTCCATAAACCTGGTTGCCGCTTCTCTGCCGCCCTTCACGCCGAAGGAGATGACACCGCAGGTGCCGTTCGGCATATATTTCTGTGCAAGCGCATAATAGCGGTTATCGGGAAGTCCGGGATAATTGACCCAGCTGACATTCTCGTTGGATGCCAAAAACTCCGCAACCCTCTGCGCATTGGAGCAATGTCTTTCCATACGCAGAGCAAGGGTATCAAGCCCCGTGTTGATCAGGAACGCATTTTGAGGAGACTGAATCGAACCGAGGTCGCGCATCAGCTGTGCGGTTGCCTTTGTAATATACGCCATCTTACCAAAACGCTCGGTATAGGTAATGCCGTGATAGGAATCGTCAGGCGTGCAAAGTCCCGGATACTTATCCGCATACTTTGTCCAATCAAAGTTACCGCTGTCAACGATAACGCCGCCAACAGCAGAAGCGTGTCCGTCCATATACTTGGTGGTCGAGTGCGTAACGATATCCGCACCGAACTCAAAGGGGCGGAGATTCGCAGGTGTCGGGAATGTATTGTCAACGATGAGCGGAACACCGTGCGCGTGCGCGATTCTCGCAAACCTTTCAATATCTAAAACGATCAGCGCGGGATTCGAAATGCTCTCGGCAAATACCGCCTTGGTATTCGGGCGGAATGCGGCATTCAAGGTCTCTTCGTCCGCGTCGGGATCAACAAAGGTTACCTCAATACCCATTTTCTTCATTGTAACACCGAGAAGATTGAACGTACCGCCGTAAATCGCGGTAGAGGAAACGATATGATCTCCGCACGAGCAAATATTAAACAAGGAAAAGAAGGATGCAGCCTGCCCCGACGAGGTCAACATTGCCGCCACGCCGCCCTCAAGCGCCGCGATCTTTGCCGCCACGGTGTCGTTCGTAGGGTTTTGAAGGCGCGTATAGAAGTATCCGGAAGCCTCAAGGTCAAACAGCTGCCCCATCTCTACGCTTGAATCATATTTATAGGTCGTGCTCTGCACAATCGGCAAAACTCTCGGCTCTCCGTTTTTTGGGGTATAGCCGGCTTGCACACATTTGGTGTTAAATTTCATAAAAATCTCCTTATTTTACCTGATATGCATCCTTCAGCCCGACGATTCGGTTGAAGGTATTTTCATATTTCGTATCCTTTACAAAATAACCGACGCGAACGAACTGGAATCTGTCACCGGGCTCTGCCTCTGCCAAGGACGGCTCGATCTTGCAATTCTCGTAATGAACGACAGAATCGGTATTGAGGTAATCGCTGTAGGTCTTATCCTCGGGAATATCGGCTACATTCTCAATCGTAAACAGATGCTCGAAAAGAGAAAGCTTCGTATCAAGAGCAGTATCGACAGAGAGCCAATGAATCGTTCCCTTGACCTTTCTTCCGTCCACGGGATTCCCGTTTTTGGTCTCCAGGTCGCAGGTGCAAAGCAATTCCTTGATGCTGCCGTCGGGATTCTTGACGATCTCGTTACAGCGGATAATGTAGGCTCCCATCAGGCGAACCTCAGCGTCAGGCTTCAAACGGAAGAACTTCGGCGGCGGAACCTCGCTGAAATCGTCTCCATCGATCCAGAGGTGCTTAGTAAAAGGCAGCTTGCGCGTTCCCGCATCCGGATTTTTTGGATTGTTCGGCAGATCGAAATACTCAACCTGATCCTCAGGATAGTTCGTAACGGTTACCTTGATCGGGTTTAAAATCGCGATTCTGCGGGGTGCCGTTTCATTCAGCTCCTCACGTATACAATGCTCGAGCAGCTCATAATCAACGACACTGTAAGCCTTCGCAACACCCGCACGCGCAACAAAATCAAAAATAGAGGACGGCGTGTATCCACGGCGGCGGAGTCCGCAGAGTGTAGGCATACGCGGGTCATCCCATCCGTCGACCAGATTGGTTTCTACAAGCTGGCGCAGGTAGCGCTTACTCATTACCGTATGCGTAACGTTCAGGCGAGCGAACTCATACTGATGCGGCTTCTTTTCAAAGCCGATATTGTCAACGACCCAATCGTAAAGCGGACGGTGATTTTCAAACTCGATCGAGCAGAGCGAGTGTGTGATCCCCTCCAGCGCGTCCTGGATCGGATGTGCGTAATCGTAAAGCGGATAGATACACCACTTGTTTCCCTGACGGTGATGGTCAACGTGAACGATACGGTAGATCGCAGGGTCACGCATATTCATATTGGGTGAGGACATATCGATCTTCGCGCGCAGCGTCTTTGCTCCGTCTGGGAACTCGCCGTTTTTCATGCGCTCAAAAAGATCAAGATTCTCCTCAACCGAACGGTTGCGGTAAGGGCTGTCCTTTCCCGGCTCTGTAAGTGTACCGCGATATTCACGCATCTGATCGGCGCTTAGATCGCAGACGTAGGCCTTCCCCGCCTTGATCAGTCGGATCGCAAACTCATAGCATTTGTCAAAATAATCCGAACCGTAGTAAACGCCGCCGGTCGGCTCGCAGCCAAGCCACTTCAAATCCTCGTAAATCGAGCGAACGTATTCGTCGCCTTCCTTCGCGGGATTCGTATCATCGTAACGGAGATTGAAAAGACCGCCGTATTTTTTCGCGGTTGCGGTATTGATCCAGATCGCCTTCGCGCTTCCGATATGCAGATAGCCGTTCGGCTCGGGCGGAAAACGTGTGTGGATCTTCAGATCGGGATTATCCTTCAGGTTTTCGTCGATAATATCGTGAATAAAATTGGATCTCATCTCTTCCATTGTTTTTGAACCTCCGTTATAGGTATGAATGGTTATTTAATTCAGCCCCGATCGTCGACGGATCACCGTGACCGGGATAGATCTTCAAATGCTGCGGCATCGAAAGAATTGAGCGTAAGGAGGCGCGTAGTGCCATCATATTTCCACCGGGGAGATCGGTTCGCCCAACGCCGCCGTCAGCAAAAATCGTGTCCCCCGTCACTAAAAGATCCTCTAGTAAAAAGCAAGTGGAGCCCCCGCTGTGCCCCGGCGTATGAAGCACCTTAAGCACGGCATCGCCAAACTGCAAAAGCGTTCCGTCGTCAAAACTGCCGTCCGCTGGCGCAAACCTCGTTTGCAGACCGTAAAACTGATAAAAGCAACTCTTTTTCGGATCTGTCAGCATATCCGCATCCTCTGTGTGTATGAAAACGGGAGCACCTGTACGGCTTCTCCAGTCATCAAGCTCCAGAATGTGATCAAAATGACCGTGGGTCAAGAGTATATAGTCAAAGCTCGGTTGTGTGGGCAGGCGCGAATTGACGGCATCAAAGCCAACGGAGGGATCGATCACAACGGCATGCTCGCCGCTGCCATCGAGGATCACGTAGCAATTTGAGGAAAAGCCGTTTCCCGCAAAAGAATAGATCTTCATACACTTCTCCACAAGACTTATAATATTGAATTATAACATATTATTTGAAATTTGTCTATGCTTTTCTTAGGAAATTCAAAGATATTTTTGTATTTTTTCGGTTTTTTGAACGCAGTTCATACACTCAAACCCGAAAAGCTTCATATGATAGCATTACACAGACCACGCTGTATTTCAAACGTCCCCAGAAAGGAGCAAACCATTGAGCACGAAACTCTTTTACATCGGGTCCGTCACCTACGCTATGAAAGGCCGTAAGCTGTTGGAGGCCGCAGGTATACCAACCAAGATCCTGCATAATCCGCCCGACAAAATGCACAGAGGATGCGGATACGGCTTAGAAATATCAGATGCACACTTGATGGAAGCTGCCGCAATATTCAAAAGTGCAGCCATACGCTACGAGGTAATCGATCCCACCAATGAATAATGCGCGCATCTACTTTGACAACGCCGCAACCTCCTATCCCAAGCCCCGTTCCGTTATCGAAGCGATTGAGCGTTGCCTCGTAACCGCGGGCGGGAATCCGGGGCGTAGCTCCCACGCGCTCGCCGCCGCTGCCGCCGAGCTGATCTACAACACGCGGTGCAGCATCGGCGAGCTTTTGGATGTCAAAGCGCCCGAAAGCATTGTTTTTACCCTCAACGCCACCTACGCTTTGAATCTTGCGATCAAATCACAAATTCGCAAAGGAATGTACGTCCTGATCGGGAACATGGAGCACAATGCGGTCTATCGCCCGATCAATGCACTAAAGCGGGACGGAACAATCGAATTTGACGTATTTAACTGCCGTGAAGATCCGATAGCATCCATCACTCGCGTGGCACGCCGTACGCCCGATATGATCGTGCTGAACCACGTCTCAAACGTCGACGGACATCGGTGTGATATTGAACGACTTGGCGCATACTGTGCGCAGAATAAGATCCTCTTTATCATCGACGCCTCGCAAAGCGTCGGACATCTGCCAATCTCCTTCAGTAAGACGGGTGCAACCGCACTATGCGCCCCAGGACACAAGGGATTGTTTGGAATACAAGGATGCGGTTTCATCTGTTTTTCAACCGATAAAGAAGCCAAAACAATCATCGAAGGCGGAAGCGGCAGTACCTCACTCTCATCCGAAATGCCAAGACAGTTGCCGGAAAGATTGGAAGCAGGAACGCTGCCAACACCCGCCGTTGCTTCGCTTCAGGCAGGGGTGGAGCGCATTAAGGCGTTTGGTGTAAGGGCAATTGAAGAACACGAAAGGGCTCTCGTTCTCCGTGCAAAGGATATGCTCGATTCTCTGGGAGCAACGGTTTATAGCGCAAAAAACGGTGGGGGTGTTCTCTCTTTCAACTATAAAAATGTGCACCCATCCACGATTGGCGAGGGGCTCAGTCGCGAGGGGATCTGTGTACGCACGGGTCTTCATTGTTCCCCCTTGGCGCACCGCACGATCGGGACGCTTCCGAACGGAACGGTGCGCCTCTCCTTCAGCATCTTCAACGATCAAAATGAACTGAATTTCTTTTACAAAGCACTTAAAAACATCTTATTTTTAGTATAAAAGAGTCGGCAGAAGTGCCGACTCTTGTTTTAGAAAATATTTTTGGATTGCAGAAATTTCCGTAGTCTTTCCATAGAGGAAACGATGTCACCGCCGTTTTCACAAAAGACATGCTCCGCATATGAGCGATAAAGCGGTTCTCTTTCGGCGTAAAGCTCTTCAAGCGTCATGCCGGCGGGAATCGCGATTCCTCTTTGCGAGCTGTCCTTCAAGCGCGAAAGGAGAACGTCCTTCTTCACGTACATAAAAACGGTATACGCATTTTTCTTCAAGTGGCGCATTCCCGCATCCGAATAGACGGCGCTGCCCCCGGTTGCGATCAGGGTGCGGTCGGTGTCGATCGAAAGCAGTGCCCTTTCCTCCGCTTTTAAAAAAGCGGCAAGTCCGTCCTCATCTATCACCTGCTGCAAAAGACGCCCCTCTTGCTTTTGGATCAAGAGGTCCGTATCTATGAATTGCAGTCCCATCGTCTTGGCGAGGAGAACACCGAGCGTGCTTTTTCCGCACCCCGGCATCCCGATCAGTAGTAAATTCATCAGGTCACTCCGTTGTTTTTTGGATGCATAATCCCTTTATTCCCGTCTTTGGAATTCGGACCACTGCGCCCGAAATTCCATCGAGGATAATCATTTTACTACATTTTTCCCCATCTGTCAAGACGGCGAATTCTTCGATCGCGCTCACCTTATATTTTTCGTCACTGCGGTTGATCAGCGTTAGATACTCGTCTGCTTCATCGCACCTTGAAAAGACCAATAGCTCCGCATTTAAAAGACGGAGACGAAAGCCCCCTCTTTCATAAACCGAGTAGCGCCGCCGCAGATCCCCCGTTTTTCTGTAATGGGCAAGGATCGTTGCATCCTCGCGTCCCCACGGATACGGCATACGGTTAAATGGATCTCCGTACCCCTCCAGCCCCGCCTCATCTCCGTAATAAACAGTAGGAACACCGGGCAGGGTCGCAAGAAGAAGATAAGAGATTAAAAGCCGTCTTTTAGCCAAGGCGCGCTTTTCCTCGCTTAAGCGTGCAAAGGCCAGCTCTTGGTTTTCACGCGGGCCTCTTTCCACGCCCGACAAAACAGTCAGGATCCGCTCGGTGTCGTGCGTACCGAGGAGATTCATCTGTGCATCACGTATTCGCTTTGGCGTATTCTCCATTACGTCGATCAGGGCATATTGGAGTGGGAGCGTATCACCATCCTTCACGAAAGAAATGATTCCCGCACGCAAGGGATAATTCATCACACCGTCCAGCTCCTTGCCAAGGTAATAGCGCCGTCTTTTGCCGTAAGCGATCTTATTCGACGCATCCTCCCATACCTCACCGTACAGAACGGAGCCATCCTGACACAAATCGAGTCTCTGTTTGAGCGCTTCTATAAAGAGATCACTCAATTCATCCGCAACGTCCAAGCGAAATCCGCGCACCCCCATTCTCGCATATTTGGCGACAACCCCATCATTTCCGACAAAAAAATCAAGGCAGGATGGTTCATTCAAGCGTAAGCGCGGCAAAATCGAAATATTCCACCAGCATGTATACCGATCCGGATATTCCTCGAATTCATACCAATTGTAATATGGCGATTTTTGACTCTGATACGCGCCAAGTGTAGGATATCTTCCCTTTTTATTGAAGTAGAGGCTATCGTCACCCGTGTGGTTGAACACGCCGTCAAGAATAAGTGAGATCCCCCGTTCTTCAGCTGCCTGTAGGAGTTTGCGAAGCGCCGCCTCCCCACCAAACATTCCGTCAATCTTCAGGTAATCTCCGGTGTCATACTTATGATTGGAATAGGCCTCAAAAATCGGCGACAGATAGATCGCCTTGACACCGAGCGATGCGATATGATCAAGCTTTTGAGCAATTCCGTCAAGATCACCGCCGAAAAACAAATTGTTTTCAAACGGCGCACCGGGATATTCGGGAAACTGCGGTATCCCGTTTTCCCAATCGGACTCAAGAATCGCATCTGCGCGTACAGGATAATTTCCCCCTTTTTTGAAGCGATCGACAAATACGTGATAAATGACACCGCCATAGATCCAATCGGGCGCGGGATACTTAAAATCCGCGAGCAGAAGCTGAAATCCCGCACTGTATGGATTTTCGTGCGCGCTGAAAACGATCCTGTGCGTAGCATATTCCTTTTTGCAAAAAACAGCGCCTATTGCCCCGCGCAGCTCAACGGTAAAGAAATAGAGACCCGCAGAGCGGCTATCGGCGGCGATTATTCCTTCATAGCGATCCATATCCAGTTCAAGATTACGGTGCAAAAGGGGGATGCTAAAGCATTCCCCCGTAAGATCCGATTGTAAATGCAAGATGGCGGTTACAGTGCCAAGCGAACGCGGCACCTTCAGCGTTGCAACGAGAGTGTCTGCGACCGAAAACGCAAATCCGCGGTCCTTATCATATCTGTTTTCAAAAATAAACTCTCCGTGCTGCATCGCATAATCGTTTGAAAAACGGTAACGCTCCATATTATCTCCCCACAGGCTCGATCCGCCAGATTTCTCTTGCGTATTTCTGAATGCTCTCATCCGACGCAAAGCGTCCGCTCTTTGCAATATTTACAAGCGATCGGCGATTCCACCCCGCCGTATCACCGTAATCGGCGCACGTGCGCTGCTGCTCATAAAAATAAGAATCAAAATCAGCAAGACACATAAAAGGATCCGCAACCGATCCCGTTCCGTTGATCAGATAATCCGCAATGTGCGAAAAGCTCTGTCCGCCGATTGGGTGATACAGCCGTTCCACAACCTCGTGTAACCGGTCGGAGGATCGGTAAAAGGATTTTGCATCGTAACCGCTACGCCAAAGCTCGTCGACCTCCCCGGTGTTCATTCCGAAGATATAAATATTCTCACGCCCCACGGCGTCAAGGATCTCGACGTTCGCGCCGTCAAGTGTTCCGAGCGTCAGCGCTCCATTCATCATCAGCTTCATATTTCCGGTGCCGCTCGCCTCTTTTCCCGCGAGCGATATTTGTTCGCTGATCTCGCTTGCAGGAATCAGGACCTCCGCCATACTGACGTTGTAATCCTCCATAAAGACTACCTTCAAGCGGTCGCGTGTCAGGGGATCCTTCTCAAGCTCCTCTCCCAGAAAATAGATAAGCTTGATGATCTGCTTTGCCATCACGTATCCGGGTGCCGCCTTCGCGCCGAAAATAAAGGTTTGTGCGGGAATGTCCGCATTTGGATTTGCGCGGAGCGCAAGAGAAAGAGCCATAATCTTCAGCGCATTCAGAAGCTGACGCTTGTATTCGTGTAGGCGTTTGATCTGCACGTCAAAAATACTGTCGGGCGAAAGGATTCGTCCCGTTTTTTCCTTGGCATACGCACAAAAGCGTTCTTTGTTTTCGCGCTTGATCTGCCCGAGCCGCTGATTGACGCTCGCATCCTCACTGTAGGTCAGGAATTTTTCAAGGAGCCTCGGCTCCTTTACGTAGCCGTCGCCGATGCACTCGTTCAACAGAGAGGAGAGTCCGGGATTTGCCGCGCAAAGCCAACGCCGATGCACGACTCCGTTGGTCACGTTCGTAAATTTCCAAGGGGTCATTTTATAAAAATCGTGAAAAACGGTTTTCTTCAGGATCTCGCTGTGAAGTGCCGATACTCCGTTGACCGTATGAGAAGCGAGTACGCTTAAATTCGCCATTCGCACCTGCCCGTACGCAATAACCGCCATGCGAGAAATACGATCCCAATCACCGGGATACATATTCCAAAGATCGGCGCAAAATCTACTGTTGATCTCGTTGACGATCCCAAAAATACGCGGCAGCTTCATTTTAAAAAGATCAACGCGCCAGGCTTCAAGCGCCTCCGGCATAACGGTATGGTTCGTGTACGTGACGCTTCGGGTCACCGTACGCCACGCATCCTCCCAGGAATAGGAATAAACATCCATTAATATCCGCATCAGCTCGGGAATACAAAGGGCGGGATGCGTATCGTTGATATGAATTGCAACCTTTTCTTCAAACCCAACAAGGCTTCCGTTTGCAACAAAATAGTCACGAATAATGCTTTGCAAGGAGGCAGAGACCAGAAAGTACTGCTGCGTTAAACGTAAGAGCTTCCCTTCATCGTGATTGTCGGGCGGATAGAGCTGTCTTGTGATCTCGGTTACGTTCGTATTCTGCGACATCGCACGCAGATACGTGCCCTGCGTAGTAAAGCTGAAGGCCGTGCTTTCCGCCTCACGTGCGCGCCAAAGGCGCAGCGTATTGACCGCCTCGTTCTCCGCACCGACGATCATGATATCATAGGGAACGGCACGTACCTCGTCGTAGTCCGTGTGTTGAATCTTAAGGCCTTCCCTTTCCCAGACCTCCTCGACCTCGCCGCCGAAGCGCACGGTTACGCTTCTCTCGGGTCTTGGGATCAACCAAGAGCCCCCCTCAGCAAGCCAAAGATCTGGAAGCTCTACCTGTTCTCCGTCCACGAGTCGCTGGCGGAAGAGACCGTTTTCGTAGAAAAGTGAATAGCCACCCGCAGGGTATTCGAGTGCCGTCAGGGAATCCATAAAGCATGCTGCAAGTCGACCGAGCCCGCCGTTTCCAAGCCCCGGATCCTTCTCACACGCCTCAACCTCCTCAAATGAAAAGCCAAGCTCCGTCAATACCGTGCTGAGCGTTTCGTAAAGACCGAGATTCAAAGCGTTGTTTTTAAGAGAACGACCGATCAGGAATTCCATACAAAGATAACATACCTTTTTTCCGTCGGAGGCCGCCATTCTCTTTTTGAATTTCGCGCGGTTGGCAGCAATCACATCCTTGAGAACGCCAACTGTCGCCTGATAGAGCTGCTCCGCACTCGCATCTTTGCTTTGCGTGATTCCTCTTGAAAAGAGCTTGCTTTCAATTCTCTTTTTCAGCTCTTCTTTGTCGATCTTCGATTGCACCCTTTCTTTATTTCCCATAATTCCCCTTCTAACTCAGTATTTTTCTGTAAAGTAATTTATATCCTTCAGCCGATGCACTCCATGAGAAATCCGTTTCCATCGCACTTTTGATAAGTCCTTCCCATTTTGAAGGATCCCGATAGAGCGCAAGTGCTTCACGAACCGATGATATCAGCTGATCGGCACCGTATTCGTAGAAAACGAATCCGTTTCCACCCTCGCATCCGTATGGAACGATGCTATCCCTAAGTCCGCCTACCGCATGTACGATCGGTATAGCGCCGTAGCGGCAGGCAATCATTTGTGCAAGACCGCAGGGCTCTGTTTTTGACGGCATCAGGAAAACGTCCGCCGCCGCATACATTTCCTTTGATAGCTGACGGTCGAAGCCGATGATGCATCTCGCCCTTTCTCCGTAGCGCTGACAAAGCGAGGATAGCTCCCATTCATATCTTTTTTCTCCGCTGCCAAGGATCACGATCTGCATCTTATGATCCATAAGCGCATCAAACGCCCGTAAAACAAGGTCGATCCCCTTGCTCTCGGTCAACCGCGTAACCATGATCGCCAGCGGGATTCCAGCATCGATTGGCAGCGACAGCCGCTTCTGCAGGGCACACTTGTTTTTTGCTTTTCCCTCTATGGCGTTGCTGATCCCGTACGGATATGAAATTTCATCTCCCTCAGGATCAAAATATACGCTATCGATTCCGTTAATGATCCCCGTAAGTCTCGGCCCCAGCATTTGTGTGATCGGATGCAAACCAAATGCAACGGCAGGATCCCGAAGCTCCTCGGCGTAAGACGGACTTACCGTTGTCACGGCATCAGCTGTGACCGCCGCCGCCTTTAATAAATTTATGAAGCCGTCGAATTCAAGACGCGGTGCGTCTTTTGTGTCAATCCCGAAAACGTCGCACAGAATATCCTTATGATAGCATCCCTGATATTCAATATTATGAATCGTAAAGATGGTTTTGATACAGGAAAACCGCGGAATTTCAGCCTTCATAAGATGTAAATAGACCACGCTCAGGGCGCTTTGCCAATCATTTGCGTGCAATATATCAGGGCAGAACTCATCACGAAGGATAAATTCGATCACCGCGCGTGAAAAATATGCGAATCGCTCACCGTCATCAAACAATCCGTACATTGAGTTGCGCTGAAAATAGTAGGGATTGTCAACAAAAAAATACGAAACGCCGTCCTTTTCAATTTCATAAACAGTACACGGCACGTGACGCCAGCTTAAATAAAAGGAAAAGGCGGTTCTCCTGTTCAGCGCTTCCCTATATTTTTCGCGCACCGAATGATACAGTGGCAGTATGACCCCCACCTCATATCCATCGCATAGATCTGCAACCGCCGTTGGCAGACTTCCCATCACGTCGCCGAGTCCACCGCTTGCGCAAAATGGCGTCGCCTCGCTCGCTACGTATAATATTCTCACCTTACACCTCTCTGCCTTTCTGAATATACATCGGCATTGTTATATGCCCTGATAAAATTCTTTCACTGCCGATCTTTACCTTTTTATCGCAAATGACACAGTCAAGCACCGTATCAGTGCCGATCTCAGTACCCGCAAACAGAATTGAATTTCGAATCACAGAGCCGCGGCCAACCCTGACGTTTCGGAAGATAATCGAATTTTCAAGTCTTCCCTCGATCAAGCACCCATCCGCAACCAGTGAATCCACAACGCTTGCCGATTCTCCGTAGTGGGTCGGCGTGGAATTGTGTGTGCGCGTTAAAATTCTTTGATTGCCGTTTCCGAGTAGGCTTTCTGCCGCCCATGGATTTCGCGTTAGCTCAATGCTGTGAAAAAAATAATCCTCCATGCTTTCAATTTCAGCGACGTAACCGTTGTGCGTATACGTGCAGACTCTACGTGCTGACACCTCTTTTTTGAGAACGTCTCTCGGAAGATCCGAATCCCCTACGCCGTCATACGAAAGCCACTGTCTTAACAAACTGCAAGAAAGCATACACACGGGAAGAAGCCTCTTAGAGCCTTCCCCTCCAATATCCAGCAAGCATCCGCCCTCATCGATTAGGACGCCTTCGCCCCTGCGCCCCTTTAGGTTTTCTAATACCGCCACCGTAACTTCTGCTTTGCTATTTATATGCGTTTCAAGCATTTTTCGGTAGTCGAGATTCAGAACACAATTGCAATCCGACAGGATCGCAATGCTCTCTCCAATCGATTCAATGTAGTCCTTCATATGTAAAAGTGCTTCCCTGCGTGTGGAATAAACACTTTTACGATCCCGCCCCGCATTCTGATAGGGTGACATAATATGTACGCCCCCCGTGTAGCGTGCCAGGTCCCAATCCTTTCCGCTACCGATATGCTGGATTAGGGATCGGTAGTTGTAGTTCGCGATCACGTTAATATTGCTGATTCCCGCATTTACCATAGAGGAGATTGGGAAATCGACCAGGCGGTAACGGCAGGCAAACGGCAACGCCGCAAAGGTGCGTGTTTGCGTCAACGGAAGCTGCATTTCATCCCGTAAAGCCGAAAAAACAAAGCCAATCGTATTCAAAGAATCGCCTCCTTCATCACCCTTCGCTCTTTTCCAATAACGGCGATTTCTGTCCCTGCCGTCTCCCCTATCCTCACACCGCAATCAATGTATGCACGACGGTCGATCATTGCACGGGAAACGACCGCCCCCGCTTTTATGATTACGTCCTCCATAATCACCGAATCGCGGACCTCCGCCCCCTTTTCCACACAAACACCGCAGGAAAGAACGCTGTGGTGCACGCTACCGCCGATGCGGCACCCCTCGGATATCAAAGAGTCACTAACATCGGCATCCCGATATATGACCTGCGGCGCACGAGAGAGATTTCTTGAGTATATGCGAAATTCACCGTTATTCAGCCCTAAACGCGGCACACGCCCCAAAAGATCCATATTCGCCTCCCAGAGCGACCGCACAGTACCTACGTCCTTCCAATATCCGTCAAACGCATAGGAATAGACCGCTTCTCCGTTTTTGATCATTGTGGGAATGATATCCTTGCCAAAATCGTTTGAGGATGCTTTGTTCTCCGCATCCCTTTCAAGCACCGAGACGAGCTTTTCCGTATTAAATATGTAGATCCCCATTGAAGCAAGGTCGCTTCGGGGATGCTTCGGCTTTTCTTCAAACTCAAAAATGCGTCCGTCCTCATCCGTGTTACAGATTCCGAAGCGCGACGCCTCCTCCTGCGGCACACGAAGCGTCGCAACCGTACATGTCGCCCGTTTCTCAACATGCGCACGCAGCATTTTTCGGTAATTCATACGGTATATATGATCCCCCGAGAGGATCAGCACGTATTGCGGTGCGTTTTTTAAGACAAAATTCAAATTCTGATAGATTGCATTCGCAGTGCCGCGATACCAATCCGCACGCCGTCCACCTTGATAGGGTGGCAAAACAAACAGTCCGCCGTTCCTTCGGTCAAGATCCCACGCATCTCCGTTCCCGATATACTCATTCAAATCAAGCGGCTGATACTGTGTAAGAACCCCCACCGTATCGATCCCCGATTGAACGCAAGTCGATAGCGGAAAGTCGATAATGCGAGACTTTCCTCCAAATCCAACCGCAGGCTTTGCCGTCTGACGCGTCAGATCGAGCAATCTGCTCCCCTGCCCACCTGCCAAGATCATTGCAAGCCATTCCTTTTTATATTCCACTGTTGCC
>JAFTKI010000043.1 GCA_017453335.1 Clostridia bacterium
ATTTTGATAAAAATTTCAGTGCGTCCTTTGAATACCTGATTTTGATCTCATTCATTGATTATTCTCCGTAAAAGTGGAATGTTTTATCCTACACTTATAGTATATAGGATTTATCCTATTTTGTCAATAGATTTCGGAAAGTTTTTTAGATTTATTTCTATTGTTGTCGAAAGAATTACCGATTGGCTATTTGGTTTTACCGGTTGGTAATTTTCCATAAATTTTATTTGTTATATACTATTTTATTTAGTCAAAATATATAGCAGGCATCTCCAAAGCTGAAAAACCGATACTCCTCCTCCACAGCCACGCGGTATGCGTCCATCACCTTATCTTGGCGGTAAAACGCCGATACCAGCATAAGCAGCGTGCTTTCGGGCAGGTGGAAATTGGTGATCAAGGCATCAACCGCCTTGAATTTGTAGCCCGGGTAGATAAAAATACCCGTGTCACCCGACTTTGCGGGAATATGTCCGTTCTCCTCCGCCACCGACTCAACCGTGCGGCAGGAGGTGGTTCCCACGCAGATCAATCGGCCGCCCTTTGCTTTGCGCTCGTTGATCAGATCGGCACTCGCACGGGGTACCGAAAAGAATTCGGTGTGCATCACATGCTCGTCAATGCGGTCTGCTTTCACGGGACGGAAGGTTCCCAAGCCAACGTGCAGCATCACGGGCGCGATCGCAACACCCTTGTCGCGGATCTTTTGCAACAGCTCGGGCGTAAAATGCAGTCCCGCCGTCGGTGCCGCCGCCGAGCCTTCCTCACGTGCGTAGACGGTCTGATAGCGGTCATTGTCCTTGAGCTGCTCGGTGATATAGGGCGGCAGAGGCATCATGCCGATCTCTTGCAACAATTCGTAGATGGTCGCATATACTGTATGGTCGTAAGAGAACCGAATGATCCGATTTCCCTCCTCCACCATATCGATCACTTCGCCCGTCAGAAGCCCCTCGCCAAACACCAAACGCATGCCGATGCGCGCACGTTTGCCGGGCTTCACCAGAACCTCCCACGTGTCCAGATCACGCTGACGAAGCAGCAACAGCTCGATCAATGCCTCTTCTCTGCCCTCCACGTGTCCGTACAGGCGCGCGGGAATGACCTTGGAATCGTTGATCACCAGAACGTCGTTTGGCTGTAAATACTCCAATAGATCATAAAAATGGCGGTGAGAAAGAGTCCCCTTTTCGCGGTCAAGCACCATCATGCGCGAATGGTCACGCGGCTCGATCGGGTGCTGGGCAATACGCTCCTCGGGCAGGTCATAGTAAAAATCAGCCGTCCGCAGGTCTGTTTCGGGCTTTTGGTTCACGATCACTTCACTCATCTTGTATCTTCCTTTTTCAAAACAGTTTTCAAACATTTTCGCGGCGGCAGGCATATACTGAAACCGACGCGTTCCAAGCAAAACATCTACATAATAGAATACCACAAATTGCCGCGAAATGCAACGCTTTTTTGCAAAGTCGAAGGCGTTTTTCAATTTTTACAAAAGGAGACTGTCCATGAGCTTGCAGAAACCCACACTTTTCACAGGTACCGCCACAGCACTGATCACCCCCTTTTCGAACGGAGAGATCGATTACGAAGCCCTTGGGAGCTTGATCGACCTGCAGTTGTCCTCAAACATCGACGCACTTTTGGTGGCGGGAACAACGGGAGAGAGTGCCACGCTGTCGGTTCGGGAGCTATACGAGCTGACCGCTTTTGCCAAGGAACGGATCGCGGGACGCGTACCGCTTCTGGCAGGTTGCGGCTCCAACTCAACCTCTCACGCCATAGAGCTGGCAAAAACCGCCTGTAAGGCGGGAGCCGACGGTTTGCTGGCAGTTACCCCCTATTACAACAAAGCCTCCGACAGAGGGCTTCTTGCCCACTATAACGCGATCGCAGATGCCGCCGAAAAGCCGCTGATCCTGTATAACGTCCCCTCGCGGACGGGATATCATCTGACGATGGAGCTGTACCGTGAGCTGGCAAAGCACGAGAACATCGTGGGTGTCAAAGAGGCATCGGGAAACTTAGGTCTTTTGGAGGCACTTTGCGACGAATGCGGCGACTCGCTGGACGTTTACACAGGAAACGATCACCAACTGGTTGCATCGATGAAGCTGGGCGCCGAGGGCGTGATTTCGGTCTACTCCAACGTGTTCCCTGCGGAAATGGTAGATCTGTGCCGTCTTTGCCTGCACGGCGAGTGGCGGATCGCGGGAGAGCATCAGCGCGCGCTGTTTGCCAAAATGCAGGCTCTTTTCTGGGAGGTCAACCCGATCCCCGTCAAGTACGTGGCATCGCTGATGGGACTCTGCCGTCCCGAATACCGCCTGCCGCTCTGTCCTCCCGCGCCCGAGACAGCCAAGCGCTTGCGCACCCTTTTCGAGCTGTAATTTTTGCAAATCTTCTTTACTTTTTGCGTTTTTGTGCTATAATGAAGCCAATGAAGGCAAAAAAGGAGAAATACGGTGAAGGTTACACAGTTTTTTACAACGGGTAATTACGTTCTTGCCAAGCGCGAGATCGCGCCTGCTCTGCAAATGTCGGGGATTCATACGCTCACGGCAACAAAAAAGGTCATATCCGAGGATTTTCTCGGCTTTGGAGTTGCGCTTACGGGAAGCTCCTGCTATCTTTTGGCGCAAATGCCGCAGGAAGACCGCACTGCCCTTTTGCAATCGCTCTACGGAAAGGACGGCTTGAATCTATCGGTAGCCCGCCTGTCGATCGGCGCGTCCGACTACTCTGCCGAGCTTTATTCCTATGATGATGTCGAAAACGACACAGCTCTCAAGCATTTTTCGATCGAAAGAGACCGCGCCTATATCATTCCCATGATCCGCGAGATTCAAGCCATCCGTCCCGATCTGTATCTGTTTGCTTCTCCTTGGAGTCCTCCCGGCTGGATGAAAACGGGCGGCAGTATGTGCGGCGGATTTATGCGTTCGGGCTACCTTGACTGTTACGCCGAATACATCACGCGATTCGTTCGGGAATATGCCAAGGAGGGGATCCACATCTCTGCCCTGACGGTTCAAAACGAACCCGAAACACATCAAAGCGGCAGAATGCCTGCTTGTATCTGGCACCCCGACCAGGAGGCAGAATTTGCGCTTAAGCTGCGCCGACGTCTTGACGAGGCCGGACTTGACACAAAAATTTGGATCCACGATCACAATTTTGACGGCTGCAACCGTATCAGGTGGCAGCTTGACACCTATCCGGAACTGAAAAATGCCATAGACGGAATCGCGTTTCACTATTATAAAGGCGCGATCGAGGATACACGAGCGCTTCACGCCGCCTACCCCACATTGAAAATGCACTTTACCGAAGGCGGTCCTCGTCTCTATGACCACTATGACAGCGACTATTGCAAATGGGGCGGTATGATCTCCAAGGTACTGAATGAGAGCTTTGGCTCTTTTACGGGATGGAATCTGATGCTTGACGAGCTTGGAGGCCCCAATATCGGTCCCTTCTTCTGCGGAGGTCTGTTGACCAAAAACAGCCAAAGCGGTGAGATCACCTACAGCGGTCAATACAAAGCGCTGGCGCACATCGCAAGCTTTTGGCAAAAGGGTGCGCAGGTTCTGGAGACCGAGATATCGAGCAACGCAATCGGACAGTTCAAGTACCCCTCCGAGGAAAAGCCGCTTGGGGCATCGCTGATCGAAAATCCCGATGGCTCCCGTGTATATCTGCTCGTCAACCCGAACGCCGACAAAAAGCAGGTGCAACTGTTTGAGGGCGGCGCATGGCGCTATATCGAGCTGCTCCCCGACAGCGTTTCCACCGTTTTGGTGCAGGAAAACTAAAAAAGATACCGTCCTGTGATTGTTTCACAGGACGGTATCTTTTTACTGTCTTTTGAATACTGTTTTCAGAATCGTGCCGATCTTGGGCGGTGTGCCGTAAAGAAGTACGCCCACGCGATAGATCCGTGCCGACAAGAATCCGATCCCGATCACAGAGCCGATCAGGATCACGATCGAAACGGCAATCTCATACCATGCCACCGTGCTCATGCAAATGCGCGTAAACATTGCCATGGGAGATGTAAACGGAATGTATGAGCAGATCAGCATTGCCATGTTGTCCACATCTCCGCTGCTCATTGAGAATACGACCACCATAAATCCAACCACAAACAGGATGGAGATCGGCATAACCGATGTGTTGATATCCTCCAGCTTGGATGCGGTCGAGCCGATCGCACCGAACAAAAAGGCGTAGATCAAGAATCCGAGGACAAAGAAAACGATCATGAAAAGGAAAAGCTCAATGGGAATGTCAAAGATCGACGAGATCAACGGGCTGGTCATGTACTCACGGTTGAGGTTATAGAACAGGATCGCAGAGCCAAATATCACCACAAGCTGTACAAAGCCCGCGATACAGGATGCCAGCACCTTTCCAAACATCATACTTACAGGCTTTGCACTGGTTACCAACAGCTCCATCGCTCTGGAGCTTTTTTCGGTTGCCACGTTGGTTGCCACCATCTGCCCGTACAGCAAAATCACCATATACAGGGCAAAGATCATGATATAGGTGTAAAAGAAATTCTGCATCTGATCGTTGCCAAGCACAAGTGTCTCACCCTCAATCTGCACCGACATGATCGCTCCCACCTGCTCGACGCTCATGCCGCTTTGCATCAGAACATTCGCACGGTACACCTCTTGCAACACAGCCCTCGCCGTTTCCGAATTCATATCATACATCGAAAGATTGTTAACGTAGTAGGTAAAAGAAGTAAAGTCGTTCATCACAAAAGCACACTCAACGCTGCCCGACGTCACCTGTTCCTTCACCTCTGCCACCGCCTCGGCGGTAACGCGCACATCATAGTCGGAGAACGCTTGGCTGAAATAGGACCCGATCAGCTCTGCCAAGGCTTCGTCCTCGGTCTGAATCAGCATAACGGGGGAATCCGCTTCGGCTTGGTCGGATCCTCCGTCTGCAGAAACCTCTTCCATCAAACGGGGGATAAACATTGAGACCGCGATCACAATCACAAGAAAGACCGTGAGTCCGACAAAGATCTTATTGCGCAGATAGCCTTTGAGCTCAAATTTGAGTATTTTTCCAAACTGTTTCATATGCGCTCCTCCTTATACCTGCTCGCCCGCGTACTCTACGAAAATATCGTTGAGCGAAGGTTCAAAAACCTTGACTTCATCGATATCGTAGTTACTCACCAACCGCTTCATTGTTTCCTGCTTCTCGGCAGGATCGGCAAGACGTATCATCAACCTGCCGTCCTCGGCCGTTGTGCAGGATGCGCCAAAATCCGCCAGGATCGGCTCGGGATCGGTGGTGCTGACCACCAAGCGGTCACGCACATAGTTGCGCTTGATCTCATGCAGCTCACCGCAAATTGCGACCTTTCCCGCATTGATAATGGCAATGCTGTCACAAAACTCTTCAATGTAACTCATCTGGTGGCTGGAAAAAAGAACGATCTTTCCTTTTGCGATCTGTTCCTTGACCACATTCTTGAGCAATATCGCGTTGACGGGATCCAATCCCGAAAAGGGCTCGTCAAGGATCACGATCTCGGGATCATGCGCCAGCGCTGTGATCAGTTGGATCTTCTGTTGATTTCCTTTTGAAAGTGTATCGAGCCGCTTGTTGCGGTATTCGGTCATACCAAGCCGCTCCAGCCAATGATCCACCGCCTTGACCGCCTCCTTGGCGCGCATTCCCTTAAGCTCGGCAAAATAGATCAACTGATCGATGATCGGCTTTTTGGGATAGAGTCCGCGTTCTTCGGGAAGATATCCAATGCCGATGCGATTGTAGTCGATCGGCTTTCCGTCCAAAAGCACCTCTCCGCTGTTTGCGGGGAAAACGTTCATCAAAATACGGATGGTGGTGGTTTTTCCCGCGCCGTTTCTGCCCAAAAGCCCAAATGCTTTGCCGCCCTCCACCGAGAAAGACACGCCCTTCAAAACCTCCTTCGCTCCGAAAGACTTGTCAATGTTTTTCAGCTCCAGTAACATATAACTCCTCCTTTGATCAATACCAAGATCAATTGCTTCGATTTATTATACTATATTTTCTTGCACATATCAATAGATTTCAAAAAACAAATACCATCGCCTCATATTGCACCAACGCTCCCTTTTTTTGCTTCGCATTGATACATACCTCAGATTATACTCTATTTATAGACAATTGTCAAGAGGTTGAGCATATTTTATAATAAAAAAAAGGGGGGAATCAAAATGATCTCATACCAACCGTTTTATAATACCTTAAAAGAAAAAAAGATCAGCACCTATAAATTGATCAACCGGTACGGTGTCAGCAGAAGCCTGCTGGATCGGCTGAAACACAACAAGCCGCTAAGCACAGTAACCATAGACGATCTATGCAAGATCCTGTCCTGCAGGGTTGAAGATATCCTCGTTTTCATTCCCGAGGAATCGGTATAAAACAGCAGCACAGGCATCGCAAAAGCGATGCCTGTGCTGCTGTTATCTAACCCTTTTTGCCTTTTGAGCTCAATAAGTGATCGTCGTAGTTCCGTAGTCCGAAAGTTTTATCGTGGCGGTAACGGTGTAATCGTCACCCACGGCATAGATTTTCACCTCGTATTTGATCTCGACAAGCCGACCGTTCGCAAACGTCAAGGTAACGTTCTGGGTGGAGGTCTTCAAGGCCGAAAAATAGATCTTCTCGGTTGCCTTATATGTCTTGGTGGCGGCATCATATTGATAGCTTTCATAAGGAACGATCTCCCGGATCGAATCAACCAGCGCTCTGCGAAAGGTTTTGATTTCCTCTTCATCGGTCAGTTTTATCGCATTTCTCTGGATCCAAACAAGATCCTTGGTAAGCTTGTATTTGACCGTGCCCGATTTGTCCCCCTTGCTTGAGATTGCCGACTCCTCATAAGAAACATTCTCAAATGTAAACTCGGAAAGAGCAATATTCCACTCTTCCTCGGAAAGTCCCGTAAATTCTATTGCTTCGGTTTTGGTTTGCGCGCAAGTTTTGCAAGTAAAAGTTTTCACGCCGGCTGCCTCTTGGGTTGCCTTTGTGGTGATCTGCCCCTCATCCCATACATGCTCCGCTTTGTCGGTCAATTCTGTACAGTCCTCGTGCGCACAAGCATGCCAGTGGTGTGTCGCATCCTTTGTCCAATCCTCGGAAAACACACAATCATGCCCGCAGGAAGCAAGCATTGTACTCAAGGACAAAAGCATACAAATAGTAAGTAAAATAGATACGATTCTTTTCATGTTGGTCTCCTTTCTTATTTCATCAGTCGGCATCAAAGCCTTGGCTCAAATATCAGCGAGTGATCGTCGTTGTTCCGTAATCCGAGATGGTGATCTTGGAGTTGATATCAAAAGCAACTCCATTCACGCTATAGTTCACTTCATAGCTGATTTCCGTCAGTTTCCCCTCGGAAAAGGTCACCGTAATACGATTGGCCGGCAATTCCAGCAACGGCAGATAAATGGTTTCAGCCTTGTAAGTCTTGGTTTCGGCATCATATTTAAAGCTGTCATAAGGAGTCATATCTTCCAAGGAATCAAGGAACGATCCGCGCAGCTCTTCAACCTCCACAAGAGAGGATGCATATTCTTCCTGAACCGAGGTTCCCTGTACCATTCTTACCCAAGCATCATCCTTGGTGAACTTGTATTTGGCGCTGCTTTTCCCGCCCAAGATTGTTATTGCCTCTTCCTCGTAGGTAAAGTTTTCAAAAAGGGAATCGGCAAGGGCTGCCTCCCATTCCTCTTCGGTAAATCCTGTGAAGACCACCGCTTCGGTTTTGGTTTGACCGCAGGTTGTGCAGGTAAAGGTCTTCACGCCCGCTGCCTCCTGCGTTGCCTTTGTGGTGATCTGACCTTCATCCCATACGTGCTCTGCCTTATCGGCGATTTCAGCGCACTCCGCATCGGTGCAAGCGTGCCAGTGAGAGGTTTCATCCTTCGTCCAATCCTCGGAAAATTCGCAGGTGTGCTTACAGGAGGAGAGCATTGCGCTCACGGACAAAAGCATACAAACGATCAGTAAAATTGATACAATTTTTTTCATGTTAAATTCCTTTCGTGTTTTGATTTTGCGGATCAACAAACTCTAAAACCTCCTTTTTTCAGATTGCGCCTTCCACTCCGCAAGAATAAAAGGAGCGTCAACCGCAGTTAACGCTCCGAAAAACGCAAACTCCGATTGTTGCTACACAATTCTCAACAAAAGAGGAAAACATCCTACATTTACCAAGTGGAATTTGCGCTTTTACCAAATTCAAAAGGCGAAATGTAGAAATAGGTATAATACTCCCTATAAAAATAGAGAGTTTTCCCCCATAATATGTTGATTAAATTGTGTAGCATCTTTATTATATCACAAAAACGGCTTGATATCAAGCCGTTTGCGGAAAAAAGAGAATTTTTTAGTTTTTGCGCAGATCTGATTTTCAAAGACAAAGCATCACGGGCATCGCAAAAGCGATGCCCGTGATGCTTTGTTGTGGGCGAATCCGAAATGAAACTATCAATTGACTGATTATAGATCAGCCGTAAATTTCTGTTGTGATCACGATGTCTCCGTCCGTACAGTGAACCGTAAAACCGTTCAGCTCCGCATCGCGGAACCAGTTACCTGCTTTCTCTATCGCTTCCCACTCTGCTTTTGTTCCCGCATAACGGATGAATTGGATAGTTTTTTGGTACTCAAATATGGCTGATCCAATCGTCGTTACCGTGTTGGGAATTGACACCTCTTTGAGAACAGAGGTTGCATCCCGAAAAGCGTAATTACCGATCGTCTTGAGCGTTCCCGTAAAAATGATCGTTTCAACCGAGGTATACTCATAAGTAACTTGATAATCACCATCTTTTCCGTTGGTGCTGGGGAAAGGCAATTTTGCGTCCTCCAGTTCACCTGCGATCGTAACGGTTTTCAAAGAAGCGGGCGTTGCATAGTGATCGTGGGTAAAAATCTGATTGCCATCACGGTCTGACGTTTCGCTCTTATCGAAAAACTGAGCAACAGAAGTGGTGATCGGTTTATTCCAGCTATCCGTTTTTTCGGCAAACAGGCTTGCGGGCAATGTGATGCTTTCCAGATTATTGCACCCCGCAAACGCCGAAAGAGAGATCTCGGTTACGCTATCGGGCACAACAAGGCTCGTTACGGTATTATCGTTAACTCCCGTAATACAATACTTGCTTCCCTTTTGGGTATACGTAAAGGCAGAAAGGGCGTCCGTATCCGCTCCCGCATCCCCCGCACCATTCGGAGTGTCCCCGTTGTTGGAATTCGCTCCGTCGGTTTCATCGCCGCATCCTGTAAAAGCTGTAACAACGGTGAAACACATACATGCGATCAATAAAAATGATAACAGTTTTTTCATAGAAAAAATCCCCCGTAAAACTTATTTTGGTGTCAAATTTATTATAACATAAGGATCAATCAACGTCAAGTATTTTAGGAAAAAAACGAAGCGGCAACAACAAAAAGAGGGGCGCGATTGCGTGTCTCCCATAGCAGAATCTGAACTGAAACGTGCGGGTTTATTGGGCTGTATTCGTTTATGCTCTGCTATCGCACGTTCTTGGCAAATTTCTGCGAAATTTGCACAGTTCAGATTTATTAAATGAATCGACAACAACAAAAAAAGGATCGCTTTGGGCTACCTACCATAAAGCAGGTAGGATAGCCCAAGAGCGCCCTTTCTAAGAATAAGATACGGTGTAACCGAGATTTCGGTTATGCCGTTTTCTCTTTTATATTAACTTCTTGTTCTCGTTCCCATTTTACATCTTCCAAATGCTCCTCGAACATTTCCTCTATTTCCTCGGCTGTGGGAATATAGACGATGCCGACACCGTGATAATACACGTCGATCTGCTGATGTCTGCGTTTATCCTTGCGGTACGGGGCGTGGA
>JAFTKI010000001.1 GCA_017453335.1 Clostridia bacterium
ATGAAAAGCACTATACCTCAAACGGCAACCTCAAGGGTGGCGACAGAGATACTGCCGAGATGGAAATTACCCATGAGGATTGGGCGTTTATGCGTGAGCTTGACGGCTTTGTTCCTTCTTACTACAACATCAGAATCAAAGTCGAGGACGGTGTATATGAAGCAAGAGCGCACGTATGCAACGCGCGTGTATGGGGCGTAACCTTCCAAACGCCCGATAATCCCGTAGCAACGCTTATTTTTGATAAGGTTGAAGGTACGTTCACGAACAACGACGGAACGGTAAGAGCACTTACAGGCGGTCGCGGTACAATGTCCGTAAGACAATGGCATCAGTATCCCAATATGCTTCCGCGCGAGCTTTACTGTGACGATGAGCGTACGGGGGAGAAATTCGAAACACTTTGAATAATATACGAGGGGCGACCGTTTTCGGTCGCCCCTAAAAAGTTGAGGTTGTAGTAGACAAAGAAATTTTGCAAAACTGTCCTCTGGAGGGAACGGAGTTGTTGCCAAACTCTTTTTTTGATTACAATACAAAGGTTTTGATCGATTTTACGGCAACGCCGTTCGTATATTCGCGCACCTCGCCGATCGCAAAGAATGAGCCGCCTTGGTCGCACAAGCGTACGCGTGTTCCGAGCGGAAGGGAAGCGCCAAGCTTGTTCAAATAAATTTCACAGCCATTGCGGCACAAGTGCTCAAAGAACGTGGGAAGCTTCAGGGCGGGAAGCGTTTGGAAGACCGATTCCGTTGGAAGCAAGACGCCAAGGCGCTCCTCCGCGCTCATCTCCTCAAGCTCCGTGACCGTATGGGAATCGGTGATCGGAAAGCCGCAGGTCTCGCGTCTTTCAAGGCTTGCCATCACGCCGCCGCAACCAAGTGCTGTGCCGATGTCGGCGCACAGCGTGCGGATATACGTGCCGCCCGAGCAATGTACGTCCAGAGTATAATCTGTTTTTGTATCAGTTGGGGCAGCGGATAGAGAAAGAATCTCGATCTCACGCGCCTTTCGCTCTATCACTTCACCGCGCCGTGCCAGATCCACCAGCTTCTGCCCGCCCACCTTCAAAGCGCTGTACATCGGCGGGATCTGCTTGATTTTACCGCGAAAAAGAGGAAGCACTTCCTGCAGCGCGTCAAAATCGGGGATGCTGTCAGAGGTCGTGAGAACTGTTCCCGTTGTGTCCTCGGAGTCGGTGGTCAAACCAAGACGCAACGTCGCGCGATATCGCTTGGAATCGGCGGCGAGATATTCACACGCCTTTGCCGCACGTCCGATTAAAATCACAAGCACCCCCGTCGCCATTGGATCCAAGGTTCCCGTGTGTCCCACGCGGCGCGTATTGTACAGGCGGCGGATCTTACTGACGATATCGTGAGAGGTCACGCCCGCGTGCTTGTTCACGATCAAAACGCCGCATGGCTCCTGCTGTTCCGTCATACGTTGCTCTTTTCTGCTGACGAGATGATCAGATCGTTCAGCGTTCTTTTTTGTACGTAATGCACGCCGTTTTCTCTGTAGTAGGTCACGCTGCCGTCCTCTGCGGGATCCGTAAGCGTTACCGTTTCATCCGGTGCACCGAGCGCCAACACCAATTGCGGAACGAGGTGCGCGGGAAGTAGAAGTAGATTTTGCAAGCGTTCTGCCGAAAACGAACCGATCATACACCCACCAAACCCGCTCTCGCTTGCCGCCATCATGATCGTTTGCGCGCAGATCCCAACGTCCTTCTGGAACTTCTCCGCGCCCGAGATCACAGTATTGTCCGAGCAAATCACGATATACGCCACAGGCGCGTGCCCGACGGGTGGTAGCTTCATATCCTTGATCTTTCCAGCCCAACGCGTTTCACGCAACAATACAGCGCATTCCGCATCGCTTGTCACCGTGCGGTATTTCAGCATTTGCAGATTGATGCTGGAGGGGCAGTACCGCGTGCAATCGATCCAATCCAGCAGCTGATCTTCGCTGATCTTTACAGAGGGATCGAAGCTGCGATAGCTGCGGCTTTGCTTCAATAAATCCTTTAACATTCCGTTTCCTTTCTCAGAATCTTACCCAAGCCGAATAGATCACCTGTCCGCGCTCGGAAAAATTCCGTTCGTATTCTGTCATAATATTATCCGCGTCTTTCTCGGAGTGGTGCAAATCTCGCGTCTGCCACTCTACCTGCAAGCCAAGCGCCGCAAATTCCTCAAGACTAAAATCAAACAGCCCCTCGTTGTCGGTCTTCAACTTCAGCATGCCCCCTGGCTTCAGTACACTTTTATAAAGCGCCAGAAAAGCACGGTGTGTCAATCTTCGTTTAGCGTACCCCTTCTTTGGCCACGGATCGCTGAAATTGAGATAGATGCAGTCCACAGAATGCGCGGGGAACCATTCGGCTACGTTTCTGGCATCCCCAATCAAAAAGCGCAGGTTATCGGGGCGCGCCTCCTTTGCTTGCATTGCCTTTTCCAGCGCGATGCAAGCCACGTCCGAAACACGCTCCATCGCGATAAAATTCACATCGGGATACTTGCTCGCCATTCCAACCGCAAAATCTCCTTTTCCGCACCCGATCTCCAGATGGACAGGGCGAGGCGTGGGGAAGTAGCTCTGCGGATCGACCGCTGGAATTACGGGATTTTCAATCAGAATTTCAGAACACGCCGCGATTCTCTCGGCACCGTGCTTTTTCTTTCGCATTCTCATAGCATTCCATTCCTTTTCTTGGATCTTTCATTCATCATTATAACAAAAATCCGATTCGTTTGCAACCGAAAAAAGCAAAAAAAACGGAGATTTTCTTTCAATGTTGACAGAATTTGTTGTTTTGTGTTATAATATTGTCGAAAAAAGAAAAAACAGCACCGAACGAATCGGTGCCGTTTGTAAGTTTGATTACTTCTTTGCGTTTGCTTCCAGATACTTGACTACGTCACCAATGGTCACAAACTTGTAAAGATCCTCGTCCTTGATTTCTACTTCGAACTTATCCTCACAAAGCATGATCAGATCCGCAAGCTCGATCGAGTTGACCCCCAGATCATTTGCCAGATCGGAATCCATGGTGATCTCATCTGCATCCAGCTGAAGCTCCTCTACCAGAATGTTCTTGAGTTCTTCAAACATGACTATTCCTCCAAAATGATTTTTGAATTTGGGAAACGGGTAAAAGCCCCATAACGAATATATTATACTTGAAAAAAAGTCATTTGTCAATACTTTTTTGGGAATTACACCGTTTTTTCGCTCTTTTGCGCATTTTTTCCAAAGAAACCGTTCGACGGAAAGGAGAGCCTTATGCATTTACTTCATAATCGTCCTCTTGCAACGGTTGCGTGTGTGTTTGCACTCACGGCTCTTTTTGCCGCGCGTCTTTCTAAGGATACTCTTTTGATCGTGGGAATACTTCTTGCGTTCGCTGTCATTGTGCTCGGCGTTTGGTTCTTCAAACGTAAAAGTAAAACACTGTTTTTGATTCTTTTGTGCCTTCTTCTTTCCCTGATTGCCTGTACGCAATCTTTCATTTTCTTTCACGTGCGTTACAACGCTTTTCAAAAGCAGATCGGAAAGGATTGCGAGATCGTTGGTACAGTGATCTCCCGCGATACTTCCGCTTCTTATTACAGCACCTTTACCGTTGAACTTGAAAGCTTCAATGGTAAAAGCTGCTCGGGAGACTTTCAATTGGCATGCTCCTACGCCTCCGCCTTACAGGTTGGTGAACGATTCCGTGCAACTGCTACCGCCAAGGCCTTTGAAGAACGCACGGGATACGATGAAGAAACCGTTTTGCTGTCCGATGGGATTCTTTTGAAACTGGAATGTACGGATTCCGCGAATTTGGAGCGTTTGCCGACGGAGAAGCCGTCATTGCGCATCCTGTTTGCACAATGGAATGCAGAAGCCGCCTTTCGATTGGAGGAGTCGGTAGGCGGAGAGGAGGGAAAACTCGCCTCAGCATTGCTTCTCGGAAACCGTGACGCTCTGAGCGATGAATATACACTGGCGTTCAGGCGTGCGGGAATTTCACATCTTTTGGCATTGAGCGGTTTACACGTATCGATCTTGATCGGAATCCTGGAATGGATCTTACGTCATTTGCGCTGTCCCAAGCTTGCACGTATGATCGTTACGGTAATCGCAGCGCTTTTCTACCTCTTCCTGACGGGGTGTTCACCGTCTACCGTGCGTGCGGTTCTGATGCTTTGCGTTTTGGTGCTTGCCTTCTGCCTACGGGCGTCCTACGATTCCTTTACAGGGCTATGCACAGTGTTGACGGTTCTGCTGATTCTCTCTCCGAATGCAGTTCTTGACGTCGGCATGTGGATGTCCTTTCTCGCAGCAGGCTCGATCATTGTTTTTTCTCCCGCACTGCAAGGCTTTTTCAAGCGTACGATCCACAAATGGCCAATTCCGCGTTTGCTGCAAAGAATCCTTTTCGGGCTGATCGGCGCCTTGTTCGTCGGTACGGTGGCAAACCTTGCACTGATGCTGTTACAGGCGCACGTGTTTGGGGAATTGTCGCTGATGTCCGTGCCAGCCACTATGCTACAATCGATTCCAATGAGTGCGACCTTGCTCTGCGCTATCGTAACGATGCTCTTTCCGATCCTTGGTGGCACGTGCCGCTTTTGTGCGGGGATCATGCTACAGATCGCGCACGATATTTCAAATATAAAGGGCATCGTGATTCCGTGCGGAGACGCTTGGACGCGCGGCGTGCTCGTCGTCTTAACCATAGTCCTGATCTTTCTCGCACTTGCCAAGTTCAAACGGGTTTGGTGGAGCTTTTTGCCCGTGTCTTTGGTCGGTATCGCGATCGCAACGTCGTTTGCTGTCAGCCATCTTCCGCAAAAGGGCATTCGGATGGACTACGTACAGGATACCGTTGGAGAATATCTTCTTTTTACCGAGCACACGCACGCGGTTGCCGTTGACCTATCCTGCGGCTCTGCAACGGGAGCGTATACTTTGGCAGATCTCGCAGCAAAAGCGCGGTGTACCGAGATCGACGACCTGATCCTTACGCACTATCATAATTCGGATGCATACGTGATCTCATGCTTATCCACAGCGGTCAAGCTTCGCCGCCTTCGTCTTCCCGAGCCGCAAAACGATTGGGAAGAGGGCGTTGTCATGCGGATTTGCGAGGAAGCGGAAGCGCACGGCATCGAGGTACGCTTCGATTTACGGGATCTTCCTATTGATGGCTTGAAGATCCGAGAATCCATGCATACAGATCCGCAAACAGGGGAGCACACGGCAATTCTCTTTTCGGCATCGGTCAACGGCGAGGAGATCGTTTACGTCAACGCAGCCGCATCGTGCTCTGCGTGGTCAAATACGCTCGAAAATGCTTTGGAACATGCGGATCATTGGCTGATTGGGGACACAGGCTATGATGCGAATCAAAAATTTCCGTATACCGATCACACCCCCAAAACGATACTGATCCGATCGGAAGCACTGCGCTCCCTGATTCCGTATATCTCCACCCCAGACAGCGTTTACGCGGCTTCTGCTGTTCATACCTACTACATCAAATAGAAAAGCCTTTTTTCTGTGTCGAAAAGAGGCTTTTTTCATATACTGCTAACATAGAAGCACCGACGGTGCTTTATTATAAAACTTGGAGGCTTGCATGACAGAGGGATTGGGTCCGTTGGCGGTGTTGGGAGGAGACGAACGACAGCTTTATATGTGCCGCGCACTGGCATTGCAGGGGTATTTGGTGCGCACTTGGGGGCTTCCGCCTTCTGCAACGGAGGCAGCCCATTTTCATCGATGCAGCACATGGGAGGAAGCGATCAGATCATCACGAACGGTAATCCTGCCGCTGCCTGCCTCAAAGGACGGCGTACACGTCAATGCACAGCACGTCGGCAATGAAGCCTTGCGTTTGGATATCCTTTTAGCGAACCTCCAGCATAAGCTTCTCTTGGGTGGAAAGCTGTCCGATACGGTGCGTAGAATGGCGGAGGAGAATTGCGTTAGATGGATCGATTACTACGATTCCGAATCCCTTCAGCTAAAAAATGCACTTGCCACCGCAGAGGGCGCGATTGAAATTGCCATGCGTGAGTTGCCCGTAACACTGGATCGATGCCACGCGGCGATCATCGGCTTTGGACGAATCGGCGAATTGCTTGCCCAAAAGCTTGGTGCACTTGGCGTAGCAGTCACCGTTTATGCTCGTCGTGAGGAAGCGTTGACGCGCGCCGCCCTGTATGGCTGCTCCGTCGCACCGATCCAAACGGAAGACGGCAAGAGGATTATAACACGTATTCCGCAAACGGTACGCCTCATCCTGAACACCGTTCCGCAGCGTTTGCTGACACGGTCGGTTCTGCAAACGCTGCCGCGGAATTGTTTGCTGATCGATCTTGCATCCGCTCCCGGAGGCGTGGATTTTCAGGCGGCGCAGGAGCTGAACCTAACAGCAATCTGGGCAACGGCGTTACCCGGAAAATATGCACCTGAGAGCGCGGGTACCTATCTTGCCGAAACGGTAGCATCCATTCTGTCAAAGGAGCTTTATACATGACATTTTGAAAAGACTTGAGGTGATTATACATGTTAGGTTATGCATTCTGCGGCTCCTTTTGTACGCATTCCGCTGCGTTACGGGAATTGCGGAATCTGTTAGAGGAGGGCTATGAGATCCAGCCGATCATGAGTGACGCGGTCTGGACGACCGATACGCGATTTGGAACGGCACAGGCGTTGCGGGACGAGGTGGAAGGCATTTGCAAAAGAAAGATCATCCATACCGTTCTGGAAGCTGAGCCATTGGGACCTGAGCATCCGTTGGAGGCACTGATCATTTCTCCATGCACGGGAAACACGTTGGCAAAGCTGGCAAACGGGATCACCGACACGGGCGCTACTATGGCGGCAAAGGCGCATTTGCGCCGAGATCGCCCTTTGATTCTGGCACTTGCATCCAACGACGCACTCTCCGCAAACCTGAAAAATATCGCGACCATGCTCTCGCGTAAATGCGTTTATTTTGTTCCGATGCACCAGGACGATCCCGAAAAAAAGCCCCATTCCTTGGTGGCGGATTTTTCCTTACTGCGTCCAACTCTTCACGCAGCGTTCGAGGGGAGACAGTTCAGGCGACTTTTTCTTTAAGATAATCCCAGGGAGCGATCCGACGCGGTCGCTCCTTTTTTTCCTGCCAAAAGCATACCACGGATCTCTTTTTCATAAGGTTAGCTATCGAGGAAAGGAGGCACTTATGAAAAAACGGTTTACGGTACGTCCGATCGTATTGATCTTTTTGCTCGGGTTGATCCTTGGGGATCAGACGGCGCTCGCCTTGATGACACTCCTTGCAGCGTTCACGCACGAAGTGGGGCATTTGATAGCGGCGAAATGCATGCGGATCCCACTCTCCCGCATGCAGATCGACCTGCTCGGTGCGCGGCTTGAGGTGCAGGGAAGAGTATTAAGCTACAGCGAAGAATGGCTTCTTGCCGCCGCGGGCCCTTTGAGTAGCCTTTTGAGCGCGATCGCGGTCGCACCTCTCTGGAGCCGCTCCGAGTGGGCGGTTCTTTTTTCCTGCGCTTCCTTGCTCTTGGGGCTTCTGAATCTGTTGCCGATCCGCACGTTTGACGGCGGTCGCATGCTGGAATCCTTTCTGAGTGCACGTACCTCTTGGCAAACCACCCGCGTGGTCATGCGGGGATGCTCCTTTTTGTTTCTCTTCCTTTTATTCGCATTTTCGGTCTATCTTTTACTGCGCGCCGACGACGGCTTGTCTCTTCTTTGCTTTTCCGTGAGCCTGCTGGCGCGCTTTTTTGAAGGTGAGATCGGATGATTTTTAGCGAGAAACTATTGCAATTTTATTGCGATAATGCTATAATAGATTTATTATCAAAAGGGAGATTGATCATGAAGCTGGAATTTAAGGGCATCTATAAAAGCTTTGGAGAAAAGCAGGTGCTGTGCAACGCATCCTTCGTTGCCTACAGCGGACACGCATTTGGCTTGCTGGGGCGTAACGGTGCCGGTAAAACGACGTCGATCCGCATCCTGATGAACGTTTTCTCTGCCAACAGTGGGGAAATCCTCTTAGACGGAAAGCCGTTGGATCATAAAGCCGTGCAATTCGGCTATTTGCCGGAGGAGCGAGGGTTGTACCCCAAAAAGAAGATTCTCGATCAATTGGTCTATTTCGCAGAGCTGAAAGGAATGCGCCATTCCGACGCCGTAAAAGCGGTGGATGCATGGCTTGAACGCCTTGGTATGCATGAATATCGGTCAAAACGGTTGGATACACTTTCCAAAGGAAATCAGCAAAAGATTCAGTTGATTACCGCTTTGGCACACAACCCGCAGATCATCATTCTGGACGAGCCGTTCTCGGGACTTGATCCCGTAAACGCGATGTTGCTCAAGGACGTGGTAAAGGAAGAAATTCAAAAAGGGAAGATCGTGCTTTTTTCCAGTCATCAGATGAATTATATTGAGGAATTTTGCGACAGCATTGCCATTCTCAACGACGGGCGCGTCGTGCTGACAGGAGAGCTTCACGAGATCAAGCGCAATTATCCGCGCAACCGTCTGGTGGTCAAAAGTGAATCGCCGGATTCCTTGATCGCTGAATACGGCGAAAATTGTACGCGTCTGAACGAGCACGAGGTGCTCATTTCCATGGAGCAGCCCGAGCAAAAGCAAAGTCTAATGCGCCATCTTACCGAGTTCTACGACGTGGATGAAATCAAGGTGTTCGAGCCCTCACTGAACGATATTTTCGTGGAATACACCAAGAATGGTGTATAAGGAGCCAATATGAAGCAATTCGGAAAAATCCTTAAATTTGAACTCAAAAGCTATTTGCGCAATAAGGTGTTTGTCGGTGTAACCTTAGCATTGGTAGCAATTCTGGTGGTGGTCATGTTCTTTCCGCGAATCCTTACTGCCGTAGATCATGGGAAAGACGCGGAACAGACCTCTGACCGTCCCGTGATGCTGATCGCAGTGGAGGCGGAAAGTGTGGCGTGGAAAGACGCGATCCAATCCACCTTCCAAGCGGGCTTTGCCGATTATCAGGTCAGAATCACGGAGCTTGATTTTGACGGCATCCAAAAACAGATCACCGAGGAAAAGGCAGAATGCGCCTTCCTGATCGAGGATCTGACCGCTTACACCTACTACGTCAACAATCTTTCCATGTACGACAATAATACGGCGATCGCAGACGAGCTTCTTCAATCTCTTTACCGTATGAAAGCGATGACCGAGGGCGGTTTGAGCCCCGAGCAAGCCGAGCAGATCCTCTCCACGCGCGTCACACACACCACGGAAAACCTCGGCGTCAACCAGATGCAGAACTTTTTCTATACCTATATCATGATCTTTGCACTCTACATGGTCATTTTGCTGTACGGACAAATGGTTGCGACCAACGTGGCAACTGAAAAAAGCTCGCGCGCTATGGAGGTCTTGATCACAAGTGCCAATCCCGTCAGTATGATGTTCGGAAAGGTTCTGGCATCCGGACTTGCGGGACTTTTGCAGCTTGTGGCGGTGTTTGGCGCGGCTCTTGTCAGCTATAAGCTAAATGCCTCTTATTGGGGAGGAAACGAGATCATGCAATCGCTGTTCGATATGCCGCCCGAGTTGTTCGCTTACATGCTGATCTTCTTTGTGCTTGGATTTTTGATCTATGCCTTCCTGTTTGGCGCGATCGGCTCTACGGCGTCCAAGCTGGAGGATATCAACACATCGGTTATGCCTGTCACGCTTCTGTTCGTCGCGGGCTTTATCGTCGTAATGTTCTCGATGAGCGCAGGCAACGTGGATACGATCTTGATGAAAGTTTGCTCCTATATCCCGTTCACGTCTCCCATGGCGATGTTTACAAGAATTGCCATGAGTACGGTGCCGTTGTATGAGATTTTGATCTCGATTGCGATCCTGATCGCCTCGGTAGCGGGAATCGGTGTGCTGTCCGCAAAGATCTATCGCGTGGGAGTTCTGCTGTACGGAACACCTCCCAAGATCGGCGCGATCATCAAGGCGATCCGAAAGGCATAATCACTATGATCGTTGCTTTCATCGCCCTTGGCTTTCTCCTGGTTTTGGCAGGAATCGCAATTTTCATTACCAATCGAATCATTCGGTCAAACTTCAAGCGCGCGCCGTATCCGCCGTATGCTGTGGCAGACTATTTCTACGACCACTATCGGGAACAATATCCGAGAAAAAGCATTTCCTTTCGGTCAGGCAAAAATCGCTTACAGGGCTATGTCTACGGTGAAAAAAACGATATGGGCTTGATTGTTTTTGCCCACGGACTCGGCAGCGGTCACGAGTACTACATGCAAGAGATTCTCAGCTTTGTGGATCGTGGCTGGCGCGTGCTGGCGTACGATGCCACGGGAAGCGGGGAAAGTGAAGGAAAGGGAACGGTCGGCTTGGTGCAATCCGCACGCGATTTGCACGCTGCGCTCACTTACGTGGAATCGGAAACAGCCTTCACGGGACTTCCGATCTGTCTTGTCGGTCACAGCTGGGGCGGCTATGCGGTAACCGCAGGGCTGTTCTTTGAGCACCGTGTCACAGCCTCCGTCAGCCTGGCACCGTATTGCGACCCGACCGATATGATGTTGCATTTTGCATCCAAAAATATGGGCAAGTGGGCAAAGCGTTTACGCATTCCTGTAAAAATAAACATGCTACTGACCTTTGGAAAGCACTACAACCTCACGGCGATCGACGGAATCAACAAAAGCTGTGTGCCTGTTCTCCTGATCCATGGCACGCAGGATGAAATGATCCCTATCGAAGAGGTGTCCGTCATGGCACAGATACACAAGATCACCAATCCAAAGGTGGTGTATCGCGTCTACGACCGCAACGGTCAAACAGGGCATAACAGCATTTTTTACAACGCAAGCAGTGTACCGTATATCCAAGAGGTCATTGCAAGCTTCAAAGCGCTGGAGCAGAAATATTCAGGCAAGATCCCAAATGAGGAGCGCAGTCGCTTTTTTGATTCTGTTGACCGTGACATCATCAATAAGCCAAATGACGAACTGCTCGATGAAATCCACGAATTTCTGACGCAATCAATCTCACATACAAATCAATAAACAATTATAAACATTATAACAAAAAGCTCGAGAAGCAGCCTAAATCCCATGAAAAACAACTCCATATAGATGACTCTTTTATTTCTCGTTGCTTTTTATAGAGGAAACAGGGGAAACGGAAATCAAAAGTGATTTCGCACTTCTTAGCTTTAGCGATATATCGAATTATACAAAATGCTTCTTTTGCGCGAAAGTTCACGTTTTATTTACATTTGTATATCACGGCGGAAAATGCGCATTTTTTGATCTTTCGAACGCATTTTGTTATCCAGAAGTTCAACGGGATCATAACCCTGCTGCTGGTTTGATATATCGTTGCGGAGCAGGGAAATACGTTCGCGATTTTCCTTGACCTTTTGAAAAAGGTCGGGATCGAGACGATCCAAAAGTTTGTCGAAGTATTTCGGGGGAGAGACTACACGCAATTGACCATCCTTGGTCGCAGGAAGAACGATTTCGTCCAGATCATAAATCGACTTAACCTTGGCATCAAAGAACGGCTTTGCAATACCGGGGCGGCGGCTCATGCGCACATCCTCGGGCTCAATATCAAGAAGCTCATACTTATTACTTTTCATATCCTTCTGCTTCTTCATAACATAGCGCGCCGTATAAGCAGCCGTATTCCAATTTAACTCGCCGACCGTAACGTAACCTTTTTTCCATACTCCGTCAAGCTCACGGGACTTAAAAAGAATATCTCCCGACTCTGTTGTCTTGTAAAACTCCAAGTCATAAAGAGGAAGACCAAAAACCAACATGTGATAATGGGGACGCATGGTCGTGTCACCATATTCGGAACAAGCATAAAATCGAATATCAGAGGGAACGTTATGAACGCGGCGCCAACGTTCACGAAGATTTTTGTTAAACTCCGAGACGTCATCCAAATGGACAGTAGCGAAGCCTTCCTTGCCAAAATCAAGATGATCATCATCAATCGTCAAGGTCAAAAACCAATTTGTATCCTTGGGATGCATCAATGATTCAAGAACGCACCGATTCGCCCATTGGCGCGAATATTCGAGCCGACAGCCGATACACTTACCGCAGGGCGCTTCAAACACCTTGATATTCCAGTGGGAAGAACACTTACGAAGCCAATTCTTTACGACCTTATCACGAATCTCCAGTTTACGTTTTTCGGAGCAATCCGACCACAAGTTACCATCATACATCTCGCGGAACGAACCAACGATTTTTTTTTCGTCAGTATGTAGGTCATGAACGCCAAGAAGAGGGAAGAAACAAGCCAAACTTTCACCTCCTTTTTTCTTAATTTCCTGTCACTCAGCCCCATTACATCAAGGGAAACATGGGGCTGAGTGTCGTGCACTCTTACTCTGACGCTTCGCAATCGTCCACAATAACGGGAACATTACTCCAAACATCATACAATTTTTCAGGAGAATAAGATTCAAAGTCGGGATGTTCAACTTTCAAATACTCCACAAAAGTTTCATATTTACCACAAAACAAACCTTTCATAACAATACCTCCTTAACGTGAAACCAATGCAGTAGAATAACGGCGAGTATCGACAAACGATGATCCAGAACCGCTAAACAGACCAAAATCTAAAGCGGTTCTAAAGAAATTAGAAGCAGCATTCACCGTTGCAGAATAGGATTGCGCTTGAGCCATCGTCTTGACATTAGAACTGCTTTGATCAAGTTGACGAACCAAGCTCTTGAAGCTCGCAACAACGTTCTCAAGATTCAATTGCGGAGCTTGCCGAGCAGAGGACACGCCAGAACCGGAATCACCAGAAGGCGTTGAAGCACCACCATTTGCCGCGGCAAGAATGGGATTGATACCTGCTTTTTTCATATCGGCAACAGAACGTTGATAAGCTGTGTTGCTCATCTGCTCCTGCCATGCACGAAGCTTCTCCGCTTCATCGGCAGAGAACTGCATTGCAATCTGATCTGCTTCTGCTTGCTTTTCCCAAAGTCGTTTAGCACTATTTACGGAAAGCTCATTCATCGCAGTTTGATAATCGAGAATCTGCCGAAGATCGAAAGATTCGGATGAAGATCCAGACAAGGATGAAGATCCAGACAAGGATGAAGATCCAGACAAAGAACCAGAAACGTTAGAGGAGGCGCGAGAGCCGACAGCAAAGCCTCCTTGAGAACCAACAGGACCACCAGGACTAGGCATAATAAAACTCCTTTCTATTGACAAAAAAATGAAATAGGTGTATAATGATCACCAAGGAGGTGATCGAATGGAAACGAATGAAAAAATTCTCGAGGAATTGCAAGAAATCAAAAAACTTCTCATACAACTACTGGAAGAGAACAAGTGGGTTAACGATAACATTGCAACTGCCACAGAACACATTGTACACGCAACAAGAGTGTGGGGAAGTTAACGTACACGCGCACGTAGATAAAAGGGAATGAACGCGCACGCGCACGTTGAAGTGTAAACCTATGGAAACTATGGAAAACTCTACGAGTTTACCACAGTTACCACAGGCTCGAAGCGCGCCCGTGAGGACAGGGCGCGAGATAGTCTCTCCTGTGGGGTAGAAAGAGAAAATACCTTTTTTGGTTAAATTGTACATTCTTAGCGCTGCAGCTACGTCCGATCAGAGCGTAGCTGCAGCGCTGTTTTTGTGCAACTTGTCAGAAATGACCGCCGAAACCAGGTATACTGTAAAGCGGCATGGGACGGGTATCCACTTCGTCTACGTAGAGTTCAATCAGAAACTGATGGACAATGTCAGAAGATACCGAAAGCGTGCGATCAATAACCCTCGGGTCTTCGACAATCCAATCCTTGTTAAGCATAGGGAGACGATTATACCACGCACCGTAATGCCAAGAATCCAAAGAGCCTGCAAGAGGATTTCCATCAACGTCTTCACCATCGGGAACCATAAGCTGACTTGCATTAGTACGCAGATAGCCCGTTTTCTGGTTAAAACGGAAACGGTACTCGTACCAAGGCTCCTGAAAGGCAAATGTTTGATCGTCGACAATCTCTCCTGTTGAAGTATCAACCACTCCGGGCCCTTGCCAATAAATCTCATAATTCTTGACAGGCATCTCACCGATATGTGCAAGCTCAGGCAGATAATAGTCGAAACGAGAACGTTTCTTCCACATCTTAGCAAGACCTTGCTGGTAGCTCTGGTCGACACGGATACACATTACACCGATCAAAATCGTGTGTTCCGTGAAAGATTTAACGCAACCACGGAGACGTTCAACCGTTTTGGACATAGCGCCGACTTGACCGAGGGCATCACCGTCGTCAGCAAAGACACCGCTCTGCTGCACGACCTGCTGCGTATTCAAAGCAATACGTTTACCGCCGAGGTATTCGGCACGCTGAAGACGTCCATCGGGTGAAATAACACCGAAATGTTGACGGATGAGCGATGTATAACGTGTGCCGCCACGTGCGTCTGCTTCGAGGATTGCCTGCATCTGCATTGCAAGGCGAAGATCATTGATGGAAAAAGCAGAAGCATTGTGAATATCTGCGACAAGATTAACAGGAAAGATACCGCTTAAATCCGTAGGATCCACAATTTCCGCATCAGAAGCACGTTTAGCATACAGAGATTTCTCGGAATTTTGGGCATTAGAATAAACAGTAATTCCGATATCATGAAAAGGAGTATTACCGCTTAATTCAAAATCGCGACCGGTATGCCTGAAACGCAAACGCTGACCGCCGCTCGCCAAATCTTTATAATACTGATTTTGACCGCCGATGGTTACGACAGGCACTGTATCGGTATCAAAAATACCAAGCATTACGGGGTCGCCACGCTGCGGATAGGGAAGTCCTGACGTAAAGAGATCGTGAAACTTACACACAGGGTAAGGTGCACCAGCCATAGACTCCGCATCATCATCACCGTCATCACCGATATTGATCTTAACCTCATCCATGAGGTTACCATCACGGAAAAAGTCATTCCAAACCTTCTGATAAGCACGATAGGGAAGAACGTTCAACTTATCACTGGAACCTGTGTAAACGGGTATGCTGAAATAATCAGCCACAGAACCGATCTTATAACCTCCAACAGGAACAGTAGTCTGGGGGATGAAATACTCCTCAATATCCACACTGCCAGTAGAATTAGCAGCATCGGCATTCCAAGCCTTGTCCGTAGCTCCGTGGAACTCTTCAGAATGTTCCCAGACCAATCGCCAAGGAACGGCAAAATAGTAAATGTCGAGATAAGCGTTATCGATCACAGGGTGTTTGAGGGGCGAAAGAGAACGGCAAAGGGCACTTGTAGGCATGTCATACGTATCCGAGGGAAGAACGCCTTCATCGACGTAAAAAGGCACAAGCAAGCCCGCATTCATGGTCGTAGCATAGTCGGCAGGACGTCCAAACTTAGAACGTCTTATATCAGTAGCGGGCTGTTGAGAAATCCGAGACATATCATTTCTGCTCATTGGGGGTTACCTCCGTTTTAGTTTCGGGAGCTTCGGCTACTCCTTGCGAAACAGTTGTGCTATCAAATGCACCACTTGCAACGCCAGATAGGAAATTCTCAAAAGAGCCGCCCAATTGACTTTTCTGTTCTTCTGCAAGGTTTTCAAAAGCTCCTTTCATGTTATTGTACGCGCCAAACATATCTCGCATATCGCCAACGTCAGAAACGTCACCGTAAAAGCCTTGTCTCTGTTGAAGGACTGAGGGATCTGTTTTAGCTCTTGCCATAAGAGACACGATATCACACTGAGCCGCAAAAGATTGAATACGCTCATACATGTTGATCTCCTTTGTGGGAATATAAACGGCACTGTGCCGCTCATTATACTTACGTTTATAAAGCTGACGTAAGGGGGAACCCGTAGGCGAGATCGTAACGGGATCATGTGTCCGCTTGCTTACGATATCATACGAGCCGTCGGGGTTCGGCACAAGCCGCATGCCTGTAACATTACGCATTGGCGTTACCTCTGTAATACTTGTCGATGCACTCCTTGATCATCGGAGGGAGGGGGAGGTTCTGATGGAGATCGTCCATCACAAGCCAAGAAGTATGACCGATAATAGGATCTTCATCTGTCAAATTGACCTCGCCGATACACATCAAGCAAAGATCATCCAGAGCACAGATCAGCGAGGGATCATTCTGGGCGGCTACCATCTTCGAAACAACGCTTACAGACTCGGCATCATCTTCGGCAAAAAAAGGCAGATTGTAACGCTTGAGGGACTTGGAATAAAGGCTGTAGATTTTCATGATTTCATTTCCTTTCGAATTTTGATTTTTATAAGTTTAGAAACGGATACCGCCGCGAGGAACGGTTACGGACGTATTGACCGAACGAGATCGGTCTGCTGTAATGCGGAAAAACCGCTTGTCAGCACGAGGGGAACGTACGCGAGATCGCAACATAACGAAAACCTCCTTTCACCTGTTTTTTTCATTATACCACACGAATTATACAAAATGCAAATTTTGTATAATATAGGGGATTGGAAACAGGCGATTCGGCAGAATTTTAAGCATTTTGGATTTCCAAAAATGGAATTTTGATTCCAAAACGAGAAAAAGCAGATTCCGGGTTGGCTTTTTCAACCTGAAATCTGCTTTTATTCTCCTCAATAGAAATTTATCTGCATGTAATTATTTAATTGATGATAGTTTATCGCCCAAGATCAATCCACGCGGCAACGCTTTGCTCCTTCGAGGAATGCTTGGATATTTTCTGCCATCTCGTTCAAAAGTCTCACGCGTGTCTCGTAGCCACCCCAAGCCATATGCGGCGTCAGACAAACATTCGGAAGCTCCTTGAGCAATTGGAACGGATGATCCTTCGACATCGGTTCTGCGCTGTACACGTCGATCCCAAGTCCGCCCAATCGGTTTTCCGAGATTGCCTGTGCAAGTGCGTGCTCGTCGGTTACCGCACCACGCGCTACGTTGATCACGATCGCATCCGATTTCATCATAGCGATATGTCGCTCATCCAACATACCGCGCGTAGCATCGTTCAGCGGAACGTGCAGGGACAGAATATCCGCCTCGCGGCAAACGGTATCCAGATCCACGCAATCCCATCCGTCCATCGGTGTGCGCTTATGCACCAGAATGCGACACCCCAGCGCTTGGGCAACCCGTCCGACCTGTTGGCCGATATTTCCAAAGCCTACAATCCCCCAGGTCTTCCCTGCTATTTCATGATAAACAGGGAAGAGGCAATTCGCGATTCCCCTTTTTGTATATTCCCCGTTTCTGACAAATTCGGTATATTCCGAAAGGTGTGTGTACAGAGACAACGCCATACTCACGGTTACTTGTGCGACGCACTGCGTAGAATACCCTACCACGTTACAAACCGCAATTCCCTGTCCGCGGCAATATTCCAGGTCGATATTATCATATCCCGTTGCCGCAACGCAGATCAGGCGGAGTTTTTTAGCCATCGGCAGATTCTCTGCGTTAAGCTTAAATTTATTGACGATCGCGACCTCGGCATCTCCGATATGTGCCTCAAATTCTTCGGTTGCGGTGCTTTGGTGAACTGCAACCTCGCCAAACTGTGCGAAGCGTTCATAGGAAAGATCGTCGCCAAGCGTTGCTGCATCCAAAAAAGCAATCTTCATAGTATCAGTTTCCTTTTTCGTTTTTTTTATTATACACTTTTTTCAAAAAAATGTCAATAATATTCACTTTTTTGTTGCAAAAATGTTATTTATATGTTATAATGTAAAAAGCAAGGTTAATGCTATTTTATTTTTTGGAGGATGAAACCATCATGGCAATCAAAATGAGAGTTCTTTACGATTCCGGCAAGAAAAAGATCAAAACCATAGCGGCAGAAATCAAGCAGCACTACGAGCTTGGTGTCAACGCAGTAGACGCGATTCCGCCTGCGTATTCCTGCGACAGAGAGCGAATCGTAATTTTGATGATTACCGCCAAGGGCAATATCAAGGATTCTCTGCGTTTGTTCTGTCAAGAGCTGACAAAAGCTCGTGCGCAAAACATCGCACTGATCATGGACGGTGACGAAAAAGCCGCAGAATCTATCAAGCAGGTCATTTCCGACGTTGCGGAAAATACAGTTTATGAAGAAATTCTCTACATCAACGGCGGATCGGCGCTTTTCGGAGGTGCCTTCAAGCCCGAGGAGCGCGCACAGGTGTTCGAGTGGCTTGACCGCGTGATTGCCAATCTGAAATAATTGCAAAAAATGCCGTGTGTGAAACACGGCATTTTTTTATTTTTGTCCGTAATACGCATTTTTTCCATGCTTGCGGAAGTAATGCTTGTCCAACAGATGCTGTCCGAGCCGCAGAACCTGCGGGTTTAATTGCGTTGTCAGATACGCCATTTTTGCCACTTCCTCCAGTGTGATCGCATTTTCAACTGCTTTTTCGGGCGTTGCCCCCCATGTAAACACACCGTGATTCTGCACCAGAATCGCAGGCATTACCGATAGCATCAATGCTCCCATTCACATGCCCCCTGTGCAACCGTTTGTGCATCCTGATTGATCAGAATCGCCTTGATTCGCGTAGACCCCAACTCAATTCCAAGCACATGCCGTTTCTGCATCCGTCATTCTCCCTTCATCAAGCACTGTAATTGCTGTGCATTCTTTTTCGCGTTCTGGCATAGATAATCGTAATCTGTGCCTGCGGAAACGAAGCGCAGACCCAAATCGATCCAAAAGCGCTGTTCGTTCTCCTCTGTCGTTCCCAAGGAAATTCCGGGACATTTGTCATATTGGGCAAGAATATCCATGGTACTGCGGATCAACGCCATGTTTTGCTCACTTTGTACCTGTCCAAGTAACCCGATCGACCCGGACATATCACACGGTCCTAAAATGAAGCCATCCGCGTGCTCCAATTGGCAGATCTGTGGCAGATTCTTCACCGCAGTTTCAGACTCCACCTGCAAGAAAATTGCCAGCTCATCCGAGCTCTTTTCAATATACTCTGCATTGTCTCGCAAGCCGTAGTTAACTGCCCCCAATGGACCAAATCCACGGAATCCCTGCGGCGGGTATAGACAGGACGCAATCGCCTGCTTTGCTTGCTCGACCGTTTCTATATATGGGAAAACGATACCGTCAATTCCCATCTCCAAAAGTCTTTTGGTGTGTGCGGGAGTATTGACCTGCGCACGCACCACAACGGGAATCCCACGCGCACGGATCACGCTGATGCAAGCTAAAAGGTCGCGATAATCCATACAGGAATGCTCAGTATCAATCCAGATAAAATCAAAGCCGCACTGCGCCAGAATATCCGCTACGATAAAATCCCCTGTTGAAATATGTGTTCCGCAAACAGGAATCTTGTTTAATATTTTTTCTCTGAAAAGCAAAGTAAAACCCACCCTTTCATCTAATATGTTCAAATTATAGCAAGCAAAAAACGCAATTACAATTGCAATTCTTGTCTTATGTATTGCATTTTCTGCAGGTTTATGCTATAATAATTGAAAAGGCAGGTGAAAAGCATGGAATTGTGCACTCCAAGTGAACAGTATAAAAGCGGTAACACCGTCAATTTCAAATATTCGGTCGGTGATATCGGTATCTATCCAAAAATGTTTCATCAGCATCTGGAGTTATTTTTGCTGTTGAAAGGAACAGTAGAATACGTAAGTGAAAACGGTCGGTATGTCATCAAGCCGAATACGTTGGTACTGATTCCACCCGGGGTTTATCACCGCTTTTGCGTTACAGGTGATCTTTCCGAATATACGCGTTGTGTACTGGAAATCTCTCCACGTGCCCCCTTTTGGGAGCATTTTCGAAGCCTCACGCAACCTCCTACGATCTACCCCCTCTCTAAAAATTCCGCAATTCCCGATTGCTTCATTCGCCTGAGATCTTACTCGCTTGCAGACTACGGAACGGATTACGCCTGGCTGTCCGAGGCGTTGGCGGTGGAGATTCTTTCATTGCTGCGAAAGGAATCTTCTATTCCGCTCTCGGCACTGACTACTCCGACGCATTTATCTGTTTCGGCAATGGAATATATCCATGCGCATCTGGATCAGCCTCTGAGTCTGCAAATCATTGCGGACGCTTGCTTCGTGGCATCCTCCACACTCAGCCACGTCTTCCGTAAAAACTACGGAATCAGTGTGATCCATTATATTCAAACAAAAAAAATGGCGCTTGCGCGACAATATATCCTGTCCGGAAAATCGCCCGGTGAGGTCTGTCTTTTGTGCGGATACACCGAATATTCCACCTTTTATCGCGCCTATATCAAGGAATTTGGAACCCCTCCGATAAGCGACAAAAAACAAGCGGAAAGCACCGACTGAACAAGTCCGTTAAAAACGGACAATTGAAAAAAACAGCCTCCTATGGTAGAATTAGAGTTACTACCGTACCAAACTCAAAACCTATGCGGAGTCGCGCCTCCGCATAGATGAATACATACAGTTCTACAATCATGAACGTATCCAACTTAAAACAAAGCTGACACCACTTGAAAAGCGATGTCAGTTCGTTGCTTAATTTTTAATATTTTCTGCCATTAAGGCTGTTTTTGGGCTGTCCGCACAATTTGGGGCAGTTCAGATGTGCCCTCTGCTTGTTTTTTCTTAATCATAAAGCTTTGACCATCGCCGCTTCCTGATCACGTGATAGATCACCAAAGCGACCAATGCAGCAAGAATCACCGCACAGCCAACGTAAATTCCCGTTCCGACACGGCTCTTTGCCTTTAACTGCTCCCAAAGCAGATTCAACCGCTCCAAACCTTCGGTAGAAAGATTGAGATACGCTTGCGTATTTTCGTTGTTTTTTGCCGCTTGCGCCATCTCGCCGTATAGGATCTCGATCGCGTCCTCACGAACCTCAGCCATCCCTGCTTGGTAATCGGGATCCTCCTGCACGGTCGTCAGGGGTGAAGCGTAATAGGTGTACAATGCGTTTTCGACGGCGATCTCGGTTTCGCACATGAAGTTGATATACTCCATCGCAATATCGGGATGCTGCGCGTTTTTCGGTACGCACATCGCATCAACGTAAATATTGGTTCCTTCCTTGGGGTAGAAAAACTCCAGGTCGCTGTTATCCTCGTACATCGAAAGATAATCTCCCGCATAGTACGCCGCTACTGCCGCAGATCCGCTTTGCATCTTATTAAAGATCTCGTCCATAACGTAGCCTTGCACGAACTCCTTCTGCTCCATCAGCTTATCTAAAGCCTTATTCCATTCCGCTTCAGAGGCGTTATTGACGTCATATCCGAGGTACAGCATTGCCGTACCGAACGCGTCACGGCTGTTGTTGAACTGCAGGATATTTCCCTTATAGTCCTTATCCCACATCAATTCCCAACTGCCGATCTGTTCGTCATTCTCATCCACGATCGAGGTGTTGTAGATCACACCGATCATACCGTAGAAATACGGAACGGAATAGATCTCATTCGTCTCGCCCTCATAATATACGTTCTCACCCTTGAAATCGGGAGACACGTTTGCATAGTTCGGGATCTTCGTCATATCCAAGGGCAGCAGAAGATCCTCCTTGACCATACGCTCAATCATATAATCCGATGGAATGATCACGTCATACGCGGTCGATTTGCTGCTGACCTTAGCGTACATGCTTTCGTTGCTGGAGAAGGTGGAATAATTAACCTTGACGCGCTTTCCGGGATACTTTTGGCTGTAGTATTCCTCAAATGCTCGGTTCACGTCCAATGAACCATCCGAGCCATCCGAAATGTACTCGCCCCAGTTATAGACATAGAGCGTGACGACCTCTTCCTCCGCTTTTGCGCAGGAGGTAAAGCTACAACCACACACCGTCAACAAAAGAAGAATCGCAAGGGAAAGTGAAAATACTTTTTTCATATTACTTCCCTCCCATCAATGCCTTGCCGTTTTTCTTGCGTGCACGGTGCTCTCCCATCGAGCCCGCAACATTGACGGCGATCAAAAGGAGCAGGATCACGAAGATCAGCAAGGTACACAGCGCGTACATGCTGAATTTTACCTCGTGTGCCGTTTGCGTGTAAATGTAAAGCGGCAGTGTTTTGAAATCGGGCGAACTGACAAAGTGGCTGATCACAAAGTCGTCCAGCGAGAGCGTAAAGCTCATCATCAAGCCCGAAACGATACCGGGGCTGATATACGGTAGCTCCACACGGAAAAAGGTTTGCGCGGGCGTGCAACCGAGGTCGCGTGCCGCCTCGGTCAGACTCTTATCCATCTGGCGGAACTTTGGAAGCACGGACAGAATCACGTACGGCAGGTTAAAGGTCGTGTGCGCGATCAGCATGGTTCCAAACCCCAAAGAGGCATTGGTTTTCAAGAGTGCGAACACACCGACAAACAGCAGCATCATCGAAACGCCCGTTACGATATCGGGGTTCATCATCGGAATATTGGAAATCGATTCCATAATGCTTTGATAATACTTGTTTTTCGCGCGCGCAATGCTGAACGCAGCAAAGGTTCCGATCAGCGTTGCAAGCACCGAGGAAGATACCGCCAGAATCAAAGAGTTTTTCAATGCGTCCAGCGCCTCGCTGTTGCGGAACAGATCCTTGTACCAGTAAGTGGAAAAGCCGCTGAAATGGCTCAAATTTCCCGATTCGTTAAAGGAAAACAGGATCACGACAAGGATCGGCGCATAAAGGATCAGGAAGATCAGCGCGATATAAAATCTTGACAAAAATTTCATACGATGATGTCCTCCCCACTATCCGAAAATTTGTTCATGACCGCAAGCGAGAGGAGGATCAGGATCATCATCACCAGGGAGATCGCCGCTCCTGTGTGATACGTAACCGCATTCTGGAACTGCCGCTCGATTGTGTCACCCAAAAGATCGAACACGCCGACGCCCAGCTTTTGCGAGATGTAGAAGGTGCTGATGGACGGCACGAAAACCATCGTAACGCCCGAAATAACACCGGGAACGGTCAGCGGCAGGATCACCTTGAACAGCGTTTGCACGCTGTTGCAGCCAAGATCGGATGCCGCCTCAAGATAACGCTTGTCCAGCTTGGTCATAGAGGTGTAGATCGGCAGAACCATATACGGCAAAAAGTCGTAGATCATACCGAGAATCACTGCTGCATCGGTTCCGATGAATTTCATTTTGGGAAGACCGATCGTTGTCAAAAAGGAATTGACAAGTCCGCCGTTATCTAACAACGCCATCAGCGAGTAGGTACGGATCAGGAGACTGATCCACATCGGTAGCATCAAAAGAATGGTCAGGATATTTCTCGTTTTTTCAGAGGTACGGGACATACAGTACGCCAACGGATATCCGATCAAAAGACAGATCGCCGTTGCGATCAGCGAAAAGCTGATCGACATGGCAAAGGTATTTGCGTACGCGCCGAGGGACAGAATATTCTTGAAGGAAAACGTGCCGTTCGAGTCCGTGAATGCAAAATACAGAACGAAAAGCAACGGACCGATGATAAACATGGCGGACCATGCAACATAAGGAGCGGCGGCAATCCGCTCGAATACAGAGCGCTTTTTCATTCTTCTTCGATTTCCTCCGTTACGTCGGAAAGCTTTTCCAATTCATCACTGAAGGAGGAATAGTCACCAAACATTCCCGAAAACTCGGATTTTTTCATGATATGGAACGCATCGGGGTCGATCGAGAGCCCGATGGTCTCACCCTCAGCCACGAAGTCGGTCGTCTGAATCATCCACTTAAATCCTTTGACGTCAACGATGATCTCGTAATGCACCCCCTTGAAGGTCACACCCGTGACCAGACCGCAAAGCATCCCTTTTTCGGGTGCAACTACGTCCACGTCCTCGGGACGAATAACCACGTCTACGTTCTCGTTTTTCTCAAATCCCTTATCCACACAATCGAAGGTGTGCCCCGCCAGCTTGACACGGTAATCCTCGAGCATCACACCGTCTACGATATTGGATTCCCCGATAAAGTCTGCCACGAACGCGTTGACCGGCTCGTTGTAGATATCTGTCGGCGTTCCGATCTGCTGAATCCTTCCGTGAGCCATGACGACGACCGTATCGGACATGGAGAGCGCTTCCTCCTGATCGTGCGTGACGTAAATAAAGGTAATTCCCGTTTGATGCTGAATGTTTTTCAGCTCATTTTGCATATCCTTGCGTAGCTTCAGATCCAATGCCGCCAAGGGCTCGTCCAAGAGCAACACCTTGGGCTGGTTGATCAGTGCGCGCGCGATTGCCACACGCTGCTGCTGACCGCCGGATAGCGTGCTGACACGTCTGCGTTCAAAGCCTTTCAGGTTGACAAGAGCCAACATATCCTTGACCTTGGTCTTGATCTCCTTGTCGGGCGTCTTCTTCAGACGCAGACCGAACGCAATGTTATCAAATACATTTAAGTGAGGAAACAATGCATATCGCTGAAAGACCGTATTGACCTGACGCTTGTGAGGCGGGACGTCGTTGATCCGTTCCCCGTCAAAAAACACATCCCCCGTGTCGGGATACTCAAAGCCGCCGATCATACGAAGCGTCGTCGTTTTTCCGCAGCCCGAGGGTCCGAGCAGAGTAATGAATTCCTTGTCATGAATCTCCAGATTGATACAGTCCAGAACGGATTCCCCGTCAAAAGACTTGGAAATACCGTTCAGCCGGATTAGCACATTTTTGTTCATTCCGCATAAATACTCCTTTACAAAAAAAGATAAAAAAATATTCATGGAACAAAACGGACACCTCTGTCCGCTGTCGGAACGCTTCGATCAAACGGCTGAAATTTTTGAAGGAAACGTATCTCCGACACTCTGACCATAAACTTACAGACTATATTGTAACAGATATATGTCCGAATTGCAATAGCTTTCGAAAAATAATTCAAAAAATATTGCAAAATATTTCAATTTTCGGCATTATCCGCAAAAAAACAGAGTCAAGCGGAATTATCACACCTTAAACTTCCGAAATCTTTGCTTTTCTTTGAAATCCGCAACATTGCTCCGTTTTTGTAAGAGCTCCTACGCTTTTGAAAAAAACGGAAGAATTTGCAAAAAAGACTTGAAAAAATACAGAATATCATATATAATGATGTTAGTACCGATTTGCCTACGTAAAGGAGGTCGTTTTTTATGAATTCCGAAAGCAACGTAACCCGCCAGGATACCGACACGAAGGAAATTCTGCGCCAGGTCTATGATGCCCTGAGCGAAAAGGGATATAATCCGATCGGTCAGATCGTCGGCTACCTGCTGTCCGAGGATCCGACCTATATCACCAATTGCAACAATGCGCGCGCGCTGATCCGCAAGATCGACCGTGACGAGCTGATGTGTGAGCTTGTCAAAAACTATCTGGAGTTAAACGGATGAGCATCAGGTGTATTTCTCTCCAAACTTTCCAAGAGCTTCCGATTTCCGAGGCAAACATTCTTTGCCTCGGAAATTTTGACGGTGTGCATATGGGACATCGTGCCCTTTTGAATGCTGCAAAGGAATTGCAAAAATCGCGTTTTTCACATGCAGCGTGCGGCGTTTTTTGCTTTGAAACGCTCCCCGCTGATTCTCTCTCTCTCTCGCCTCCCATGCATTTGTGCACCCTTACGCAAAAAATGGAATATTTTCGGGATGCCGAGATGGATTTTGTGATCCTTGCAGATTTTCCGAGCATGAAAGAACTCTCGCCTGAGACATTCGTTCAGCAGATCCTGCTTCGTGATTGTCACTGCGTCTCTGCTGTCTGTGGTTTTAACTATCACTACGGAAAAAATGGAAGCGGAAACACTGAAACGCTTCGCCAAACACTTCCCGTTCCCGTAACGGTGGTCGACAAGGTCACGTATATGGGCAAAACGGTCAGTTCCAGCACCATTCGCACGTTGCTTTCCGAAGGCAAGGTCGAACAGGCCGCCTGTCTTTTGGAGCGCCCCTACTGCTTCTGTGCACCTGTGGAGCACGGAAAAGCGCTCGGACGGCGTCTCGGAGCCCCCACCATGAATCAGCGGTTTCCCGCGCGAATGCAGATTTTGCATCGCGGTGTGTACGTAACGGAAGCTCTGATTGATGGAATCCGCTACCGTGGCGTTACCAACGTCGGCACCCATCCCACCGTGGATACGGACGCTGCTTTGAATTGCGAGACCTATCTTCTGGATTTCGACCGTGAAATCTACGGTGTGGAGGTCGAGCTCTCGTTCCTCGCCTTTCTGCGTCCCGAACAAAAATTTGAAAGCACGGAAGCACTTCGCGCACAGATTGCCAAGGATATTGAAGCCGCAAAGGCGTTTTAACCACTGTTTTTTTGAAAGGAGGGATCTCAAATGAAGCATCGCCGTACAGCCGCTGCGTTCTATGCTCTTTTTCTGTTGCTTCTTGGCGTGATCCCGCTCCTTACCTATATGGTCTCTGCCGAAGCCACCACTCCCCCTTCCATGGAGGAAGCTGACGCCGTTTGGTTTTCCCATATGGAAAGCGGAAAGCTGGTCGCCTCGAAAAGCGAAAACACTCCTGTTGGAGCGGGCTCTTCCGTTAAAGTCATGTCGGGGCTTTTGCTGTGTGAGCTGGCAGACGGAAAAACGGATGAGCAGATCTACGTTTCCGACGAGCTGAATGCACTCCTGAAAAGCAAATCGGGCGGGCATCAGCTTGGACTGATTCTGCATGATAAGCTTTACGTAAAGGATCTCCTCTACGCCGCTGTTTGCGGCAGCTACAACGATGCGTTTTACGCGCTCGCGTACGGTCTTTGCGGCGGAGATCTGGACGCTTTCCTTGAAAAAATGAACCAACGTGCAGACGAAATCGGGATGACCAATACCGATTTCAAGGATCTGACAGGCTATAACAGCGGTTCGTACACGACAGCCGCCGATATGGCAAAGCTTGCGTCGGTCGCCTATCAAAACGAGACCTACATGAAAATAGCAAGCTACAAGGATTCCTATAAATGCTTTTCCGATAAAAATTCTTCCATCGCCTTCTACAATAATAATGCCCTGGTCTCCTCCAACAAAGAAACACAATATTACGAGCCCTACTGTCTTGGCATGAGCGCAGGCTCTACCACGACAGACGGCAACTGCGTCGTTACCGTTTCCAAGCACGAAAACGAAACCTATATCTGCGTGGTACTGGGAGGTGAGGAGCGCACGGCAGGTGGCGTACTGACCAAATACGGCTACAAAATCACCAACCGCCTCATTGATTGGGTGTATTCCACATATTCCTACGTTGAGATCCTATCCCCGAAAACCGAGCTTGGAACGGTTCCCGTTGCGGTCTCGGATCTGACCACGTCAGTCAAGGTACACACCGACGAAACACTGTACGCCTATCTTCCTGCGGGTGCCGAGGAAGACATTACCTACAGCATTCGCCTGACCAACGACGAAGTGGAGGCGCCGTTTGACGAGAACACCTTCGTCGGATACGTAGCGGTGATTTACGAGGGACATGTTTTGGGCACGGCAAACCTCTACACCTCTGCGGGTGCGGAGCGCAGTAGCATCATCGGCGGATTGAAATTCATTCAGGCGTGGTTGAAGAACCGCGCGGTCATTGCAGGATTGGTCTTCTTTATGGTGACTCTTGTCACCTGGATTATCATTGAATACGTTCTCTGGCGTCGCCGTCGCAAAAAATGGGACAAATATTTCAGCGACAAGATGCAGATTCCCGATCGAATGTTGAAACCCAAGGGTGACCCAAACCGCTTGCGCCGCAACGATTCCAATTCCAACAAAAGATAAAAAACGAGAACGTTTTGCGCGTTCTTCTTAGCGGTTCCATAAAATAAAAATCCCAAGTGAAAATTTTTAACTTTCACTTGGGACTTTTTATTTTAGCGGGTGGTGAGCGCAAACAATTGCTTGCGCCCACCGTTTTGCTTGCAAAGGAGCTGTAAAAGCTTTACGGGCTTTTAACCCACCAAAAACCGACGCAACAAAACGACATCCGCAACGGTGATATATCCGTCATTATTCATATCCGCCGCAAGCTCGTCAATCGTGACTCCATAGCTACCGACAAGATATCTTCTCAGAACAATAACATCTGCAACATCGACCACGCCATCGTCATTCACATCACCTGTCGTATTCACTACAGTAATAGACCCGTTTTCGATCTCCAAATCCACAGCTTCCAAATTTGCATTGATCATATTGCCGGATGTGTAAGAAGCACTGATATTATAAACAGTTCCAACGTCTGCGTTTGCAGGAAGCTCAAACGTAAGAACAATAATGGAGCCGTTGCTAAAGTCAGCACCGTTTACACCGTCCCAAATAAAACTGCAAGGATTCGAGAAGGGCTGCTGAGGTGCAGTGAAATAAAGACTGTTCCATGCGCTACCTGCTTCCGCTGATACCAGCGTCAATGCGGGATCATATTCAATCGTAAGCAATGCTCCGATGATACCGGGATTGTTTTGAATATCAATCGCAACTCGCACCGTGTGTCCCGCTTCTGCTTCGACGTTATCAATCACAAGCTTGGCAAGGATCGGCATAACCTCGGTTTCAAGAATCGTGTGGCAAGCAGTACATTCCTTATGTCTGCTACCCGTTTGCGTTGCCGTAGGCGCCACGTCTACGATCCAGTCGCTTGCAATGTGATCTAATACAGGAGGAATCTCACCCGTTTCAAGAAGCTCTTGACAAACGGTGCATTCCTTGTGCTGGCTCCCGGCAACACAGGTTGCGGCAACGTCTACGATCCAATCGCCCGGTGTATGGTCAGCATAAGCAATTTCTTCTATTCTGACATCTCCGCAAGCACAGGTATAAACAACCTCACCCATAACGGTACAAGTTGCCTCGGTGCGGGAAGTTTCTACGTGGTTATGACCGGGAGCAATTACGACATTACCCATATATTCATACGAACAGATCAAGCAAACGTATTTTGTATATCCGTTTTCCTCACAGGTGGGTTCTACCGTTTCAACTACCGTGTAATCATGCTCACAGGTGTTGGACATATAAACCATATAGGTCAAAAGGTCGTCGTAGACATATTTAGAATAGTTCGTATTCATATTGTAATGATTTCTTACGTAGAAGTACTCCCAGGTAAGTCCGGATGCAATGACAGTACCGTCGCCAAGATTGTACTCAACAAGCGTAGGATTTCCGTTTGCGTCACGAAGAATGATATCCGTTCCTTCGGGAAGATTCGCAGTGTCAAAATAGGTATGGCTACAGTAGTTCCCTTTCAGCAGCTCGTCTCTAAGGCTTCTGTTATCGGTGTACACACCCGTTACGATCGGATGGAACTCGTTTACGATGTAGTTGTGTACGCTGTAATAATTGGAGGTTGTAACTCCACCGGGAAGCGTGTGCGTAAGAGAACCGCAACCGCCCCAACCTTCGTCGCAGGCACCGTAAATGAGATTTCCTCCTGCCCTTACGTAATTCTCAAGCTTTTCTGCATTCGCGGCAAGTCTGTTATACATCGCAGTAGACTGGTCGTTCGCGATGAATACAACGCCGTATTGAGAAAGATCAAAGCTTGCAAGGGCGTTCGTGTTAATGACGTTGTAGTAAGATACCACACCTCTGTCCTTGAGAAGCTCAAGAAGCGACGTATTTACGTCCTCTGCCCAAGGAAGTGAATCCTGAATCAGAAGCACTGCAGAATTTTTCAGCACGGGCAAAAGTGCGGGGATCACAATGGAATAGCTGTCTCCGCATGCCGTACAGGTGTACGTAACGCTACCCTCAACGTCAACCTGCGGCTCAACTCTGTCGGATTCGACGTAGTTGTGTGCTCCGTCAAAATATTCGTAATAGACGTCTTCGCAATTCGAGCAAGTGTACTCGATGTAACCGGGCGTCTCACAAGCAGCATCCTGTCTGTCGGTAATGGAGTAATGATGCTCACCGTGAATTACCGTTCTCTTTTCATAATCACATCCATCGTTTACACAACGGTCAACGATCAGTCCGTCGGATGTACAGGTAACCTCTGTTTCAATGGTGGTTTCAATATTGTGTCCGTAAGCCTCGACAATCTCAACTCTCGTTGCACCGCAGGAGCAAGCGTAATGGATAATACCGTCCGTGGTACAGGTCGCTTCGGTGCGAGAGGTTTCTACATAAGAGTGCGTATGAGGTTGAGAACCACTGTGATTATATAGATGAACAAAAATATCATCGTAGCCTCGAACGAAGCCCCAATCATTCAGGTATCCACATTCAAATGTCAAACCGGATACCACTACCAACCCCTGACCATATTCAAATTCTATTAGGGTTGCTCTGTCGGAGCCGTCCCTAAGAATTACATTGGTGTTTACGGGGTAATCGGTAAAGTAATTATGGCTTATCGACAGACCATGCATATGGGAATTTTGTAAAATATAATTATCCGAATATACACCAGTGATCATGGGATGCGTATCATCAACGATATAGTTGTTGTCATTAGAACGTCTATATGATGTAATACCAAATGGGAAAACAGGATAAATGCCGCTGGTATGACCTGCTGTGTCAGCAGCCAAGAATACGGAACCGCCACTTTGTGCATAAGCAGCCAAAGCCTCTATGGAAATATTGTCGTAGAACGATTGATATTGGTCTGCTGCAAAAACAACAAGAGCATAGTCATTCATATCAACCGTTCCGTTTGCCAAATCGCCAGAGGAATACTTATCAAATGTTTCTATTTTCCCCTGATCAACCAAACTCTGCAAAATAAGAGAATTGGCATTGCTCCCCCAAGGCAAAATATCTTCAATCAGCAGCACACTTCCGTTATTACGGATACATCCGCAACGAGAACATACGCCATCTACGTAATCATGACCGAGAGCGGGGAGAATCGTTTCTTCCGTTTCTCCGCAAGCAGAGCATGTGTTTACAACCAGACCGTCTGTGGTACAGTCCGCATCGGTTCTGTCGGTTTCTTCCCAATTGTGCTCACATTCGTCAAGCGCCCAAACTGCATAAAGTGTAACGTCACTATTCCCGATCGTAAAGGTGTTCGTTCCATCCGCCGTGTACATCGGCTCGGTAGCGTTTCTATCGGTAGACCAACCGAGGAAAGTGTAACCGTACATCGAAGGAACGTAATTAAAGAGTACCGTTACGGTGTCACCGCTTGAATAGGTTGTTCCATCCGTAGGAAGGTTCTGTGAGCCTCCGTTGGAATTATAGGAAACAGCTGAGTATCCATAGCTTGCCGTGGCAGATCTTGTTGCAATAACGTTTCCGCCTCCGTCTTTTATGAATACCGTTATTTCATAAGTTCCTCTTGGCGCGCCTGACTCCAACTGGAAGGTCGTATTAAACTCGGTAGAAGTGGTTGGAATTGTAACGGAATACTCTTTTCCGCCATATTGAGCGTTGTCGGAAAGATATACGGCTTTGTATTCGAGTGTATAAATTTCCGCAGCATAAGCGTTTGCAGTCAAATCAACAGAAACCAACCCCGAGGAAGAAATAGATGCGTTAAGGTCAGCGTTTTCAATGCCTGTTGTAGGAACCACGGGCGCTTCGGAGGCGCCGTTTACGATGAGATTTACGGTACGGACAGTAATGGCGTAGTAATAGCAAGAATGATTGCCGGTACAAGTCATTTGCAATTCAAAGTGATAAGTGTGTCCCGTCGTAAAAAGTTCTGGAGAAATGTTGATAATGGATGTATTCCATGTATCATTTTGCCCTGAAAGATGTGTATCAAGTTTTACTGACACACCCGTTGTTTCATCCACTAAATAAATATAATCATGCTCGTATCCATATCCGCAAGCAGCTACGGATTCGTCTACATCCCAAGCATAAATACTCAACGATGATTGTTCGGATACATCAATATTCATGGTAAATGATAGACCCAATCTAAATCTATCAAGATCATAAATCTCGCCGTACAAATCATACCCTAAATTATTATACGTGTCCGGTGCGGGATTGGTACAATTACAATCCGCATCATATCCACTACTCTCCGTTCTTCCACTATTAAACAAAGGATAATTGGTTCCACCTGCCGCATTAATCTCTACAACACTTCCCCCGGGAGTAGGTGTAGGTGTAGGTGTAGGCGTAGGCGTAGGTGTAACCGAAACCGTTTCAACGTTTAAGGTATACGAGCCCGTATTGGAGCTCCACATATACGCCTTAATGTAATACGTTGTATTGGCGGTACAATCGTAAGTCATGAGAAAATTATTATTATTTCCGCCATCATCATTCGTAATCAGCTCCACTCCGTTTGCATCCAACAAGGTGGCCTTGGAGTCGGCGGTATTGTTGCTTGAATAGAACTTGTACGTCCCGCTTTGTGTCGGCACAAACTGAAAGTATTTTGCACTACCCGAGCTGGTAATGCTGACATAAGCGGTCGAATTGGTCGTAATTGTCGTGTAAGACGCAGGTGCTGCCGCGGATGCGGTAACTGCCGTTAGCGGCAGTATGGTGGTCACCATCATACACAAAACAATCAGAAAAGATAAGATTTTCTTGCTCAATGATTTCTTGCTTTTCTTTTGAGTATCCATTGTTACTTCTCCTTCACTTAGTTATTTCTTATTGTAACTCTTCCGCCTTCAATAATAAAGGTGAACGGGTTCAATTCGTTGTCATAAGCGCTTATCTTCAACAAAACGCTGTATTCTCCTTCGGGGGCACTTGGCGATACGTCAAACGTAAGAATCAAGATCTCGCCGTCCTTGATATCTGCATCATCAATATCTGCTGTATCCCAAAGGAACGTGCAATTACTGCTTAGATTGCTTGGTGCAGTAAACGTCAGGGCGCTGAGCGCTTCCCCACTGCTTGCATTCGTCAGCACGAAAACATCGGAGTTATATTGAAGTGTTATCATCAGCCCCGTTATACCGGGATTATCCTTTACGGAAATCGCAACTTCGACTTGCGTGTCCCCGGGAGCGACTTCTATAGGTTCAACGGTTATCGTAGGAGAAAATCCGCACTCCGTACAAACACCGTCCACTATTGTATGCTCAGCCGAATCGGACACTTGCAAATAACAGCAAGAATACACACGATAGTGTGCATCAAGATGCTTCACCCAAACGATTTCACCCAGATGCTCTGCAAGATCACCGTATTCCATGCCGCAAACGTCACATTCTGCTTTGCTTTCACAGGTTGCTGTGCCACCCGTGTGCGTTGCATTTGCTGCTGTCGTTACCTCGCCGCAAACCGAGCACATGATCTCTGTCGTGCAGTCACCGTCATCGGCGTTGGGAATGTGCTCTGCAAGATCGCCGTATTCCTGACCGCAAACGTCACACTCTGCTTTATGCTCACAAGTAGCGGTTCCCCCCGTGTGCGTTGCGTTTGCCGCCGTCGTTACCTCGCCACAAACCGAGCACGTGATCTCTGTCGTGCAGTCGCCGTCATCGGCGTTGGGAATGTGCTCTGCAAGATCACCGTATTCCATGCCGCAAACGTCACATTCTGCTTTGCTTTCACAGGTTGCTGTGCCACCCGTGTGCGTTGCGTTTGCCGCTGTCGTTACCTCGCCGCAAACCGAGCACGTGATCTCTGTCGTACAGTCACCGTCATCGGCGTTGGGAATGTGCTCTGCAAGATCGCCGTATTCCATGCCGCAAACGTCACATTCTGCTTTGCTTTCACAGGTTGCTGTACCACCCGTGTGCGTTGCGTTAGCC